>DASZCG010000133.1:0-3341 GCA_035943355.1 Gemmatimonadales bacterium
ACCCTGCACTTTGTCGGGATGTCGCTGATGTTCGGCGTGCTGATGATCGTCAACCTGCGTCTGGTCGGCTGGCTGCGCGGGATGTCGTTCGCGTCGGTGCACCGGCTGCTGCCATTCGGCCTCATGGGCTTCGGCATCAACTTCATCACCGGGATGTTCTTCTTCATCGCCGCTTCCGAGCAGTACACGCAGAATGTGGCGTTCCATTGGAAGGTGATTCTGCTGGAGCTGGCAGGCATCAACTACCTGGTCCTCACCGTCTATGACGAGGCGTGGTCGCTGCCCGCCTCGGCGGAAGCGCCGCTCCGGGGGAAGCTTCTCGGCGCGTCGTCGCTGGTCCTGTCCATTGGCGTCATGTATTTCGGCCGCATGCTGCCGTTCATCGGCAACGCGTTCTAGGTCCCTGGGAGCTGCTGCATGCCGCTGACGCTGACTGTCGCCCTCATTGTGCTCGGAGTGATCGTGCTCGTGGCGATTGTCGGGTCGCTGATCGACAACGCCGAGGAGAAGCTCGAGCATCCCGAGTCTGCCGGCCACGATCGCCACGATCGCGTATAAGCGTTCGCAACCGACAAGCTCGCAGGGGTTCGGCCTCAGGCGAACCGTAGATCGCAGCGATGTTCGGATGATTGAGTGAGGCGAGGACCTCGGCTTCGCGCGGCGACATCGCGTTTCAAACGCGTATCACGTGCGCGATAGACCTTCTATGAGGTGGGTGGTTGTCAAGTCCCCCGCGGTTCCTCAGTCTTCCGCCGTCATCAGGGCACACGTTCCCTGAGCCGCCGGAGCGAGCCCCTCACCAGCAAACGGGGCTCGCGGAGGCGGCGAGGCATCACGTGCCATTCCGATCCGATCTCACGCCGACGGCGCGATCACATCGGCGCGCACATGCTCGCTGGTGGCTTCCGTGTCGTCGAAGCCTTCGGCTCCGACGTACCTTCTATCCGTGGCAGTGCACTGTGTGGCACCACGCACCCGAAACTCCTGCTGGAAGCCTGGGAGGCGCGTCCCTCCTTCTCTCCCTCGGTTCCACTCAAGAACCCGGTTTATTCGACGGGGACGCGCCACCAGCTCGTGCGCGTGCCGCGTCGCGGCGCCGCGCCGGAGAGCGCGCTCAGGCTTTCACGATCGCGCCCTCGGGAATCTCGCCGGTCTCAACGTAGCGCCACAGCGCGATGAGCAGCTTCCGCGCGAGCGCGACGATGCCGATGCGTCGCAGCCGCCGACTGCCGCCGCCAAACTTGTGCTCATACCACTGCGTGAGCGCGCTCGTCGGCTGATACCGCCGCCAGCTCCACGCCAGCTGCACCATCAGGCGGCGCACGTGTTTATTGCCGGCGCGCGTGATCCCTTGGTCGTGCGCGGTCTCGCCGCTTTGAAACGGGGCGGGGACCAATCCAACGAGACCGCCGAGTTGCCGCGCATTGCGGATCTCGCGCCACCCAAAGATCTCGGTCGCGAGCACCCAGGCGCCCACCGGCCCGATCGCGCGCAACGTCGGCAGCCGGATGACATAGCGCCCGGTCGTCGTCTCGGGATCGACCGGCAGCGCGGCGCGCGCGGCCTCGAGCTCCTCAAGCTGCGCATTCAACAGCTCCAGCTGCACCCACACGCGCCGGAGCCGCGCCTGGAGCCCCGCCGGGACGGGCGTCCCGTCCCACAGCCGCGCCGCGTCGAGCTGCGCCAGAAGATCGTTGCGGATGGGGAGGCGCACGCCTTGCGTGACCAGCAGTTCCTGCAATCGACACAGCAGCCGCGATCGATCCTGCTGCACCGTCTCCCACGTGCGATGCAGCTGCCGCGCATCTTCATCCGCCACACTCGGCACGCGCACCACGTGCCACGCGCGCCGGTCGCCGGCCAGATAGCGCGCCAAGAGTGCCAGCAGGCCAGCCAGATCCAATTTGTCAGTCTTCGCGCGCCGCGCGCGCCGCTTCACCTCGATGCTCGACGAATCGACGACGTGGTTCATGATGCCGTGCGCGACGAGATACCGGTGCAGCCAAAAGCCGTCGCGTCCGGCTTCGTAGCAGCTGACCACCGCCGTCTCCTCAGCCAGCTTCAGTCGCCGCTTCGCGCGCGCAATCTCCTCGAGGACACGATCGACCGCGCCCGCGGGTACCTGGCGGATGCGCGGCCGCTGCCCGAGGCCCGTCGTGAAGCCCAATTTCCAGCTGCGCTCACCGAGCTCGAATGCCAGCAGTAGATTGATCGAGGATGGCGTGGTCGCCGCGATAGACTCGTTCGTGCAGGTCGTGGTCATCATCGTTACGCTCCTTTGTGAGTGATGTCTCAGGGAAGCGTAACAACCACGACCTGCGCTCTTCACCACCTACATAGTTTCTCACCCATGCCGCCCGAACCGAGCAGCGTCTGGACCTGGTAGACGCCGATCCGTCGACCTGTCAGCACTGATGCTCCAGGCGTACTCACCAACTCGGCGGCTCCAGCGATCGCCGGTTCAGCCAGGAAGTCGCCACTTGCTGCCTGTGCGAGCAGCCCCTCCACTTCGCGCCGCAACTCCTCGTCGCCCGCGCACGCGTCGCGCAGAAAGGCTGCGCGTTCACGGACGTCACGCCCCAACGCCGCGTGATACAAGCGCTCGACGTTCGCCCAGCGGTCAGGGATCATCATTTACTACCAGCAAGCAAACGTTGCCGTTGTCGTGAGCGATTGCACCTCTCCATTCCGCCAGCACCTACGGCGGATTGGATCTCATACGGTCCGAGGCGAGCACCGGGACCGAGGGGCATCAGTTGTCAGGAAGTAACGCGGGGATTTTAGCGGATCCAGCGGATCGCCGATGGGACAGAGCACTTACGGAGAGCTTGCTGGCTCCGGACTATGGGGCCTAGACGTGTTTGGCTCGCTGCGATAGCGGACAGCGATCCATCCGCGCCAGACTCCTGTTTGTGGATTGCGCGTCGGACGACCCTGCTACGATCACGCGCGTGTCCCACACTTGGCCGCCACCCGGTCCCCAGAAACGCCCGCCAACCCCTTGAGCACGTCCGCGATCTGTGGACGCTGCACGGCATCCAATCGACATGCACGGCAGTGATTTGGCGGAACGACTTCGGACTGGAGCTGCGCGTCGAGCTGGCGGGTGAGTTGATCGAGTCGCGCCTCTCACGAGTCGGCGAGGCGCCGCTCGTGCTGATCGCGGATCAACTCAAGGCGAACCTGATCGAGCAAGGATGGTTCGAGACACCGAACGCGACAGACGCGGGATAACCACTGTCCCGCCACTCCCGTGCCCGTCGATGTTCGCAGGTCGCGCCGGCCGGCGGCGTGATCCCGCGCCGACGACATTTAGTCTTCAGGCCTACAAGGAAGGCAGG
>DASZCG010000134.1:0-4770 GCA_035943355.1 Gemmatimonadales bacterium
AGCTGGCAGCCGCGGGGCGGCGTGAATGTGAGCCGCGCATTGCGTGCCGTGACGTGGCAGGTGATGCAGGCGAGTTTTTTGTGTCGGGAATGCGAGAACGAATCGGGCGCGGCGGTGAAATCGACCAGCGGTGGAGCGTCGCCTTTGATTTTTTGCGGTCGCTCGGGTGCCACCGAGACTCTGCGTTGCACTCGCGTGGTATCGAACGGAAGCGGCGGCTTCAGGCGCGAGCGTTCGCGCACGGCCTCGTGGCAGCCCGTGCAATCGCTGGCATCCACGCGCGCTTGATGCGGCAGATGGCACGTGATGCACGAGGCCGTCGCCTTGCGGTGTGTGGCCCCGGTGTGGAACGGGACTTTCCGCCAGTCCGCGTGGCATGCGGCGGTGGTGCAGGTAAGGCGTGCGTCAGCCGGCGTCGACTGCTTGTGCGGATCGTGGCACATGCCACAGGTACCACGGTGCGGATCGCGCGCCGGATCGAAGTTCATCGCGGCGAGACGCTCCTGCATGGCGTGACAGGAAAAGCACTCCCGCTCGTTGGGGCGTAGCGTGCCGGCCGCCGAATCGCGTGTGGCGAGCACCGGCACTTCGGCGGTGAAGCGGTGGCAGGTCGTGCAGTGGAGCGACGTCTGATCACGCATCTTGCCGAGCGCGATCTTGTTCATCTCGTGGCAGCCGGCCTTGCCGCAGGTGCGGTCAAGTGGCGCGAAATGATGCACCTCGACCGCGTGACATGTGACGCACTGCACGTTGCGGAGTGCGGGATTCTGGGACTCGAGGTGCGTGCGGTGACCGGCCGTGGAAACGATACGCCGCCACACCTCCTTCTCGCCCGTCACATGGCATTTCATACAGACAGCGTTCGGGACCTTGGCGTGCGGGCCGATTTCGGTCGGCCGCTCGGCCACCCAGAGATACATCTGCCGCATGCTCGCGACGATCGACTGCTGATGGCAGCTGTGGCAGGAGAGTTGGCTGTGCTCGCTCTGCGTGAACCGGACGTACGCGGAACCCATGACGTGGCACCCGGTACAGAAGCCGTTGTCGTGCTGCATGTAATTCCAGCTCGTGGCACCGAACCCGATGCCGAGCAGGACGATGGCGGCAACGCCGCCCAGCAGCACCAGCCGGGTATTCCGGGGGCGCGTCTGGACCCAGGTGATGATCCGCCGACGTCGGCGCCAAACCATGACGACCAGCACGATCGCCACGACGGCGCCCAGTGCCGCGCCGGCGATCTGAAGCCACGATGGCAGGTTGAACAGGAAGCGCACCACGGCCGCAATCCCCCCCGGCAGGGGGGACTCCACTGCCGTCACGCCGGGAGCGGGCTGCTGGACTAAAACACCGACCCCGGTGACCACGAGGATCCCGGGGCCGGGCAACAGGGTCATCAGCGGCAATCTACCGTAGACTGACTCGCTGGCCAGCGCGCCTGGCCGGGGACGTGAAGGGCACTTTGCCCGTTGCGCCCAGCGGGCCGGACAAGATTCGTTGCACCGACGCAGGGATGGTTGGGAACCACGGCTGCGACCCGTAGAGGGCCGTCAACTCGTCGATGTTCGCCCGCAGCAGCGCCTCGGCGAGGAACGGATTGTGAACCGTGTGCGATCTGTCAGCCCCTGAAACAGAGGTCGTTATGAAGTTGCCGCTGGCGTCCTCGCCGACCGCTCGCACGTTGAATTCGGCCCCGTCAGCCGCTGTGACGACCCGGTCTCCCTGAAGCAGGTCGCCCATCTTCATGACCAGGATTTTGGTGTTGTCTGCGACCGCCGCGCTGAGCGGTGGGCTGACATGCACGCCGTTGAGCTGATTCGCTGCGGCCGTGACGGTCGCAGTGACGGTGTATTGACTGGCGCCGATCTGGAGTGTGTTTCCCACCGCGAGCTTGCCCGTCAGGCTGGTGGCGTCGAGGTTGATCACGCTGTCACCCTGCGCCACCGCCCCATTCGCGAAGAGCGTCAGGTTGTTGAGCGTTCCCTTCAGGCTCCACGTATTTTTGAGGATCGCGGGAAGGATGCCCGTGTCGAGCGTGTCAATCCCGCTGTTGGCCGTGTTCGAGTTCACCCACAGGGTGGTCGTGAGGTCCTGAATCCGCCCGCGCGCCACCGCGAGCAGCCCGGCGGGCTCGTTTTCGCTCGCATGACATCCCGACCCCACGCACGCCTTGAACGACCGCTCCGCGGGCGTGTACGCGCAGTTCTTGATCGAGTCCGTCGGCGTGATCCCGTCCGGCCCGTAGCACGGGATCGGCCGGAACAGGTGGCCGGTCGCGAAAATCGTCATCCCGCTGGCCGTATCCGTCGACGAGAAGGGATGCACGTGACAGCCGGCGCACAGCCTGGGGTTCCTGGTCAGGTTCCCGTGGCTCGCGGTCTTGGCCACTTCGATCAGCACCGGATCGAGGTAGGACGGATTCTGATACCCGAGCTCGCCGATCACGGTGGCTCCCTGCGGCGCGTGCGGCGAGTTGCTCCCTCCCGGGCTCTCGGTCCTGGTCGAGTCCATCGCCAGGGGAACGGTGCGCCGATAGTGGCACTTCATGCACAGCTGCCTGGCAGGATCGGAACTCGAAAGTGGGAACCGCAACTGGCCTTCATTCATCTGTCCAGTAACAGGGTCCTTGGCGGTACCGTGTGGATCGTGGCAGACGGGGCAGGTAATTCCGAAGGCGTTCGGACCGATTGGGTCGCCGC
Organism: Gemmatimonadales bacterium; assembly: GCA_035943355.1. Lineage (GTDB taxonomy): Bacteria > Gemmatimonadota > Gemmatimonadetes > Gemmatimonadales > GWC2-71-9 > 20CM-2-65-7. Next base: position 2,697 of record DASZCG010000134.1, read on the forward strand.
TGCCGATGTAGGCGGCCGTCACTCCCCAGGATTCCAGGGCGCCCTGGCCGGTGTGGCAGCGCTGGCATTCCTCCTCAGTGGCGTGCCGGCCCATAGCCGCGTGCAGAGACTGCTTCCACTCCTCCCAGTACGGCGTGTGGGTACCGGAATGGCAGGCGGCACACGTCCCGGGTCCGTTTGTTGCGGTATCGACAAACACGTTCGCGAGTGGCGCGTTGCCGACGGCGTCCGGTGCCGACACGTGGTTGAAGCCGGGGCCGTGGCAGCTCTCGCATTGCACGTCATGATACGCTGAATCGGCCACTTTCTTGTAGCCGGCCGGTGCCGGGGCCATGTTGCCGTACGAGCTGACCGAGTGGCAGGCATCGCAGGAGCCATTCGCAGCCTGGTGGCCGGACGACACGAGGTCGTTCCATGCGTGGGAGTGCGCCGTGCCTGACCAGTCGCGCTGATGCAGTGAATGGCAATTCCCGCACGTCGTCTGCTTCGTGCTCGCCGTGAAGTACCCGAGGAACCCGTTCACCGAATCGGCGGGCGGATTGAACGGTGGCAGGGTGACGTAGACGACCTTCTCGTTCGTACATCCCGCCAGCGCGACAAGGGCAGTCAACACGACCGAATAGCGCAGCGTCATAGGTACTCTCCGTCTACCAGCGGGCTAATGTCGGCTTGCCACCATCTGCAGATACAGGAGAATGTCGGATGCCTGTTCCCTCGTTGGGGGCGGCACCTTCATCCGCTCCATATTCCGTTCCATGCGGCCGTACACCGTCGCCCAATCCTCGCGCGAATGCACGCGCGGGTCCGGCAAGGCATGACAGCGACTGCACACCTGCGAAAACGCCTCGCGCCCTGTCCCGGGTGGCAGGGTACTCCCACTGACTTTCAGCGCATTCGTGTTCTGATAATCGAGGATGGCAAAACGCTCGGCGGCCGTCGGGACCTTGACACCGAGGGTCGGCGGCAGAAGCTCCATCCGAAGCCACATGCGCCGCGCGATACCAGGCCAGTCGGTGGCGCTGTGCATCTGTGGCGAGGGGATGTTGTGACATTGCCCGCAGTATTGTCCCACGAGTTGCGCCCCCTGGGAGTTGGGGTCCGGCAAATCCGCCGCCGTCACCCCAGGCGGCGGCAACGCGACATTGGCTGCCGCGAGCAGCAATTCGTCCTGCCGGTTCAGCCCCGTGCTCCGCAAGCCCTGCGCGCCGGGATTCGCGCCCGTGTTGTTCGCCGGCGCCTCCTTCCTGCACGCCAAGAGGGCGGACAGGGTGCCCACGATCACGATCAGCTTCACACCACCGCGCATCGAGCCTCCGCTGAGGATTAGCGGAGTCAAGATAAAGCCTGCATGAAAGGTTTGTGAGAGTCGCTGTCAGTCAAAAAACACCCACGCAGGCGCTAGGGAACCAACCGGTGCATGTCATCCGCTCGTCCATCGTCTTACGAAGAAGGCACGATTCCTCGCGTTCGATTGGCCTTTGGGACAACCCCGAAGCCCTAGTTCAGGGTTTTGAGGAACTCGACGATAGCCCGGCGCTCGCTCGCCGTCAACGGCAGCTTCGGCATCAGGCTCTTGGCATTGTCGAATTGCGGCTCAGCGAGCTTCTGGTCGAGGTAAGCCGAATCACGCCGTTGGAAGATGCCGTTTAGCGACGGGCCCATTGCCTTGGGCTCCGACGCCTTGTATGTGTGGCACGCGCGGCAACCGTATTGATCCGCGAGCTCACGTCCACGCGCCGCGAGCGCCGAATCGAGAGGTGGCGGCGCATGTTCTCGGGCCACCGAATCAGCCGGCCGCGGTACTTGCGCGCCAAGTGGGACGGGCCTGAAAAGCACCAGGCATAGGACGAGAACCGAAACCAGGCACCAGCGGATCATTACTCCTCCTGTGGGGGCTCGCACACCGGCCCATGACTAGGCTCACCGTGTCTCACAAGTCCAAAGCTCCGCGCCCGCGGCGGCACCGGCAAGACCTACACCGTACGGGACGACTTCAGCCGCTTGAGCCGCAGCACTTCATCGCGTTCGCGCTCGTCCAACGCGCGGCGCATGAACGTGACCGCGCCTCGCAGCG
>DASZCG010000135.1:0-5786 GCA_035943355.1 Gemmatimonadales bacterium
TGCTGGCGCGCCCCTGACGAGTGATCACTGCGGCATAGTTCGTGAGCGTGACACGATTCGCGTCGGGTCCCTTGGCGAACTTGAGGAGCATGTCCAGCTCCGCCTGGCGATGCAGTGCCATCAGCGGCTCACCCGTGGCGCTGTTCTGCGTCGCGTCATTCATGTCCACGAGCACCCGCATCTCCGGCGTGGCTTGGGCGGCATGGACGACGACGAGGTTCACTTTGTCCGGCGTCAGGCTGTCCAGGAGAGCGTGAAATCCGGCCTCTTTCTGGTCGATGGGCGTGTCGAACATCGTGTGAGCGCTCTCGCCGAAGTAGCGCGAGATGCCGACGCTGTACTTCGCCGCGATGCGCTCCACGATGGCGCGCAGCTCCGGCGTCGAGACCGCCGTCCCCATATGGTAGTCCACATAGGCGATCCGTAACCCCGACCGCTGCGCACGCTCGACCTGGGCGCTCAGCTCGCGCTCGACTTCGCCAAGGTCATACTTGCGCGCCAGAAACGCATCGGTCGAGGGGAGGAAATAGCCGACGCTGTCAACGAGCGACGGCACTGCTTCCTTTCCCAGCACCGGTCCCCAGCGGTAATACTTCCACTCTGAGTTCAGCACGAGATGCACGCCGACGGAGATCTGCGGGTTCTTCCTGAGAATGTCGACGGCTTCCTGATACCACGGACACGCAAACATCACGGAGGCGGAGAGCGGGATCTTGGTGTCGGCAAGCTGGGCGAGCGCCAGGTTCACCGAGTGGTTCATCCCGATGTCATCGATACGAATCAGCAGCGACGGGCGAGACGGGCTAGACGGAGTTTGGAACAGACCAGCGAGCAACAGAAGCGGCGTCATGGAGCCTTAACATGCGTCTCAAAAGACACGAACGCCACGCGCCGGCTATCGGGTGACCAACTTGGAACGTTGATCGTTCCCTGTCCCCCGAAAAACGGTGGCGTGAGGTCGCGCACGGAACGATCGCGCAAATCCATGAGCCGGAGTTTCACCTGCTTGCCGAACGGATGGTCCTGCCCCTGATCCTCGATAAAGGAAAGGAACACGACCCAGCGTCCATCGGGCGACGGATGCGGGAACCAGTTCGCATACGCATCGCGCGTCAACTGCTCGGCGCCGCTGCCATCGGGATGCATGCGCCAGATCTGCATTTTCCCGCTGCAGAACGAGTTGTAATAGATGAAGGAGCCATCAGGAGAATAGTCGGGACCGTCATCGAGCCCGCGGCACGTCGTGATGCGCTTCTCGTCCCCGCCGGCCACGGGGATCGTGTAGATGTCGAACTCCCCATCACGCCGTCCCACGAACGCGAGCGTCTTGCCGTCCGGCGACCAGCCGTGCCAGAAGCTCGGCGCCTTGGTCGTGACCGGTTTCGGGGTGCCACCCGTGATCGGCAGCAGATACACGCTGGACGTGAGCCAATCCTCGGTCGGCTCATGACTCACCACGAGCCATTTGCCGTCGGGTGAGATGCCGTGGTCGTTGTTGATCCGTGGAGTGGCGAAGTCGACCGGGAGCGGGTTGAGCTGATGCGATCCCACGTTGAGGCGATACAGCCGGCCGTCGCTGTTCAACAGGAAAAAGCGCCCATCCCGTGACCAGTTGGGCGCTTCAAAGTGGCGGTCGGCACTATAGACGGTTGCGATCTTGCCTGAGGCGATCTCGACGGTCTTGAGAAAACTGCTGATCGTGGTGTCCTGCGCCGGCACGCTGCTCGCCACGATCAACGCTGCAAGCAGCATCACGGAATGCTCTCCAGCAGCTTCACGAGCTCGGCGCGGTGCGACCGCTCGACCACGTGATCCGAGACCATCTTCACGACCGGCCACCCGCGCGCCGCCGCGCGGTCAGCATACCGCTGGAACGGATCGGGATCGATCTGCGGCTCGTACGTCAGAATGTAGGTCGCGGCGACATGCTTCCGCGCCGGATTCACGAGCCGGAGTGTGTCGGTGAACGTGCGCAGCGATTGCGGCACGTCGCGCGGTATCACCGTCGTGTCCTGCACCCACATGGGGACGAGGTAGTCGCCGCGCTTGAGCTGCGCGAGAAAATTCGAGCGCCCTGTGTCCGCGCCCTGCATGAGCACGACGGACTCCCCGGAGTCCGGCAGCAGCGCATCGACGTAGACGAGACGCTTGATTCGGTCTGGCACGCGATCGACGACGCCGCTGATCACCATCCCGCCATAGCTGTGCCCTACGAGCACCACGTCGTGCAGGTTCTCCCACAGGATGGTATTGACGACATCCTCGATGTGCGTGTACAAACCGATGTCCGGGGAGGCGAGGTGATGGCGTTCGCCCAAGCCGGTCAAGGTGACTCGCTGGACGTGGTGGCCGTGCCGCGTGAGCAGGGAGTCGACGGCGCGCCAGTCCCAGCCACCGCCCCACGCACCGTGTACGATGACGTAGGTGTAATGCGTGGCCGGCGCGCGCGCGGGTTGTTGCAGCGCGGCCGCGGGGGGGGCGGGGGGGGGCGCTGCGCCGGCCGCGATCGCAGCCGCCAGCGCGGCCAGTCGCATCAGAATTCCAGCTGGTTCAGGTACTGCCAGTTGGCGCGCGCGTCGGCCATGTCACCGTCGGCGTCGGTCGCGGTTTCCTGCTCGACATAGGCCGGCTTCTGCTCGAGGTTCGGCACCGCCGCCAGGAACTTCTTGAAGTCGAAGATCCCTTTGCCGAGCCAGGTGTCTTTCGATCGATCGGGCACGGCGTCCTTGAGGTGGAAGCTCCAGAAACGGTTCGGATACTTTGTGAGGTACTGCATCGGATCGCCGCCGCCGATGAGCATGTTGCCGACGTCGAGCTGGAGCCGCGTGACCGACGGGTCGAGGCGCGCGATGAAGACGTCGAAAGGGATCTGCCCGTCGATCGGCTTCTGGTGATAGGACTCGTTGTGGAAGGCGAGCCAGACGCCGTGTTTGCGCGCCACGGCGCCCGCGGCATTGAAGCGATCGGCCCACTCCCGCCAGTCGTCCAGCGACTGCTTGGTCCAGTCTTCGAAATCGGGGACGATCAGGTACTCGTGCCCCAGGATCTTGGCCTTCTCGAGGCTCCGCTCCCAGCCCACAAAAATCGTATCGGCCGACATGTGCGCAGACGGCGCGCGCAGCCCTTCCTTCTTTAGGGTATCGGCGACCTGCTGCGGCGTGCGGCCGAAGAGATTGAAGGACCAGAGCAGCTCGACGTCGGTGTAGCCGATCGCGCGAATCGCGGCAAGCGTGCGGTCGGGGTCCTGCGCCATCGCGTGGCGCACCGCGTAGGTCTCGAGCCCGATGTGCTCCAGTTTTTTGGCGGGGCGGAAGGGAGCGCGCGCGAGCAGACCACCGGCCGCGGCGGCCCCCATCGTCTGAACAAAGTCGCGTCGTTTCATAGCGCGCTAATCTACCGTCCCCCCGACCGGCGGCTAGGCGAGCCGGCGCTTCAAATGATCCGACAACCGCAGGCTCAACGCGACCAGCGTCAGAGTCGGATTGACGGCGCCGGCGGTGGGAAACACGGACGCGCCCGCGATCGACAGGTTGGCAATTCCGTGAACTCGGCAGTCCGCGTCGACCACACCGGAGCGCGCATCGCGGTGCATTCGCGTCGTCCCCATGTGATGCCAGCCGCCGCTCAGCGTTCGTGGCCATGCGGGGTCCTCAGTCCGCACCCAGTCCAGCACCTGGACTCTCCCCAGCCCGCTCCGGCCGAACTCCCGGCCGAGCACGTCATAGAAGCGCTGGAAGGACTGCTTGTCGAGCGCGGTCAGTTGCCAATCGAGCCTGGCCCGCGGCATCCCCAGCGCGTCGCGGTCGCTGCTCAGCGTGACGCGCGAGCTCGGATTCGGGGCCTGCTCCTGCCGCGTCATCACATGGAAGAATCGTCCGGACCGCGGCGGACTTGGGACGGGGGGGGAACTCGGCTCGTGGCTGCCAGCAGCCTCCGAGTCACGCTGAGCGGCAAGCACGTCGGGCGTGACTGCTTGAAACGTGCTTTGGGCGACCTCATCGGGCGCTCCAGGGTCGAGTGACACGGTGGCGTTCAGGACGCGTTGCTCGCGCTGCACGGCCGGGGCGAGCGCCAGCTCGCCGCGCGCCTTCGTCACGTGCGGAATCCACTCGTACATCTTCATTCCCGCCGGCGCCGCGGTTGGCGCGAGCGCGAGCCGGCCACTCGGTATCTCGAGATGCTCCATGAAGAATCGGCCGACAAGATCGTGCGCGTTTCCCACGTTCGAGACGAGCAACAGCCGCGCGTTCTGAATGCTGCAGCAGGCCAGCACATAGTGCCGCGCCCGTACGCGCAGCTCTTTGCCGGCGAAGTCGCGCACGCGCAGCCCCTGCACCGCGCTGGCGGCGTCGTTCGGTTCGATTGTGCAGACGTTCGCGTGCGTGTACAACCGCACGTTGGGTGCGGCGAAGATCGCGTCGCGATAGGTCGTCCCGAAGCGCGTCGGTGGACTGAACTGCCACATCTTGGTCCACACCGCGCTGGGGTCGAGGCCGAGCGGGACCAGCGCGGGATCCTGCTGTTGCCAGAACGCCGCGCGATAGTCGTAGGGGCCGAGCTCGAGCAGCGGCTGCGCGCGCGCGTAAAAGGGGTCGAGGTCCTCACGGCGGAGCGGCCAGCCACTGTGCGGCACCCAGTCGCGCGCTGCGAAGTCGATGCCATCGAATGTCGAGCAGAATCCCGCCCAATGCCCGGTCGTGCCGCCAAAGAGGTGCAGCCGCGCCGCTTCGAGCGGAAAGTACGGCAGCCCCACGATGTCGCCGCGGTAAAGATCCTGCATCGCGGCCTCGTACTGCAGGCCGCCACCCTCGAGTAGCAGCACCGTTTGGCGCGCGCCGATCCATTCCCGCGCGATCGTGATGCCGGCTGCACCGGCGCCGACGATGCAGAGGTCTCCCTCGAGGACCGTGCCGTTCGGCAGCGTGCGGGCGTCGATGTGCATCGCGGCCGGTCAGCGTGGGGTGGGAGGGCTGGGCAGGAGCGAATAGAGCGCGCACTGGCGCGCTTCGGTCACTGACAGCACCCAGCCAGCGACGAGCACCGTACGCCCGGCGGCAAAGTCCGCGCGCACGCGCTGCGCCAGTGCGGCGCGTGGCATCCAGAAGCTGCGCAACGGCCCACTCGCGAGAATCGCGGAGCGCAGGGGCTCGCGATCGCGCTCAGTGGCCACGAGCGCGCGGTATCGCTGCCCGATTCCCCGCACCGTCTCACCGCCCAGCACCGCGAGTAATGCCGGGTGCGCCAGTGCGTCGCAGTCGTCGCGGGTCCGGGCGAAGCCTGCCGCGCTGGCGGCGCTGACGAGGAAATCCCGTCGATTCATCGCAATGAGTGGTGGTGAGCGCGGCTAATTTACGTCTCGCCGAACATCCCGGCGAGCGGTATCGTTGGCGTCCATGATCGACCTCATCGCGCTCGTCACTCTGCTTACGAGTGTCCAGGACACCGCGCTGTCCGTCATTCCGCGTCCGGTGCGGCTCACGCGCGGCACCGGATCATTCGTGGTCACCGCGGGAACGGTGATCGTTACCGATCGCGGCACACGCCAGATCGGCTATCAGCTGGCTGATTGGCTACAACCGGCTTCCGGCTATCGGTTAGCGGTGCTGGCGTCCGCAGGTACCGCCGCACAGGCGATTTCCCTGCGCCTCGACTCCACGCTGTCGAAGCTTGGCGAAGAGGGCTATCGCCTGACGGTGACCCCGACGCGCATCACGATTCCCGCCTACCGCCCCGCCGGCGTGTTCTACGGCGTCGAGACGCTGCGCCAGCTGTTGCCGGTTGACATT
>DASZCG010000136.1:0-1732 GCA_035943355.1 Gemmatimonadales bacterium
GCGCCACACCGCGCGGTGCAGTCCGGCAGATGTCGGCAATGACTGTGGTGCCCCCCCGGGCCGCCACAGGGGGGAAACGCTGGGAATACCGGCTGCCGCCGCGGAATCGGCCGCGGCCGGCGACGCCGCAACGCTGCTGAGTGTGTCGACGGTCTTTCCGGTGTCGTCGAGAATCTCGATGGTAACGGGGCCGGCGGCCTCGGCCTTGAGATAGTAGTAGAGGATCGCGCCATCCGGTGGATTGTCCGCGCGCGGCTCGTCGCGCTGGAACGGTGTGCCGTTGTCGCCCCCCTGTTGGACGTTGATGGCATCAGCCGGCGTGAAGAGATACGCGTCCGCGGCGACAACCGCGTCGCCCGCCTGGCGGAGCGGGCTGATGTCGTCGATCACCCAGAAGCCGCGTCCATGCGTCGCCACGATCAAGTCGTTCTGATAGATCGCGAAATCCCGCACGGAGGTGACCGGCAGGTCGAGTTGCAAGGGCTGCCATTGTTCGCCGTCATCGAAGGAGAGGTAGGCGCCGCGTTCCGTCCCGGCGAACAGCAGTCCCTGGCGCACGGAGTCTGCTTTGACGACGTGCACGTACACGCCCGCCGGCAGGCCGTTGACGATCGGCTGCCACGTCTTGCCCATGTCGCGCGTGCGATAGATGTACGGGTCGAAATCCTGCAGTTGATGCCGATCGACACTGGCGTACGCCACGTTGGCATCGAAGTGCGAGGCCTCCACCCCCGTGACTCGACTCCAGGGCGTCACGTCGCGCGGCGTCACGTCGCGCCAGGTCTTGCCGTCGTCCGGCGTGACGTGAATGAGGCCGTCGTCCGTGCCGATCCACACCAGCGGCGCCAGGCGCGGCGATGGGGAGATCGCGTAAATCACGCCGCGCTTGCCGTTGCGGTCGGTCTGGGCCGCGGCCGTCGCGTCAAGATTCGGTGGCACGCCCCCCCCTGGATCTGCTCGCGTGAGGTCCGGGCTGATGGTGCTCCAGGTCTTGGCGCGGTCCGTGCTCCGGAACAGGAATTGATTGGCGTAGTAGAGTGCGTGCGGCGCGAGCGGCGACAGGACCAACGGCTGTGTCCAGTCGGAGCGGCCAGGTTGAGGACCTGTCGGCGCGACGGTCCCGGGAAGAAACCGATTCAGCGGGAGACTGAAGCGGCTGCCGGTGCCGCCGAACACGATGCCCGGGTGCTGCGGGTCTCCCGCGGTGAAGCCGCTCTCGCCGCCCGCGCCGATCGGCTCCCAATCGCGCATCGAGATCTCGCCGAACTTGCCGCGCGAGCACACGGCCACGGCCCCACTGTCCTGCTGGGCGCCGGTGACCCAATACGGGAAGCGATAGTCTACCGAGACGTGATAGATCTGCGCCGTGGGCTGGTTCAACCATGAGCTCCAGGTCACCTCCCGCGGGTCCGCGGCCTTGGCATTGCGCGTGATGATGCAGCCCTGGTCGCTGGCGACGATCATCGTGCTGGTGTCGTCCGGTGAAATCCACGCTTGATGGTAGTCGTCACCGCCGGGCGAACCGCGCAACACGACCCAGGTCTTGCCGCCGTCCATCGAGCGTGACACGGCGACGTTCGGCACATACACGACGTCCGGATCCTTGGGATCCACGGCGAGTTTCTCGAAATACCATCCCCGTCCCCACAGCGCGGGATCGGAGGAAAGCCGCGTCCACGTTTCTCCGCCGTCGTCGGAGCGGAAGAATCCGCCTTGCCGCGGTGTCCTGTCC
>DASZCG010000137.1:0-2367 GCA_035943355.1 Gemmatimonadales bacterium
ACGCGGAGCGAAACTGGCTACGCAGAGACCTCTCACGTATGCGAAACATCGGCGATGAAATCCCCCGAGTCAATGGGGAAGCGAGCGTGCTGGTGGTGGGATTCGAACCCACAAGGACTTTCGTCTGCGCGCGAACCCCCATCCTTTTTTCTTACATGAGGGCAGCGACTTGTCATCCTGAGCGAAGCGCGCGGGACGCGCGCGTAGCGAAGGACCTGCTGTTGTCGAGTCGGCGGGAGTGCTAGACGCAGGCGCGCGCGCGGTTCGACCAGAGGAGCTGTACTAGGTAAGAGCCGAGCTTCTTGTTCTGCCAGGCGCACACGTCGCCGATTTCGCCCTGCGTGTCGTCGTACCATCCCTGGCCGGGGATCGGATCGGTGATCGCCTCGGCGAGCTCGTGGGAGCAGACGGAGGTCAGGGCGTCGAGCACGCCGACCCCGCCGAGACAGCCGGCGCAGTTGGGGTAGGGGAGGACGGCGTAGAACAGCTGCGCGGCGGATCGGTCGTGGTAGCCGCAGAACACCTGACACGAGCGGTCCTTGCCGGCCACCACGGTGACCCCGGGCGGCAGAAACGCGACGTACAGCGTGTTCGGCGTCGGCGCCGGGGGGGGGAGCGCCTTGCGCGCCACCTGCTGCTCCAACATCTGCTGGATCGCCGCGTCCGTCACGCTCGTGCCGGTCGGCGGGTCGGTGATGGTGGCGGTCCCGATGTAGCTCCCATGAGCGATCTTGTGCTGCGGTGTGTTGTATTCGGCCAGCTGATCCACGTATGGGCTCGCGACGATGAATTGCAGGAAGCCGTTGAGCTTCTGCATCGTGGCTTGTTGCGCCGCGTCGTTCCACGCCGCGCCCCAGTAAACGCTGAACACCTGCACCGCGGTCAGGAGCGGGCCGCCGCGATAGGTGAGCTGCGCGGCAGGAGGCGCGGCGATTCCGGGGACGGCGGCGGCTGTGTCAGGCCGAGGCCGGTGCAGCGGGACGATGCGGATCGGAGCTGTCATGGTTCTCGATGATACCCGCGACTTCCTTCTTTTTCTCTTTTCTACCGGAGCACAGCGGCTTGTCAAGGACCTGCTTCGCTCAGGTCCCGAAAAGCAGGTCCTTCGCTTCGCTCAGGATGACAGGCTGGCTCGCTTTGTAAGAGAGGGGAGAGAGATGAAGAAGGGGGGGCGCGTAGGGAGTGTTATCCCCCCGGCTCTACGATCCGCACCGGCAACACCTCGGCGATCGGCGCGAAGTCAGCTCGATCGCGCGTCATGACGGCCGCACCGTGAACGAACGCCGTCGCAGCAAGTAGAACATCGTTGCGCAACGCGCGCAGACGCGCGGGCCCATATGCCCGCCGCCGCGCCAGGACTTCGAGGGCCTGTCCCGAGAGGATCCACGCGCCAGTCGGGGGATTCACGAGGCGTCGCTGCCGCCACGCGAGTGTATACAACCGCTCTACGTACGCGCGCCCCTCGGTGGTCCCAGCGCCTGCCCAGAGCTCCTGAAGCACGACCGTGACCAGCAGGACCCTGGCACCCCGCCTCCCGGCGGGCCCTTCCTCGAGACCCCGTCCGATCCAGCAATTCGTGTCGGGGCAGACCTTCACTTGCGGCGCCCCCCCCGGCGGTGCGGGGCACGGGTGACGAGTGGCGACCGGAAGGTCCTCAGGAACGGCCGGAACTCCCGGTTCAACGCCTCCAACTCCCGCTCGAACTCACAGTCATCGAGCAGCCGGTCGATGACCTCCGTCTCCGTATCGAGCTCGAGGTATTCCCGCGCGCGCTTGAGCTTTTCAGCATCGATGTTGAGTGTCTTGCGCACCTTGCGCCCCATGGAGGGTCCCTGAAAATGGTGTATGCACAATATGCATACGGTATCAGTATCGCGCACGGTGTATCAAACGCGCGCGGAGCGAAGAGCTTGCCCTGAGCGAAGCGAAGGGACCTGCTGTTGAAAATGGACTTGTTACAGCGTCAGGTAGACGATCTTGACGAAGTCATCGCCCTTGTATCTCCCCGAACCCCAGTCGCCATCCAGATCGGTAAGCGGCTTGGCGGCGATGGCTTCCTCCAAGGACTTCCCCGCGTTCTTGAGCGTCCGCACGCGGTCCCGAGCCGTGGCGAGCATGTCGCGATACTTCACGAGGTCGGCCTTCGCGGCGAGCGGGCCGTGGCCCGGGACGATCTTGGTGTCCGCATCCGCCAGGTGGAGCAAACGGTCACACCCCGCGATCATGCCGTCCACTCGGCCACCGGTGGACCCGTCGATCAGGGGATAGCGGCCGTTGAAAAAGACGTCACCCGCGTGCAGCACGTTGGCGCGCTCGAACCGCACGATCACGTCGGTGTCGGTGTGCGCCGGCGCCACGTGCGACACG
>DASZCG010000138.1:0-10860 GCA_035943355.1 Gemmatimonadales bacterium
GTGCTCGGCAGCGTCTACGAGCTGTGGCTGATTCATAAGGACGGCGGAACGGGCGCCGCGATGTTGGCGTGCAGGCTGGTCCGAACCAGCCCCCGCCGATGAACACGCTCGGCCCGGCATTCGGGAAGGATCCCCGCTACATCTGGGTCTCCCGGCATCGCGGCGGTTTCGGCTACAACCTCCAGTATCCGCTGTGGCAACTCGCGATTTATGACCGGCAGACAGGCCGTCTCTTCACGCAAACCGACATGTACGGCAGCGCCATGCGGCCGGCGCTGTCCTCCGACGGCAAGTGGCTGGTGTATGCCACGCGCTACGACGCCGAGACCGGGTTGCGCCTGCGCGACCTCGCGTCCGGCGACGAGAAATGGCTCGTCTATCCTGTGACACGGGACGATCAGGAATCGCGCTTCACCCGCGATCTGTATCCCGGGTATTCGTTCACGCCCGACAACCAGGCGATCATCGTTTCGTACGGCGGCACGGTGCACCGCGTCGCTGTCCCCTCCGGGCAGGTGACCGACATTCCGTTCACCGCCAAGGTCGAGCAGCAGCTCGGGCCGCTGGTGCATCTGCCGATCCGCGTCGATACCGCGCAGGTACTGGTCCGCCAGATCCGCAACGCGTCGCCATCGCCCGACGGCAAGCGGCTCGCGTTCAGCGCTCTGGACCGGCTCTACGTCATGGATCTGTCGAACGGCACGCCCCGGCGTTTGACCACCGATTCCGTGAAGGAGCAAGTCCCGGCGTGGTCACCCGACGGGCAGTGGCTCGCGTACGTGACGTGGACCGATCGAGGCGGTACGCTCAATAAGATCCGGGCTGATGGGAAGAGCCGGCCCGTTCGGCTGAGCACCGACAGTGCATTTTACGACACGCCGGTGTGGTCACCCGACGGCGCGCGCATCGTGGTGGTGAAGGGACCCCGCGCGCCCCGGACCGAGGAGCACTTCGCCCCCGGATACGAGATCGATTGGGTGCCCGCCGCGGGTGGCGCGCTCACGAAGATCTCGCCGATCAATGGCTTCGGCCGGCCGCATTTCAGCCGCGATCCGAACCGCATCTACATCTATGAAGGTCCCGAAGGGCTCGTCTCGATGCGTTATGACGGGACGGACCGCCGGCAGCACATCCGCGTCACCGGCTACACGTATCCCGGGCCCGGAGCCGAGCCCGATATCGCCGATGAGATCCTCATCAGTCCCGACTCCGATCGCGTCGTGGCGCAGCTCGACAACTACGTCTACATGGTCACGCTGCCCCTGATCGGGGGACAGACTCCGGTCGTCAACGTGTCGGATCCCTCATCGGCGGCGTTCCCGGTCAAGCGGTTGACGATGATCGGGGGCGAGTTCGTCGGATGGACGACCGATGGTCGCCAGGCGTACTGGTCTACGGGCCGCTCGTTCCTGAAGTGGGATCCCGTCGTTGCGGACTCGATGGACAAGCTCAAAGCCCGAACCGATTCCATCCGCTCCGACTCACTGAAGGGCGACGCGTTCAAGGCGCTGGCCGACTCGGTGCAGAAGCGCATGCGCTCGCGGGCCGATTCGCTCGCCAAGCAGCCGGCGTACGAGCCGCCGCGGGTCGACGTCACGATCGACGTGCCGCGTGACATTCCGCGCGGCACGGTGGTGCTGCGCGGCGCCCGAATCATCACGATGAAAGGGGACGAGGTCATCGAGAATGGTGACGTCGTCGTCAAGGACAACCGCATCGTGTCGGTCGGTCCGTCCGGATCGGCGCCCGCCGGGGCGCGCGTGATCGATGTCGCGGGCAAGACCATCATCCCCGGCTTCGTCGACGTGCACGCGCACCCGTGGCCGACATGGGGCATTCACGAGACGCAGGTGTGGAAGTATCTCGCCAACCTCGCGTGGGGCGTCACCACCACGCGCGACCCCCAGACGTCCACCACCGACGTACTCACGTACTCGGATCTGGTGGAGACCGGAGAGATTCTCGGGCCGCGCATCTTCCACACCGGCCCCGGCGTGTTTTGGTCCGAAGACTTCAAGAGTCTCGACGACACGCGCCTGGCGCTGCGGCGCTACAGCGAGTTCTATCGGATCAACACGATCAAGATGTACATGACGGGGAACCGCAAGCAGCGGCAGTGGGTCATCATGGCGGCCAAGGAGCTCGGCCTGATGCCGACGATCGAAGGCGGCCTGGACTTCAAGATGAATCTGACGGCCGTGCTCGACGGCTATCCGGGATCCGAGCACAGCTATCCGATCATGCCGCTCTACAAGGACGCGGTGCAGCTGATCGCGCAGTCCGGGATCACGTATACCCCGACGCTGCTGGTCTCCTACGGTGGTCCGTGGAGCGAGAATTTCTTCTACGAGCGCTATGACATCCACGACAATGCAAAAGTCCGGCGCTTCACGCCGCACGATGAGATCGACCGACGCGCCGAGCGGCGGCCGTGGTTCCGGGAAAGCGAGTACGTGTTCCCCCGCATTGCCGCGTCGGCGAATTCCATACTCCAGGCCGGCGGTTACATCGGCCTCGGCGGTCACGGGCAGATGGACGGTCTCGGCGATCACTGGGAGCTCTGGGCCATGGCCGCGGGCGGCATGAAGTCGCACGACGTGCTCCGCGTCGCCACAATCAACGGTGCGCATGCGATCGGCATGGAGCAGGATCTCGGATCGCTCGAGCCGGGCAAACTGGCGGATCTGATCGTCCTGAATGCCAATCCGCTCGAGGACATCCACAACACGAATACGGTGAAGTACGTGATGAAGAATGGGCGGCTGTATGAGGGCGATACGCTGAACGAAGTGTGGCCGCGCCAGCGCGCATTGCCGAAGATGTGGTGGTGGGGGACCGAGCCGGCTGGCAGAGCGACCAGCAACGAGAAGTAAGCGACGCCACAGACGCAGCAGAGGTCATAAGGGCCTGGCGACCACTGCTGCATCTGTTGCGTCTGCTGCGTCTTCTAAGGTCTTGTTTCTTCGCGTCTTGTCGTTAGCTTTAGCAGCGCAAAGAACCGCGAGCTGGCTCCTTCCTGGAAGTCCCGCTCAGGGACTCCGTCGCTGAACACACGCACGGTTTGTCTCCCTCAGGTTCACAACTGAAGCAGCGTCTTGTCGAGTTGGGATTGGCCCAGCTCGGGACGCGCGTGTGAGTAACGGCTAGACGTCTACACGTCTAGACGTCGAGGAGTAGAAATGCCATTTGCAGCACTGGGCCTAGCGCCCGAACTGGTTCGCGCCGTCGCCGATGAAGGCTACGCGCAACCCACACCCATCCAGGCCGAAGCGATTCCGCTGGCCCTTGCGGGCCGTGACTTGATCGGCTCGGCGCAAACCGGAACCGGCAAGACCGCCGCGTTTGTGCTCCCGATCCTGCAGCGGCTGGCGGCCGGCCCGCGCGGCACGCTGCGCGCGCTCATTCTGGTGCCCACGCGCGAGCTGGCCGAGCAGGTCGCCACCAGCATCAAGACGTACGGCCGGCACACCCATCTCAAGGGGGCCGCGGTCTACGGTGGCGTCGGCATGGAGCCCCAGACGCGCGCGCTGCGTCACGGCGTCGACATCGTCGCCGCGACGCCGGGCCGGTTGCTGGATCACATGGAACGCGGTCACGCCGATTTCTCGCGGCTCGAGGTGCTGGTGCTCGACGAAGCCGACCGTATGCTGGACATGGGATTCGCCCCCGACGTGCGGCGCATCCTGAGCGCGCTGCCGGAGGAGCGTCAGACCATGCTCTTCTCGGCCACGGTGTCGCCCGAAGTCGACGCGCTGGCGCGCCGCGCGCTGAACGGCCACGCGTCGGTCGAAATCGGCCGCCGGGCCCAGACTGCGGAGGGGATCGAGCACGTGATCGTCGCGGTGGACAAGCTGCTGAAGCGCGGCGCGCTGGCCTCGATCCTCAAGGCCAAGCCCGCCGGTCAGACGCTGATTTTCACCCGCACCAAGTACGGCGCCGACAAGCTGGTGACGTTCCTCAAGCGGGAGGGCATCGCCGCGAACGCGCTGCACGGCGACAAGGCGCAGAGCAACCGCCAGCGGACGCTCGACCAGTTCCGCTCGGGCGCGGCCGAGATCCTCGTGGCCACCGATATCGCCGCTCGCGGCATCGACGTCGATGGGATCCGGATGGTGGTGAACTACGACGTCCCGCAGGATGCGGAGGTCTATGTGCACCGCGTCGGGCGGACGGCCCGGGCGGGCGCGCGCGGGCTCGCGTTGACGCTCATCTCGCCTGACGAATGGCTGCTGATGGCCGACGTCGAGCGGCTGATCGGGCAGAACTTCCCGCGCGAGGTGATTCCGGGATTCGAGCCATCGGTGCCGCCGCTGCAGCCACGGCTTGCCGTCGCCGAAGCGCCGAAGCCGGAGCGATCGTTGCGGCCGCGTCGAGGCGGGAAGCGCCGCTAGTCTTTCGTTTTCAGCGTCCGAATAAAATTCGCGACGGGGGTCGCGGCCAGCGTCATCAACCGGATGCTGCCCCGCGATGCCAGCTCGACCGAGACGCGCGCGATGGTCTCGTTGTCGGGGCAGTCCACGATGCTGACGAAGTCATAGGGGCCGAGCACGGCGTACTGTGCCGTGACTTTGGCCCCGTACTTTTCGATCTCCTTGTTTACTTCCTGCAGTCGCTTGGGGTTCGTCTTCAGCGACTTGGCGCCGTCGTCCGTCAGATTCGAAAGCAGGATATAGGTGGGCATGGGAGAGCTCAGCTCCGTTTCTCGATCGGCACATAGTCCCGCTTATCCGGTCCGGTATAGACCTGGCGGGGCCTGGCGATCTTCTGTTCCTTGTCGAGCAGCATTTCCTGCCATTGCGCCAGCCAGCCCGGCGTGCGTCCGATCGCGAAGAGGACGGGGAAGATGTCCACAGGGAATTTCATCGCCTCGTAGATGATCCCCGAATAGAAATCGACGTTGGGATAGAGTTTGCGCGAGACGAAGTACTCTTCCTGCAAGGCGATCCGCTCCAGCTCGAGCGCGATATCGATGAGCGGGTTCTTGCCCGTCACGTCGAACACCTGCTCGGCGATCTGTTTGATGATCTTGGCCCGCGGGTCGAAGTTCTTGTAGACGCGGTGCCCGAACCCCATCAGGCGCACGTCACCCTTCTTGACCCGCTGGATGTAGGCGGGAATGGCGTCGATCGAGCCGATCTCGCGCAGCATGCGCAGCACTTCCTCGTTGGCGCCGCCGTGCAGCGGCCCGTACAGTGCCGCGGCGGCGCCCGCCATGCAGGAATAGGGATCGGGATGCGAGGAGCCGATGCCGCGCATCGCGCTGGTGGAGCAGTTCTGCTCGTGATCGGCGTGGAGGATGAACAGGACGTCGAGGGCGCGCTCGAGCACCGGGTGCGGCGTGTATTTCACCTCGGTGGTCTTGAACATCATGTTCAGGAAATTCCCGGTGTAGCTCAGATCGTTGTCCGGGTAGGCATACGGCATGCCGATCGAATGGCGGTGCGCGAACGCCGCGAGCGTCGGGCTCTTGGCGATCAGCCGGACGATCTGGTTGCTGCGGGACTGCTCGTCGGCAATCCGCTTCGCCTCGGGATAGAACGTCGAGAGGGCGGCGACCGCGCTCACGAACATGCCCATGGGGTGGGCATCGTGATGGAAGCCGTCGATGAATTTCTTGATGTTTTCGTGAATAATCGTATGGTGAGTCACCTGGTACACCCACGCATCGAGCTCGGCGGCCTTGGGGAGCTCGCCGTGGAGCAGCAGGTACGCCGCCTCGAGGAAGCTGCTCTTCTCGGCGAGCTGCTCGATCGGGTAGCCGCGATAGCGCAGGATGCCCTTGTCGCCGTCGATGAATGTGATCGCGCTGCGACACGCCGCCGTGTTCATGAAGGCGGGGTCGTACAGCATCAACCCGAAGTCGGCATCGTCCGCCTTGATTTGCCGGAAATCGGCGGCGCGAACCGTCCCATCCTGGATGGGCAGCTCGTAGCTCTTGCCCGTACGATTGTCGACGACGGTGAGCGTGTGCTTCGGCACTACGCAGTCCTGGGTGTGGGAGCGGAAAAGATAACCGGGTACTGGGTCTTGGGCATTGGGTGACACCCAATACCCAAGACCCAATACCTTTCTTATCTTCGCAATCCGTGGCCCAACCTCGTCCCAGCCTCTATCCCAGCCGCTCGAGCGCCGGCGCCATGCTGGGGCAGCAGCTCAGCGCGCGCGGCCACACCGGCTGCATTCTCCTGGGCATTACCCCCGAAGGTGTGGAGATCGCGGCACACGCCTCCGAGGCGATGGGTGCGCAATTCGATGTCCTGGTCGCGGCATTCATCCAGCTGGGCGCCAAGCTGGCGCCCGTGGGTGCGATGGCGGAATCGGCGCCGGCGGAGATGGATCCCGATTTTCAACCGGGGATGAATCTGCTTGAAAAGCTTTCGGCGGCGATCGATGAATCCCGCGCGCGGGTCAAACAGGATCTCGTCCTCTATCGCACGCAGCGGCCCGTGAAGAGCCTGCAGGGCCGTACCGCGATCATCGTGGATGGGCAGATCGTCTATCCGTGGAAGGTGCTGGCGGCGGCGAAGGCCGCCGAGGGGTTAGGCGCGCGGGAGATCGTGATCGCGACGCCCGTCGCGACGCAGACGGCGGCGGACCGGATCCGGGCGCGGCAGTATGGGTTCGTCTGTCCCACGGTGGTGCTGGAGCAGGACGGGCATCCCTCGCCCTACGGAGATGCCGGCGCGGAAGCCCCTGAAAAACTGCGAAGTATCATGATCGCCCACCAAGCGGCGTAGGCGTCACTCCGGAAGCTCGACGATGCCTCTTTCCAGCCAGCGGTGTTCTCCGGCAAGAATTTCCTGCGCGAACCGGTAGGTCGGCACGTCTTCGTTGCGGCGCAGCCCGTTGAACTTCGAGCGCACGCGCCGGCGCGCCTGCCGGCAGAACAAGTCCGCGAGTCGCACGGCGCGCGCGCCGGTCGCGCGATCCTGCTCAAAGAGTTTTTGGGCACGCGAGCAGGTGGCCGCCATGGCGAACAGCTCGGCCGCGACGTCGACGAGGCGGAACAACACCGACTGGCGCAGCTCGAGCTTCGGCCCGAAGCGCACCATCGAATGGAAGACGCTGCGCGCCAGCCGGCGCGCGCTGCGCTCCACGAAGCGCACATGCTTCGCCAGCGTCCCGAACTCGGCGTAGCGCGGCCAGAAGCCCCAGCCGAGCCAGCGGGTCGGATACCACCAGCCATAGAACGCGGCCGACCGCACCAACCCGGCCAAGCGCTCGCCCGGCGTTTTGCCGGGCATGACCACGTCGCCGGCGACCTGGAGGTGCTTGTCCACTGCTTCGCGCGCGATAAAGAGATGCATGATCTCCGAGGAGCCCTCGAAGATCAGGTTGATGCGGAAGTCGCGCATGATCCGCTCGACGGGTACGGGCTGCTCCCCCCGGGCACGTAGCGAATCCGCCGTTTCGTAGCCGCGCCCGCCGCGGATCTGCACGGTGTCGTCGATGATCCGCCAACCGGCCTCGGAGTTGTAGAGCTTGGCGATCGCGGCCTCGAGCCGGATATCGTAGCCGCCGCGCTCCGCCATCGCGCCGCACAGCTCCGCGACCGCCTCCATCGCCAGCGTATTGGCGGCCATCGTGCCGATCTTCTGGGCGATCGCGTCGTGCTGGCCGATGGGACGGCCCCATTGCACGCGCTCGGCCGCCCAGCGGCGCGCGATTTCAAGACAGCGCTTTCCGGCGGCGACCGACGAAATCGGCAGCGTGAGCCGGCCGGTGTTCAGTGTGATGAGGGCGAGCTTCAGTCCTTTCCCCTCACCCCACAGCACGTTCTCTTTCGGCACGCGCACATTGGTGAACCGGATGACGCCGTTGAAGAGCGCCTTCAGTCCCATGAAGTGGCAGCGGTGCACGACCTCGACGCCGGGCCAGTCCGCTTCGACGATGAAGGCAGTGATCTGTTTCTTCTCCTTGCCCTTCACTGATTTCGACGGCGTGCGCGCCATGACCACGAGCAGCTCGGCCTTCGTCCCGTTCGTGCACCACAGTTTTTCGCCGTTCAGGATCCAGCCATTGCCGTCGTCACTCAGAATGGCGGTCGTTTCCATCGCCGCCGGATCGGAGCCGACGCCGTGCTCCGTGAGGGCGAACGCGGAGATCGCGCCTTTGGCCAGGCGGGGGAAGTATTGTTTTTTCTGGGCGTCGGTCCCGAACATCTTGAGCGGCTGCGGGACGCCGATCGACTGGTGCGCCGAGAGCAACGCGGTGAGCGAGCCGTCCACCGAGGAGACCAGCTCGATCGCCTTCATGTACGAGAGCTGCGACAGGCCGAGCCCGCCGTATTCGCGCGGAATCTTGATTCCGAACGCGCCCAGGTCCCGCAGGCCCTCAATGACGCTCTCGGGGATCTCGCCCTCGCGGTCGATTCGGTCCGAGTCGACGTCTTCGCGGAGGAAGCGTTCGAGTTTATCGAGGAATGGTTTGGCGCGGGCGACTTCTTCGGGCTCCTGCTCGGGATAGGGATGGATCAAATCCATCCGCAGCTTGCCGAGGAAGAGATCGCGCACGAAACTCGGCGCGGCCCATTCCTGCTCGCGTGCAGCCTCGGCGACTTCGCGTGCCTCGTCCGCGCTGATCTTACCTTTGGGTTCGGCCAGGCCAGTTGCCATGATTGGTTAATGTAACACCCGACCCGTGAGCGGCGTTACTGAATCTTTGTGAAGGTCGTAGATTCTCCGCGCCCTTCACTCGAGATCTCAATGCGCGGCTTGCCGTCGCTCGTTACGCTGTGTCTTGCGGTTGTCCCCCTCGTCCCCTGTATCTCCCAGGCACCAGCGGCGCCGCCCCCGCCGCCCGCGCAGGGGCCTCCGCCCGCGTTGGTGCTGGTCAAAGCCGGTCGGCTGATTGATGGCCGTGCGAACACCGTCCAGAGCAATGTCGGCATCCTCGTGGAAGGTGAGCGGATCAAGGCGATCGGCCCATTGGCCCAGGTGCAGGCGCAGGCGGGCAACGCCCGGGTCATCGATCTGTCACAGATGACGCTGCTGCCCGGTCTGATCGACGCCCACACCCACCTCCTGCTCCAGGGCGACGTCACGTCCGACGAGTATGAAGACCAGCTGCTGCGGCAGTCCATTCCGTACCGCGCGATCCTCGCCGCCCGCAACGCGCGGATCTCCCTGGAGCACGGCTTTACCGCCCTGCGCGATGTCGAGACGGAGGGCGCGATGTACGCGGACGTTGACCTGAAGCTCGCCGTGAATCGCGGCGAGGTTCCCGGCCCACGCATCTTCGCGTCGACACGCGCGATGGCGCCCACGGGGATGTATCCGATCGGCACGCCGAATTGGGAGATCGAGCTGCCCCATGGCGTGCAGGTCGTGGACGGAGTCGACAACGCCCGGCTCGCGGTCCGCGAGCAGGTACAGCACGGCGCAGACTGGATCAAGTACTACAGCGACCGGCGCTACTACTTCACTCCCGACAGCCTGCTGCGCAGCTGGGTGAATTTCACGGATGCCGAAGCGAAGGCGATCGTCGATGAGGCGCACCGGCTGGGACACGGCGTCGCGGCGCACGCGATCGGCTCCGATGGGATCGCGGCGGCCCTGCGCGCCGGCGTGAACTCGATCGAGCACGGCGATGGTCTGACCGACTCGCTGATGGACGTGATGGTCAAGAACAACGTGTACTGGGTCCCCACGGTGACTGTGGGCGTCCACGTGATGCCGCGGGGCGGCGTGTGGCCCGCGCTCGTCAATCTCGAGCGTCGCGCCTTCGGCCGTGCGCTGCGCAAGGGCGTCAAGATCGTGATGGGGACGGACGTCGGCGGATTTCCGTGGACGGAGGTCAACCAGGCGAAGGAGTTCGAGTACTACGTGCAGTACGGGATGACGCCGATGCAGGCGATTCAGTCAGGAACCTCGGTGGCCGCCGCGCTGCTCGGACAAGAACAGAACATTGGCGCTCTGGCGCCGGGACTGTATGCGGACATCATCGCTGTCGCGGGCGACCCCATCCGCGATATCACGGAACTCCAACGGGTCAAGTTCGTTATGAAGGGCGGCGTGGTTTACCTTTCCCAATAGTGAGACCGCTCGGCCTAGCGCTCTTCCTCAGTATCGGCGCCGCGGGCGCCGGCTTCGCGCAGCTTGCGCCGGCCGGCACCGGCGGCGTTGCTGCGTTGGCCGGCATGCTCCGCCAACTGGGCGGCAACAAGCGCGTCCTGATGATCGGCGCCCATCCCGATGACGAAGACACGCAGCTGCTGGTGCTGCTGTCGCGCGGGATGGGCGCGCAGGTCGCGTACCTCTCGCTCAGCCGCGGTGAGGGTGGGCAGAATCTGATCGGCCCCGAGCTCGGCACCGAGCTCGGCGTGATTCGCACGGAAGAGCTGCTCGCGGCGCGCGAGCTCGACGGCGCCCGCCAGTTCTTCACGCGGGCGTACGATTTCGGCTTCTCCAAGACGGCCGACGAAACGTTCCGTTTCTGGCCGCGCGATTCGATTCTCAAAGACGTCGTCGCGGTCATCCACCGCTTCCAGCCGCAAATCATCATCTCGGTGTTCTCGGGGACTCCGGCCGATGGGCACGGACAACATCAGGTCGCGGGCATGATCGCGCGGCAGGCGTTCGATCTGCTGCGTGATTCCGCCGGCGGTCCCGTCAAGTTCTATCGCTCGACGCGCGGCGATTCCACCGCCACAACGCTGGCATTCTCCGTCGGTACGCTCGATCCGCTGGCGGGGCAGTCCTACTTCCAAATCGCCATGGCGAGCCGCAGCCGGCACCGCTCCCAGGACATGGGCCAGCTGCAGCGCATGGGCCCGGCGACGGCACGTGTGGCGCTCGTCGCGCAAAAGACGACGGGCAGTGCGGGCGGGCAGTCGTCGTTCTTCGCTGGCATCGACACGAC
>DASZCG010000139.1:0-4619 GCA_035943355.1 Gemmatimonadales bacterium
GCCTGCCGCAGGTTGACGTCGAACAAGCGCCACGCCGGCTCGCGTGTGGCCGCCACCGCGCGACGGATCGTGGCGCGCGACACGGGCGATCGCTGGGCCAGCGTGCCGAAACAAATGGCGTCCGCCCGGTGCGCCGCTCGCTCGACCGAGGCCGTCCACGGCACATAGTCCCACGCGCTGCCCTCCGCGATGTCATAGCTCGGCAACCCCCGCGCAGCGACGCTCACGTGCACGACGCCGGTCGGATGATCGGCCAGCCGGGAGACAGAGCTCGAGTCCACGCGGGCAGCGGCAAGCCGCTCCAACGCGGCGTCGCCACGCGCGTCTTGCCCCACCGCGCTCACGAGCCACGCCTCGGCGCCCAGTGCCGCTGCATGCACGGCGACGTTGGCGGTCGCGCCGCCGAAGTGATCCCCGTTCGGGAACACGTCCCACAACACCTCGCCGGCACCGACGATCACGGGGGGAGGGCCCTTCATTGCTAGAGGAGACCCAAACGGCGCTGGATCTCCTCCAGCGGCACGCCCTTGGTTTCCGGCACCATCGCGAGGACCCAGATGAGCTGCAGCGCCATCATGCCGCAGAAGAACAAGAAGATGGTGCCCGGGTGGAACGCGCTGACCATGAGCGGGAACACGGTGGTGAGCAGGGCGGCGAACACCCAGTGCGTCGCGCTGCCCAGCGATTGTCCTGCCGCGCGGTAGCGGTTGGGGAAGATCTCGGAGATGAGCACCCAGATAACGGTGCCCTGTCCGATGGCGTGCGCCGCGATGAAGGCAAAGATGCAGGCGGGGACGATGGACTCGTGATGTGTGTAGAACGCCCAGGCGCAGGCGCCGAGTGAGACGATGTAACCGATCGAGCCGATGAGCAGCAGTGTGCGCCGGCCCAGCCGGTCGATCAGCCACAGCCCGACGAATGTGAATACGAGGTTGGTTATCCCAATGCCCACGGACTGGAGCAGCGCCGCCTGCTCGCTAAGGCCGGTCAGCGCGAAGATGCGCGGCGCGAAATAGAGGATAGCGTTGATCCCTGAGAGCTGATTGAAGAACGCGACCAGGAAGGCGAGCGCGATCGGGACGCGCAGCCGCCAGGTCCAGAAGCTCCCCCCCCTCCCCGTGGCCGGATGATCGCTCAGCTCGCCCCCCTCTGCCCGCATGCGCAACCACCGCGGGCTTTCCGGCAGGCCGAGACACATCAGGGTGTAAATGAGCGAAGGCACGGCCGCAACACCGAGCATCCAGCGCCAGGCCTCGGCCCCCGCCACAATACGCCGCAGCAGGGCGTTCGACGCGAACGCGATCACGATGCCGAGCACGATATTGAACTGGAACATCGCCGCGAGCCGGCCGCGCCGTTCGGGTGGCGCGATCTCGGAGATGTAGAGCGGCGCCGCCACTGTGCTGATGCCGATGCCGAGTCCGCCGACGAATCGCGCCGCGATGAAAAAGGTCACGTTCGGGGCCAGCGCGCTGCCGATCGCCGACGCGAGAAACAGCGCGCCGATGGCGATGAGGGTAGGCCGGCGGCCGAAGCGATCGGCGGGCCAGGAGCCCACGAGTGCGCCGAGCACCGTGCCGTAGAGGGCCGCGCCCATCGCGATGCCGTGTAGACCGGCGCTCAGGCCCCACACATGCTGAATGGTCTGCTCGGCGCCCGAGATCACGACCGTGTCGAAGCCGAACAGAAAGCCGGCGAGCGCGGAAGTGAGGGACCAGTAGAATAACCGACGGTCGCTGCTGCGCTCATTGGAGCGCTGCTGCATGCTTATCGTGAATGGTTCCGGCATGTCGTCCAACGTACGGTCATCTGAGGAGAGGTGCCATGCGCCGCTTCGAGGTCGCCGTGGTGCCGGTGCTACTCGGCAAAGGACTGCGCGTGCTTCCGGCGGCGAAGCGGATGGCGAAGCTCAAGCTGGTGAAGCATCGCGTGTACCCGAAGACGGGGACGGTGTTGCTCAACTATGATGTGAGGTAAACCAGTGAAGCGTCTCTTGTTGGTTCTGATCCTCATTCTCGCCACATCACGCGCAACCGCACAAACGGCGGTCGTCACGCGCAGTGTGAATCTGCGCACCGGCCCCGCAAAGTCTTATGCCATCAAAGAGACACTGCATCTCAACGATGAGCTGCTGATTCTCGACCCGAATCAGAGCAACGGATATTACAACGTGCGCGTCGCCGACGGTGAAGCAGGCTGGACCTGGGGCAAGAACATCCGAATCACTGACACCGCTCCGCCCCCCTCGAATAATGGACAACCTCCCGAAGTCTTCCACGGTTGCCCCCTGGAAGGGACCGCGGTGAGCCCGCATCGCCAGCAGTCCAATGAGCTTAAAAACCGCAGGAATACGCCGGGCACGGGAGACATTGACCAGAACGCCACGGTCGCTGCCCTGCTGCAAGACCGCGACGATCGAACGGTGTGGAACGACACCCACGGCGCGTCGATTGTGGCCTATGTGGTCAACGTGAAACTGGGCTCCAAAGAGACCGTCAACTGTGGCGACACAGACAGCGCCTACATCGACACCCATATCGAAGTCCTCCAGAACACGAGCGACACTGGCAAGACCGCTCGTCTGATCGTGGAGGTGACGCCCCGCTGGCGCTGGTTCGTGGCGCAGCAGGGTGAAGACTGGTCCACCCGCGCACTCAAACAATCGCTGCAGGGACACTGGGTGCGATTTACCGGTTGGTTGTTCTGGGATTTCGAGCACGCCGATGAAGCCGAGCATACCAACCCCGGCCATGCCGGGAATTGGCGGGCGACGGCATGGGAGATTCATCCCATTACGGACATCAAGATCTGCCCGGGCTCGCCGCAGACGTGCGACTAGAACATCCACCGGAGGCTGCTATCCAGGCGCCAACTCCCGCAATCGCTCCAAGACCTTCACCATCGCCCACGTATCCCGCTCGCAGTAGTTGAGCAGATCCTGCCGCACCCGGTCGTGTTCTTCTTTCGGAATCTTCCCCGCCACAAAGAGCAGCCGCGCGATCTCGACGCTCGCCACCAAGCCATCGACGATCACCAGATCGCTGTACGTCAGATCCGGCACAAGCGCGGGCAGCACGTGCTTGAGACTGAAGCTACCGAGGAAATCAGGATGGTAGACGTTGTCGCGCACGACCGGGAGCAGATCGATCAGCTTGTTCTCCAACTCCACGAGCTCCGCCTGAAGGTCGGGCACTGCCTTCTGCAATCCTCGAATGCGCGTCTTCTCGAATCCCGAATAGGTCACGACCCGCTCGGCGCCGTGCGTCGCGGCGATCATGAGGCGCGCCAGCTCCGGCCGGCAGTCCTTCGGTCCCTCGGCCAGATACTCGGCATGCGTGTAGTTGCCGTCGCCGTTCGCTTCGTGATAGCTGAACTGCGCCGGCGCCTGCTCCCACGGCACCATCCCGGGCCACACGGGGACGGCGCGCTGGATCGTCTCGAAGTCGAGAAATCCCAGCTTGCAGTTGAACGGCTGCAACGCTGTGGCGAGGCCGGGCTCCACGATGATTCGCTGCTCTCGCATCGCGCGGATCTGCCGCTTCTGCGTCACGTTGAGCTTCTGGCTCGGCGGCAGCTGCGAGATGTGCGTGACGCCCGTCGTCAGGAAGTCGCAGCATTTCTTTGGACCGATGCTGAAGAGCCGGATGATGTGATCGGGATCTTTCGGCCAGCAACGCTCCATGAATGGGCACTCGTACGGCTCGTAGCACTGTAGCCCGATCGACACCTCGGGCAACGGGCCGTCGAGCATCTGGAGCAGCGCGTCGATTTCCCAGCCGACCTTGCCGAGGAGCGGCTGCACCGCTTCGGTCACATCGGTGCGCTCAAAGAGGTTCGACAGATCGGGGAAGTGGCAGTCCTTGCTGAGGTGCATGATGTCCACGCCGGTGATGTGGATGCCACTGCGCTCGAGCACGTGGACCTGCACGGCGGCGTCGGGGAGGTGCTCTTCCTTCTGCGAGGAAGACGACTTCACCTCCGTGAGGTGAAAGCCACCGTCCTGTGGGGTGAGAACGTCAACGGCGACGAAGGTGTTGTCGGCGACGAAGCTGGCTTCGAAGATGGCCGGCGTAGCGTCCTCGATCAGTTTGCGCGTGAGCGCGACGCGCGCGTTGGTCGCCCCGTAGGGCAGATCGACCAGGACTCCACCGGGGAACCTGCCTCGTGCCAACGTGCCGACTTGCGCTCCTTGATCAAAGCGATCCTGCAGCACCTTGTCGGGCTGGAGCTCGACGGCGAGCGGTTCGTGGACCTTCCACCACAGCAGCTTGTGGCACTGGACGCCGGCGGTGTAGCGAGACTTGGAGAGACGGTGCGACATGCATGAGAATGTGAAGAGAGGGTGGGACATTGCAACTATCGGCGTTTTATTGATCCCGCGCACTGCCGAGTGTATGCTATAGTCGACCGGCATTCACCAGGAGTTCGTGTGCCGGTCACCGCCAAACTATCGCGCAAGTTTTACGAGAGGCTTGGTGATGAGATTGCCAACGAGCTCGTAGACTGGTTCAACCTGGTGGATGCCACGTACCGATCTGAGCTGCGGGAACTGAACGAGCTGAATTTCAGCCGCTTCGACACTAAACTCGAGCAACGGGTTGCGGAGCTCGATGCAAAGA
>DASZCG010000140.1:0-1963 GCA_035943355.1 Gemmatimonadales bacterium
GCTCGGTGCACCCCTCGGTGCGCTGAGCATGATCCTCTATTTGGCGATGGGCGCGGCGGGACTGCCGGTGTTCACGCCCACGGTGCCGTTGCTTGGGCTTGCCAGACTCTTCGGGCCTACGGGCGGATACTTGCTCGCTTATCCGATCGCGGCTTATGCGGTAGGTAGGTTCTCTAACCCCGGGCTCGCGCCCGGGGGCAGAGAACCCTGGCTGCCGGTCGCCATTGGCGTCTTCGTCGGCCTGGTGCTGATTCACCTCGGCGGTCTCGCTCAGCTCGCCATCCTCACCGGCAACATTTCTGCCGCGGCACAGCTGGGCACGCTGCCGTTCCTGCTGGGAGACCTATTCAAGATCGCTGTGCTGGTGCCGGTCCTGACGAAGCTCACTCCCACGATTCACGCGCGCCTCTGATGGCGCGCGTTTCGTTTGTGGCTCTGAAACGGTTTGCGATCAACATCGGGTGGATCGTGCTGTTCGTCGTCGTCGGCGGCGGTGTCGCGTTAGGCCTCGCCAAAGTGCTGCCGACATGGAGTAGCGAGTACCGGCTGCTGCGCGACGTGTTCTGCGGCCTCAGTGGCTTCATCATCGCGACGCTCGTGGTCGGCAAGCTGCTCGCGCGGGAGTCATGGGACCGCCTCGGCTGGCGGAGCGAAGGTCGCGGGGCACCGGGGGGGGCGCTCGCCCGTCCGTTTGCACGCGGCATCGTCGTCGGCATGGCCATGGCGGCTGTTGCGATCGTGCTCGCGCTGATTCTCGACCGCGCCAGCATCACACTCACGCACGACTGGAGTCGCTGGCCGGCGGTCGTCGCGCCACTGGTCGTGGTGCTGCTCGCCGCCGCGCTCAATGAGGAATTGATCTTCCGCGGCTTTCCGCTGCAGCGGCTCTCCGACGCGATCGGCGCCGCGCCCGCGTTGCTTGTGCTGGCCATCGGGTTCGCGCTCGCGCACCTCGGCAACGACAACGTGTCGGCGATCGGCCTGGTGAACATCGCGCTCGCCGGCATCTGGCTCGGCGTCGCGTTCTTCACGACCGGCGGCATGGCGCTCGCCTGGGGCCTGCACTTCGGATGGAATGCGGGACTGGGGCTGCTGTTCGACGCGCCGGTATCCGGCTACCTCTTCCGCGTGCCGGCGGTCGAGTACGCACCCGGTCCGCACGCCTGGGTCGATGGCGGGGCGTTCGGGCCCGAGGGCGGCATTGTCGCGACGGTTGCGCTCATCGCCGGCACGCTGTTCCTGCTGACGCGGCCGGGAGCGTTCAGTCGCCAATCATCGCTCGGCAGTGAGGCCGTCGCAGCGTGAGTACCGTTGCCGTGGTGGGGGCGGGAACGATGGGGAACGGCATCGCGCACGTGTTTGCGCAGGCCGGCTGGAATACGGCCTTGATTGACGTGTCCGCTGACCAGCTGGCCCGCGGCGTTGCGGCGATAGAGAAGAACACGGAGCGCCAGGTAAAGAAAGGCGGTCTCACTGCGGATGAACGGCGCGGTTTGTTAGGGCGCATTACTACCAGCAGCGCGATCGAGGCTGGTAAGGACGCAGACCTTGTCGTCGAGGCGGCTACGGAGAATCCGCAAATCAAATTCGACATCTTCCGCGCCGTTTCCCGCCTTTCCCCGCCTGCAACGATTCTCGCAAGTAATACGAGCTCTATCTCGATCACCGCGATCGCGGCCCACACCGATCGCCCGGACCGCGTGATCGGGATGCATTTCATGAACCCGGTGCCCGTGATGCAGCTGGTCGAGATCGTGCGCGGACTTCAGACATCGGATGAGACGACCTCGAAAGTACTTGAGGTCGCGAAACAACTCGGCAAGACACCGGTCGAGGTGAATGACGCACCGGGATTCGTGTCGAACCGCGTGCTCATGCCGATGATCAATGAGGCCATCTTCTGCGTGCAGGAAGGCGTGGCGACGCCCGAGGCGGTCGATCAGGTCATGAAGCTCGGCATGAA
>DASZCG010000141.1:0-9670 GCA_035943355.1 Gemmatimonadales bacterium
GTATTTCCGCAGCCATGGGCCGGCAACGCTGCGCGACTTTGTCTGGTGGTCCGGTCTGACGACTCCCGACGCGAAGCGCGGGTTGGAAATGATTCGGGCCCGAGAATTGAGAGTGGCCGACAAGAGCTACTGGACCCTCCGCGCCGCGAGTGGGCGGCCGCGCCGCCAGCCCGCTCATCTGCTGCCGGTCTACGACGAGTATCTCGTCGCCTACCGCGATCGCGTGGCGGTGCCGCACGGACCATCGATGGTTGGGTCACCGGCCGGCGGGTACAAGCAGTTCCAGCACTCACTCGTCATCGCGGGGCAGGTCAGGGGCACGTGGCGGGTGGTGCCGAAGGGCCGCGGAGTTCAGGTCGATGTCGCTCCCGTGCGGCGTCTCACGGCTGTGGAGGGGCGGGCGGTAGACCGCGAAATCGCGCGCTACCAGCGTTTTCTCGGTCTGTCGTAAGCACTCTCGGTGCCACAAACCGGCGTAGATTTCCGCAGTGACCCCAGACCGCCGCTGGACGCTTGCTCCCCACTTCATCGTCGATGACGTCATCAGCACCGCGAATTACTACCGCGACAAGCTGGGCTTCCATTATGAGCGCTTCTGGAACGACCCGCCGTCATTTTGCATGGTCAAGCGGAGCGGCATCGTTATCATGCTCGCGCAGCTCGAATCGCCCGGGCGGATGCGACCCAACCACGTCGTGGATCCCGAAGGTGGTGCGTGGGACACGTACATCTGGATCGAGGATGCCGACGCGCTCAATGCCGAGTACAAATCCCGGGGTGTGAAGATCGTGCGAGACCTCTTCGATCAGCCCTATGGCTGCCGCGACTTCGAGATCGAGGATTGTAACGGGTATCGCCTCTGCTTTGGACACACCATCGAGCTAAAGCCAGCCGCGCAAGGACGTTAGCCGCGCATCCTTGCCGACCGGCTGCAGCGGCTCCATACTCCTGCCCCGCGCGCCCCCGTTCTAGGATTCAGCCAGGGAGTCCTATGGTGGCAGTTCGCACGTTGTCCCGCCGCGCCCTCGTCGCTCTGCTTGTTGCCGCTCCCGCGGTTTGGTATGCCTGCTCGGACCGGGGGCTCGATTCCGCTGCCGGCCCGTCCATCACGCCGCCGGAGCTGCTCGCTCCTGACTTCATGAAGGCCTTGGCGGTGCAACGGCGTCACACCGACGACCTGCTCGCCATCCCCGGCGTCGTGGGGACAGCGATCACTCGGCAGCCGGATGGACATGCCGGCATGGTGCTGTTACTGGAGCGCGCGGGCATCGCCGGACTGCCGCAGGAGCTCGAAGGCGTTCCCGTGGGGCAGCGCGTCACCGGCCGCCTGATGGCGTTCAGCGATCCCACGCGGCGGCAACGGCCCGCACCGATGGGGTTCTCGGTTGGTCATCCGGCGATCACGGCCGGTACGATCGGCGCGCGTGTGCGCGATGCGCTCGGCCGCGTGTACATCCTGTCCAACAATCACGTCCTCGCCAACTCGAATGGGGCGAGCATCGGCGACCCGGAGTACCAGCCTGGACCGTTCGACGGTGGAACCAGCGCCGACCAGATCGCGACACTCACCGATTTCCAGGTAATTTCGTTCGCCAGCAACGGCAGCAACACGATCGACGCCGCCATCGCCCTCTCTAGCACCGACCTGCTCGACAACGCCGTGCCATCCGACGACGGCTACGGGATGCCGAACTCGAAGATTTACGGTGACTCAGACGGCGACGGCTTCTTCGACGACCGCAACGCGCTGCTCGGCCTCAACGTGCAGAAGTACGGGCGGACCACGCGGCTGACCCATGGGCAGATCACCGGCGTCAACGCGACCGTCACGATCTGTTATGAAGTCTCGGGCTTCACCTGCACCAAGACTGCGCGCTACGTGGATCAGCTGATCATCTCGCCGGGCACGTTCAGCGGCGGCGGCGATTCCGGCTCGCTCATCGTGACCGACGACGCCAACCTCAACCCGGTCGCGCTGCTCTTCGCCGGCAGCCCTTCGGTGACGATCGGCAACCGGATCGATCTGGTGCTCAACCGCTTCGGCGTGACGATCGACGGCTCGTCGCCCCCGCCACCCGGTCCGCTGACCGACGTGGCGATCACGAGCGTGAGCGGGCCAAGCGCGGTCGTGGTGAACAACACGGCCAGTGTCACCGTGACGGTGAAGAACTTCGGTAACCAGGATGTGTCGAGCTTTGACGTGATCCTGTCGGACACGACAGACCATGTGACGGTCGGCACGCAGACCGTGCCGGCCCTCGCCGCGGGCGCCGTGACCACGCTGACCTTTGCCTGGTCGCCGGCGACGGCCGGTGATCACGTGCTCGCCGCGAGGCACACGCTCAGCGACGACAAGGCGAGCAACGATCAGCGCTTCGGCACCATCCCGGTCACGCCACCGATCACGGATATCTCCGTGACGAACATGAGCGTCTCGGGCCCGGTGATCGAGGGACACGTTGTCACCGTCACCGTCTTCGTGGCGAACGTCGGCAATCAGAATGTGACGGGCAGCTTCGACGTCACCCTCCAGGATTCGACCGCCGGCGTGACGCTGGGCACGCAGACCGTCGCGGGCCTCGCCGTCGGAGCCAAGACGACCCTCACGTTCAGCTGGGACCTGACGGCTGCCGCGGTTGGGGTGCACACCCTCGTCGCGACGCAGAGCCAGAGCGACGACAACGCCGCCAACAACCGGCGCACGGTGGCGGTCAACGTGAATCCCAAGCCGACCGACATCGCCCTCACGGGCATCACGGCGCCCGCTCGAGTGGGACTGGGCGATACGGCGCACGTCGTCGTCACGGTCAAGAACGTCGGCGAGGTCGATGTCGGCAGCAGCTTCAACGTGGTCCTGACAGACGGGACCAACGGCAATGCGCTGGTGGGGACGCAGACCGTGTCCGGGCTCGCGATCGGGGCCTCGACCACGGTGGACTTCCCCTGGAACACCGCGGGCGCGTCCACCAGCGGACACATCTTGTTTGCTACCTCGCAGCTCGCCGATGCGAACTCGTCCAACAACGCTGTCGGGGTCGCCGTTATCGTCAACCCGCCGGCCGACATCGCCGTGACGAGCGTGAGCGCGCCCGCATCGGTGATTCAGGGCGGCAGCGCCGCAATCGCGGTGACGGTACAGAACGTTGGAGGCCAAAATACGACGAGCAACTTTGATCTCACGCTCAGCGATGCGACCACAGGCCTGGCCATTGGCACGCAGACGATCGTCGGCGGTCTTTTCGCTGGTGGGAGCACGACGCGAACCTTCAACTGGAATACCGCCACCGCGTCACTGGGCAGTCACACGCTCGTCGCGGCGCATACCTTCACGGATGTGAACGGCGCGAATAATCAGGCGTCCGTAGCTGTCACGATAAGTGCGCCGTCGACGGATGTCGCTGTGACCGCGCTGAGCGCACCCGCGTCGGTCGGGAAGGGTAGCACGGCCACGATCAGTGTGACCGTGCAAAATGTGGCCGTACAGAATGTCACGAGCAGTTTCAACGTCGTGCTGACGGACGCGACGAGCGGCGCGACCATTGGGACGCAGGCCGTCGCAAGTCTTGCCGTGGGCGCGACTGCCACGCGCTCGTTCAGCTGGAATACCGCCAGCGCTGCGCTGGGCAATCACACCCTCGTTGCGTCGCATACGCTGACCGATGACAACACCGCCAACAATCAGCGCTCCGCGACCGTCAACGTGACGCCGCAGCCGGCCGATCTCGCGCTCGCCGGACTTACCGCCCCCGGCCAGGTGACGATCGGCGATACGGCGCCGATCGTGGTGACGGTGCAGAACGTTGGTGGAGAGGACGTCGCGACGAGTTTCGACGTGGTGCTGACGGACGGCACGGCGGGCAACGCGGTCGTCGGCACCCAGACGTTCCCCGGTCTCGCGCTGGGCGCGAGCGCGACGGCGACGATCAACTGGAACACCGCTGGAGTGGCGACGGCGGGACATATCCTCATCGCCACGCAAAAGCTGCCCGATGCGAATTCGAGCAACAACGCGCGGGCGATCGCCATCACGGTGAATCCGCCGAGTGTCCACGTCGGCAATATCGACGGATTCACGACGAGCGCGGTGGACACGTGGTCCGCGAACGCTCGCGTCACGGCCCACGATTCCCGCCACAATCCGCTGAACGGCGTAACGGTGCGCGGCAGCTGGAACTCCGGCCCGGAGGTCCAGTGTGTCACGGCGGACGCGGATGGTGTTGGACCGGGGACCTGCGTATTGACGCTCTCCGCCATTCCCAACACGACCCGCAGCGCCTATTTCGGAATCAACGGGCTGACGCTCACGGGCTACACGTATAAGCCGGCCGCCAATCACGATCCCGATGGCAGCAGCAACGGCTATTCGATCTTCATGAGGCATTAATGGTGGGACGCGTGCTCGCGGCGGCGGCTCTCGCCGCCGTGTGCCTGGGCTGTTCCAGCTCGCGGACGTCAGCGCGAGCGGCGGAGGAAGATGTGGTGACCGGTCGCAGTATCGAGGAGGTCCTCGCGGCCCACTCCGACTCGCTCATGTCGCTGCCGGGCGTGGTCGGGACGGCCATTGGCGTGTGCGACAGGGGGGATCGGTGCATCAAGGTCCTGCTCGTCGACTCCAGTGTGGAGGCGAAAGCGAAAATCCCATCGCGTCTCGAGGGATACCGGGTCGTCACCGAGGTCGCCGGCACGATCACGCCGCGCTAGGGCGATGGCCTCAGTCTTTGATAGGCAGGATCCCGCAGTCGCCAGGTACTACGACCGGGCTCCGGAAGAAGACCGCCTCAAGTACGGCGCGGCATTGCTGGAGGAAGCGCGCACCCGCGAGCTCATTCAGCGTCACGCGCCCGGACCACCGGCGATCGTCCTCGACGTCGGCGGCGGGGCCGGAGCGTATTCCTTTTGGCTCGCCGATCTCGGATACTCGGTCCATCTCGTCGATGCGGCACCGCGACTCATCGCCGAGGCGCAACGGCGCGCGGCGCCAGGGCAGCTGGCCTCGAGCAGAGTGGGCGACGCGCGGGCGCTCGAGTTCCCGGATGCGCACGCCGATCTGGTGCTGCTGCTCGGACCGCTGTATCACCTCACGGAAGCGGCGGATCGCGCGAGGGCGCTCGCTGAAGCACGCCGTGTGATGAAGCCCGGCGGCTGGTTCTTTGGCGCGGTGATATCGCGCTGGGCATCAGCCCTCGACGGTCTCTCGCGCGATCTATTTCAGGATGCGCGGTTCGCCGCGATCGTACAGCGTGACCTGCAGGACGGACAGCACCGCAACCCGACAGATCGGCTGGACTACTTCACAACTGCCTACTTCCACAGACCGGCGGATGCGCTGAGAGAGACCGCGGCGGCAGGCTTCGCGAACCCACGGATCTTCGGGATCGAAGGGCCGGGCTGGCTGCTTGCGGACGTCGCGGAGCGCATGAGCGATCCGCGCCGGCGAGCCGATCTGCTGTCAGTGGCCCGGATGGTCGAGAACGAGCCGTCGCTCAGCGGGGCCAGCGCCCACCTGCTGGTCGTGGCGCAGAAGCCATGAATCCGCGAAGGGAGCGCCAGCTCTGGCGGCGACGCACGTGATCTTACGCACGCGCACCTAGGCAGTTCATGCCCACGCCCCTCTCCCACGCGACCGTCGGATTCGCCATCGCGGCCTGGGCGCAACGACCGCCACTCTCGCGCCGGCTATGCCTCGTCGCGGCAGCCTGCGCCGCTCTGCCGGACATCGACTACCTCGGCTGGCCCGTCGCGCATCGCGGGATCACGCATTCGATAGCGTTCGCGCTGCTTGGCGCGCTCGCGGCAACAATCATCTTCTTCCGAAGTTCAGAGTGGCGGCAGCGTCGCGCGCGCATCGCCCTCATTCTGGGTATGGCATCCCTGTCGCACGGGTTGCTCGACGGCCTGTCCACGTATTCCTACGCCATCGAATACTTCGCGCCGTTCTCGACGCAGCGGTTCCGCCTCTGGTGGACGCCGTTGGGAGATCCGGAGGGCCGGCTCGTTGGGCAGCTCGTTCAAGAGGCGCTCGTGGTGCTGCTGCCAGCGATCGTGCTGATCTGGCTCGCATTCAGCTTCCGGGGCAGAGAACACAGCGCTCCGATCCCCCCCCTCCCCCCCACGGCGTGACCACCATTATCCTCTCGCGGCACGGCAAGCCTGCCTGGGATTATCGGACACCCATCCCGGGGCGTGCGTTTGCCGGATGGCGCCGCGGCGAGGACAATGCGCCGCTCGATCCCTCGAGTCGTCCCAGCACCGAGGTGGCACAGCTCGTCCGCACGGCCTCTTGTGTCGTCACGAGTCCGCTGCGCCGCTCGCTCGAATCGGCTCATCTCCTGGCACCATCCAGCGTGCCGGTCACCGATGCGCTCTTCCGCGAGGCCGAGTTGCCGTGTGGCTTTCGCTCCGGCGCTCAGCTGCGTCCGGATGTCTGGGTGGTGCTGGCGCGGTCGGCCTGGTTCTGTGGCTGGTCGGACGGGATGGAGAGCTTCGCCGCGGCACGAGAGCGTGCCTCGCAGGCGGCGCGGCTGCTGACCGCTCGTGCCGAGGCTCATGACGCCATCGCGGTGGTGGGACACGGGATGATGAACATCTTCATCGCCCGCGCGCTGCGTGCGAGGGGTTGGCGGGGCCCGCGTATTCCATCGCCAGGGCACTGGAGCTTTGGAGTCTACACGGACGGACGGTCGGCCTGACGGCCGGCCGTCAGGCCGTCAGTTGTATCAGTCGATCGGCAAACTCCCCCGCAAACCCCGCGTCGTGCGTCGCCACGAGCAAGCCTCGGCCTTGTTCGCACAGGCGGCGGAGCGTCGCGCCGAGTGCGCTGCGGCGCGCCGGATCGAGCGCCGCCGTCGGCTCATCCATGAGCAGCAGGGCGGGGTCCGGGGCGAGCGCCCGCGCGATCGCCACGCGCTGAGCCTCACCACCCGACAGCTGACGCGGCCACGCCGCCGACCGGCTGCCAACGTCGAGCGCAGCCAGGAGTTTCGTCGCGGCAGCTTCGGCGTCGGTGCGGCTCTGTCGCAGGACATGGCGTAGCGCCAGCGTCACATTGTCGAGCGCGGTGAGATGCTCGAAGAGCGCGTGCGCCTGAAAGACGAGGCCGACGCGGCGCCGCAGGGGTCGCAGCCGCGACTCCGGGGGCACTGGCCCCGGGGCCAGCGCGAAGCCCTCGACGACGATCTGCCCATCATCGAAAGCCTGGAGCGCGGCGACTGCTCGCAGCGCGGTGGTTTTGCCCACGCCGGACGGTCCCATCAGTGCCACGATTTCGCCGCGGGCGACTTCCAGCGATAACGCGCGCAGCACGTCGCGGGAATCGTAGCGCACGCACAGCCGGTCGATGGCGAGCAGCGCGCTCATGCCGCGCGCCCTCCCCAGCGGCGCTCCAGGCGCCGCGCCAGCCGTGCCAGCGGCAGCGACATCGCGAGGTACACGACGGCGCACAGCGCGCCGGGCACGATCCAGCTGCCCACGTTGGTCGCGTATATAGCCGTTTCCTTTGTCAGCTCGACGACTGTGATCACGGAGACGAGCGAGGAGTCCTTCAGGAGCGCGACGAAGTCGTTGGTCATCGGCGCCAGCGCGTAGCGCAGCGCCTGGGGACCTCGCACGAGCCGCAGGATCTGTGCTTCGGAGAACCCCAGGGTACGGGCCGCCTCGAGCTGCGTGCGTGGGACGGCCTCCAGCGCGCCGCGATAGATCTCGGCCTCGTACGCCCCGTAGTTCAGGCCAAGCGCGAGGACGGCGGCGAGAAATGCCGGCAGTCGCACAACACCGGCAAGTCCATAGTAGATGACGAAGAGTTGCAGCAGCAGCGGCGTGCCGCGGACGATCTCGATATATGCGGTCGTCAGGACGCGCAGCAGCCGCGATCCGTACAAGCGCCCCGACGCAAGTGCGACGCCGACGCATACCGCGAGCGCCATGGACAACATCGAGACGAGCAGTGTGACGCCTGCCGCACGGGCGAGGGACGGCAGGTAGGCGATGACTTGGGCCGGAGCGGCTTTTCCGCCTGACCCGGTCGACCCTGCCGTCCCTGCCGCCCCTGCTGCCCCTGCCGCGCCCAGTCGCACGATCTGCTCGAACAACGCGCCCTGCCTGTCGTCCCACACGCTCCAGCGGCGGTAGATCTGCTCGAGGGAGCCATCACGCATCGCCTCGCGCAGAACGGCATCGATGGAGTCCCGCAGGACGGAGTCGGCGCGAGCCAGGACGCCCACGTAGTGCCCGACCGCAACGGGTTGCGAGACGATGACGAAGGCCGCTCCGCCCATGCGACGCAGGGCCCGCTGCGCGATGATGTGATCGAGCAGCACGGCGTCCACGCGACCCGCGAGCAGGTCGCTGTAGGGATGCACATCGTCGTCAAACGAGACGGGGATTATGCCCGTCGAATCGCGCGCGGCGATCAGCAGGTCATACGCGATGGTGGCGCCCAGCGTCGCCACGCGGCGGCCGCGCAGGTCGGCCAATCCATGGATGCGACTCTGGTCCCCGGGCCGCACGGCGAGGACTTCGCGGAATTCGAAGTAGGGCAGGGTGACGGCGTGGCGGGCGCGGCGCGCGGGCGTGTCTTCGACGCCGGAGAGCCCGAGCGCGAAGTCGCCGCGCTCGACCGACTGATCGATGTTGGACCACTGCACCTGGACGAAGCGGGCCGTGCGCCCGCCGCCGAGTCCGCGGGCGATGCGGTCGGCTACCTCCACATCAAAGCCGCGCACTCGCGACGGATCGGCGGGATCGGCTTCGACAAACGGAGCTCCGCCCTCGGCGTCGCCGCCCCATACCAGCACGGGAGTCTGTGCCTTGTGCCCCACGAGAGCGAGCGCGAGACTCAAGACTTGAGCGTTCACGCAGCAAGTTTGGCAGTGTCTGACTGAATCCCGCAACATGGGCTCGCGTAGGGCCTGTACATCTCTGCCGGAGAGCCCCGGATGATTTTCAGACCGCTTATCTGGCAACGCATCGCCGTCGTGGCGGCCGCCGTCAATTTTATCGCTGCGGGATTCGCGATCGCGCAGTCGGAGCCGTTGCACGGGGCGGCGCACGTGGGGTTGGCGGTCGGATTCGGATGGTGGGCCCAGTACCTGCGTTCGCGGCGTCGCGACGACGAGTTACACGATGAGATGCGTGACACGCTCCAGAGTCCGCTCGAACGCCTGCAGACGCTGGAAGGAGACATCACGCGCGTGCAACAGGAGCTGAGTGAAGTCCAGGAACGTCTGGACTTCGCCGAGCGGATGTTGACGCAACGGCAGGACCCCGGCCGGCTCGGCTCCGACCGCTAGCTGCGGACGACGTCCAGCAGCCAGCGCTTTGCGTCGGCATCGCCGGCCCAGAGCGCCGGTCCGAGCGGCGAGCCGAGGAAGATGAAGCTGCCTCGGCCCACCTGGCGTCTCAGCGCCACCTGTAAACCATCGATCCAACCGATGGCTTCGCCTGCGTGATCTGCGAGAGGGATCACCCGACTGAAATCGCGCAGCTTCGCGGCGCGGGGCCACTGGTAGTCCACGTATGGTGTGCATCTGGGCCACAGGTGAACAGGAGCGCCGACGCGCACCTCGAGTGAGCGCAAGGCATCGCAGTGAGCACGGCGATCCTGTCGGCTCGCAAACGCGGCGCCCGATTCGAGAATCACGACAGCGCCCGCTTGCACGGAAGTGACGATCCG
>DASZCG010000142.1:0-19991 GCA_035943355.1 Gemmatimonadales bacterium
GGCGATAAGGTGTTTCATGACCCCGGACGGATGGACGCGGCCGACGCGGCGGCCGCGCGGGTGCGCGAGGGCGCCGCTCCGCCGCCCGCACCATCGGCCGCGTTTCCGCTCGAGACCTACATGGCGGGAACATCCAACCAGGTCGCGCTCAATGCCGCCCGCGACGTGATCGCCAAGCCGGGCAAGAAGTACAATCCCCTCGTGATCGCCGGAAAAAGCGGTCTGGGGAAGACGCACCTCCTGAATGCGATCGGCCTCGAGCTGGCAAAGAAGCGCGGCGCGATCGTGGCCTGTCTCTCCACGCAAGGGTTTGTCGATGAGTTGATCGCGGCGATCGACGGCAACCGGGTGGACTGGTGGCGCGCGCGCTACCGCCGCTGCACGGCGCTGCTGCTCGACGACATCCACCTGCTCGCCGGCAAGGAGCGGACGCAGGAAGAGCTGTTCAATCTCTTCAATCAGTTTCTCGATGCCGAGCGGCAACTGCTGTTCACCGCGCCCGCGCACCCGAACACGCTGGAAGGGTTGGAGGAGCGTATCGCGTCCCGGCTCGAGGGCGGGCTCGTCGCGGAGGTCGGCGCGCCCGACAAGGAATTGCGCCGCAACGCGCTGGAGCGTGTCCTCAAACAGCAGGATATCCCGGCCGATGCCGCGCTGCTGGACTATTTCGCGGACCGTCCCGTGGACTCCGTCCGCAGCCTGACGGGCCTGGTGCAGCGCGTCGTCGATGCGGCGACATCGCAGGAGGTGCCCATCACGGCCGGCCTGGCGCGCGAGGTGCTCGAGGGCTCGGCCGCGGCGCGGCGCACGGTGGGAGCCCGGACCAGCGGCCTTGTCGTGTCGAGCGCCGGCGGTGTGCGCAGCCGTGAGAAAATGGTCTGGGATTGGCCCGCCGCGTCCGACCGCGTCATCGAGGACGTGCGCTGATGGCGATCAAAGGCTCGCTCAAAGAAGCCTCGCTGCCGGACGTGCTGCAGCTGCTCGCGCTCGGCCAGAAAACCGGCTGTCTCTCGATCGCCGACCGGTCGAACTTCGGATACATCTACTTCGACAGGGGGCGCATCTGCTACGCCTCGATCGTGAATCGCCGCGACCGCCTGGGCGACATTCTCGTGAAGCACGAGAAGATCTCGCAGGAGCAGCTGGACGCCGCGATTCATCGCCAGGCCAAGGAGCGCGACAAAAAGCTGGGCGAGATTCTCGTGCAGCAGACCGTGCTCACGCAGCAGGAGCTCGAGCGGTACATGCGGATGCAGATCGAGGAATCGGTCTACTACCTGTTCACCTGGACGCAGGGGACGTTCAATTTCGAGGCCGACGTCCGCCCCGAGCAGCAGGACTTCCTCGTCTCGATCAACCCCGAATCGCTGCTGCTCGAGGGCGCGCGGCGCGTGGACGAATGGGGATTGATCGAGAAGAAGATCCCGTCCTTCGATCTGATTTTCCTCATCGATCGCGACCGCCTGGAGATCAGCGACGCCAAGCTCACGGACGTGCAGGAGCGCCTGCTCGGGCTGCTCGACGGGTCGCGCGACGTGAACCAGGTCATCGAGGACTCCGGCATGGGCGAGTTCGAAGTCGGCAAGGCGCTGTACGGGCTCGTCACCGCGGGCTTTTTGCATCGCGCGGGCCGCACCGCCGGCACGGAAGACCTCAAGATGACCGATGCGCGCGTCGAAGAGCACCGCAACCTCGGCATCGCCTTCTACAAGACCGGCATGTTGGATGAAGCCGCGCGCGAATTCCGCCGCGTCGCCGAGCTCCGGCCCTCGGACGGCAGCGCGCAGTTCTTCCTCGGGCTGGTAGCGCTCAAGCAGGCGCGCTGGCGCGAGGCGATGGACGCGCTGCGGCACGCCGCGGAGAAAGGCGGCGCGCGGCCCGCCGTGCTCCACAATCTGGGACTCGCCTTCGAACAGCTCGGCCGCCTCGAGGAGGCCGACGCGGCGTACGCCGACGCGGCGTCGCGGGCCAAGACCGATCCGCGCGTCTTCGTCGGGTGGGGGGTCGTTGCGCTGAAGCAGGGCGATCACGCTGGCGCCGCGGGCCGGCTCGACCGTGCCAAGGAGCTGTTCGCCGCCTCCATCCCGCCCATCTGGTACTGGGCCCGCGTCCTCGCCGCGGCGGGCGCGGGCGATTTCGAGACCGCCGAGCGGATCGCCGCGCAGGCCGTCGAGGCATATCCGCAGCACGGTGTGCTGCGCAACAACCTCGCGGTGCTGCTCGAGCTCGCGGGTGAGCTCGACCAGGCCGAGGCGCTGGCGCGCGCCGCGTTGCACGATGAGCCGTCGCTGCCGCAGCTCTCCAAGAACCTCGGCGACCTAGCCTATCGCGCGTCCCGCTACGACGACGCGTGGGAGCTCTACCTGCGCGCCATCGAGCTGGCGCCGGAGCTGGGCGACGACGTCTACTTCAAGCTCGGGAACATCGCCTACAAGCGAAACGATCGAGAACAGGCGAGCGAGCTGTGGCGCCGGGCTCTCGAGTTGAACCCCAAGCACGAGCTCGTGCGAGCGAATCTGGAAACCTTGAGCACCTTGTCGTGAGCCCGGAGGGCGGCAGCGCGCAGGACGAGCGCGGCTTCCAGGCGCTCACCGACAAGGTCACGCGCGAGCGCGGTATCAGCTGCGAGTCCTACAAGGCGAAATGCTTGAAACGCCGCATCGCCGTCCGCATGCGCGCGCGCGGGGTCCACACCTACGCCGATTACGCCAGGCTGCTCGATCACGACGCGCGCGAATACCAGGAGCTGCTCGACGCGCTCACCATCAACGTCACGAAATTCTTCCGCAACCCGGAAACGTGGGACGCGCTGCGCCCGTATCTCGCCCAGCTGTGGGCGACCCGGCGTCAGGCAGGCAGCCGGCTGCGGGTCTGGTCGGCGGGGTGTGCGTCCGGTGAGGAGCCCTATACCATCGCCGTGCTCCTGGCCGAGACACTCGGCGACGAGCCCCTCGGTCAATCCCTCATCGACGCGACCGACATCGACCGGCTCAGCCTGGAGCGTACCCGGGGGGCGCATTACCCGGACACGGCCTTCACGGAAATGCCGGCCTCCCTGAAGCGCCGCTACTTCGTGGACGGGCAGCCAGCCGAGAGAATTCGCGAGATGCTGCGGATCCTGGCCCACGACCTCACGCGCGAGCCGCCGCCACGCCCGGTGTACGATCTCATCGTGTGCCGCAACGTGGTCATCTACTTCCAGCGCGAAGCGCAGGAACGGCTGTTTCAGCTGTTCGTGAAGGCGCTGGCGCCCGGCGGCGTGTTGCTGCTCGGGAAGGTGGAGACGTTGTTTGGGCCGGCGCGGCAGCAGCTCACGCTGGTCGATCCGCGCGAGCGCATCTACGTCAAACCGGCGTGAAAGAAACCGTGGTGAAAGTCGCCGAATGGGCCGCCGCGCGAGGAGAGGGCGTCCTCGTCACCCTCGGCCTCGGCTCGTGCGTCGCCATCATGCTGTACGACGCCGACAGCAGAGCTGGAGCGATGGCGCACGTCCTCTTGCCGTCGACCAGCCTGGCGCGCGACATCAGCAATCGCGCCAAGTTTCCCGAGACCGCCGTGCCG
Organism: Gemmatimonadales bacterium; assembly: GCA_035943355.1. Classification (GTDB taxonomy): domain Bacteria; phylum Gemmatimonadota; class Gemmatimonadetes; order Gemmatimonadales; family GWC2-71-9; genus 20CM-2-65-7. Next base: position 3,562 of record DASZCG010000142.1, read on the forward strand.
CTCCTCATCGAACGCCTCAAAGCGCTCGGCGCAGATCCCCGGCGTCTCAGCGCGAAGCTCGCCGGCGGCGCCAGCATGTTCAGCCAGCTCGCCACGCCCGGCGCGATTCAGATGGGTGAGCGCAACGTGCTCGCGGCGCGCCGCGCGCTGCGCGCCGCCGACATCCCGATCGTGCGCGAAGCGGTGGGCGGCGAGCGGGGCCGCAGCGTGCGCTTTTATCTGCAGGACGGCCGTGTCCAGATCCGGTCGGTGGGCGCCAGTGAACTCGTCATCTGATCGCTCAGCCAAACCCACGGTGTTGGTGGCCGACGACAGCGCCCTCATGCGGCGGGTGCTCGTCGATGTGCTCGGGGGAGGCGGGGACGATGGGGAGAGCGGTGAATTCCGTGTCGTCGCCACCGCGCGCGACGGGTTCGACGCGATCCGCAAGATCCACCAATACAACCCGGATGTGGTGACGCTCGATCTCGAGATGCCGGAGCTCGATGGCCTGGGCGCGATCGGGTACATCATGTCCGAGTCGCCGCGCCCCATCGTCGTCGTGAGCGCGCACGCGGGGCCGGGAACTGCCACCGCCATCCGCGCGCTCGAGCTCGGCGCCGTCGAGATCGTCGCGAAGCCCCCGCCCGATGTCACCGGCCATCCCCGCGCGGTACTGGAAGCGCTCGCCCCGCAGCTCATCGAAGCGGTCCGTCGCGCGCTCGCAGCCGACGTGTCGCACGTGAAGGTGCTGGCCCGGCCGCCAGGGCCCGTCGTGCATCCACCGGAGCTGGCCTTGCGCGGTCGCGCGATGCTCGCGGTCGGTGTGGCGGCGTCGACCGGTGGACCGCGCGCGCTTGCCGATGTCATCCCGCGATTGCCGGTGGGCCGGGGCGCCGCCGTTCTCATCGTGCAACACATGCCACCCAAATTCACGCGCAGTCTCGCGGAGCGGCTCGACTCGATGAGTTCCTTGCGCGTCGTTGAAGCGGACGACGGCGCGCCGGTGGTCGCCGACACGGCATACGTGGCCCCGGGCGGTTATCATATGCGGGTGCGGTCCGCTCACGATGGTCCGGTCATCGCGCTCGATCAGTCGACTCCCATCTGGGGTGTCCGCCCCGCCGCAGATCCGCTGTTTCATTCCATCGCGCAGGTCTACGGCACGCGCGGCGTGGGTGTGGTGCTCACGGGAATGGGGCGCGACGGCGCCGACGGGTTGCGCGCCATTCACGATGCCGGCGGCGGCGGTCTCGCGCAGGATCGGGAAACCGCGGTGATCCCCGGGATGCCGGTCGCCGCGGTGCAAGCCGGCGGGGTCGATGCGGTACTGCCGCTGGGACAGATCGCCGAGCGGGTGGCAGTCGAATTGGTGCGACGAGGTACGCGCTTGTCGAAACGAGAACCATGAAAGGCTATTTGCTCGTCCGCTCCGAAGGCAAACCCTACGGTCTGCCGGTGAGCCGCGTGCTCGAAGTGGGCGATGCGACGGAAGTACTCAGCGTGCCGCGCACGTTGCCGGCGGTGCGGGGACTGACGCCGCTCCGTGGCCGTCTCGTTCCCCTCATTCACCTCGGCGCGTTCCTCACGGGCCGCGCCGCTCCTCCGACCGAGCCGTCAGGCGTGTGGACGATCGTTCTGGTCGAGATCGCGGGGCGGCAGGTGGCGTTGGAAGTGGACGACGCGGACGCCGTCGTGCGCGAGCAACCGCTTCCCGTGCCGCACGGCCAGACGCTACCGTGGGCGAGCGGCGTAGCAGCCCAGCAGGGCGAAAGCGGAGCAGAGCTGGTGCCGATTCTCGATTTGGATGCGCTGGGAGGTCGCATCGGATGACCACGGCAGCCGCGGGTGATGATGTCCAACTCGTGACGGTCAAGGTGGGCGGCCAGGATTTCGCGTTCAATATTTTTCAGGTCGAGCGCATCCTGCGATACGAAGCGCCGGCGCCACTCCCCAAGGCGCCCGAGTTCCTCGAGGGCGTGCTGCAATATCAGGGTACCGCCGTACCGCTCATCGATCTGCGCAAGCGGCTGGGCACCGCGTCACCACTGCGCGAAGATACGCGCACCGTCATTCTCGAGTTCGATGGCGGCAAGATCGGGATCATCGTCGACGCGGTGACCGAGGTGCTGCAGGTCGCGGCGCAGGCGGTGACCCCGCCGCCGGGGATCGTGAAGGGATTGGCGGCGGAGTACATCGCCGGCCTGGTGGTGCAGAACGGGCGCACGATCATCGTGCTGAACACGAACAAGCTGCTGACGTCAAAAGAGAAACTCGCCCTGCAGGGAGCGACGTAATGGCGGATTCACCGGTTGCGGCGTTGCGGCAGGAATACGACGCCATCGCGCAGCAGCTCGCCGGCGCGCCGGGAGCTGCCGAGCGGGAAGCCGCCAAGCGGGAGATCGTCGCGTACTTCAAGAAGGTGGATGGCATTCTGACGGAGCTGACGCAGCTGAAGGACGACATCCGCCAGCTCGTCGATCGGTACAAGCAGCTCACGGCGGACACCAAGCAGCCGGCTGCGCCGGCATTCACCGGAGCGCGGCCGGCGGCGCTCCATGCGGACCACATCGGCGCATCCACGTTCATCGAAAAAGGCTGGAGTCTCATCTCGCTCGGCGATCACGCCGGCGCGATTCAGGCGCTCACCAAAGCGCTGAAGCTCTCGCCAGGGGAGACACAGGCGGAATCGTTGCTCGGCTGGGCGCAAATGCTGCATGAGGATTACGACGACGCGCTGCAGACGTTTTCCAAGGTGCTGATCAAAGAGCCGGCGAATTCGCTGGCGCGCATCAACGTCGGCTACATCTGCCTGAAGAAGCAGATCTTCGGGGAAGCGATCGAGCACCTCTCGAAGGCCATCCGGCTCGACAACGACAAGAAGGCGACGCTGTACGCGCACTTCTATCTGGGCCTCGTGTACCTGCAGCGCGAGATGTACGAGGACGCGGAGACGTTCTTCGAGAAAACCATCAAGCTGGGGCCGAACCTGATCGAGGCGTATTACGAGCTGGGCCGCGTGCACTGGTTCGCCGGGGATCAGCCCAAAGCCAAGTCCACGTGGGAACACGGCTTCAAGGCGAACAAGTTCAATCCCTGGGGCAAGAAGTGTCTGGAGATGCTCGAGCTTGTCGCCAGCGGCGAGGAGCCGCCGCGAGCCTAGTGCTCTGTCTCATCGGCCTGCTCCTCCAGGGGCCGAGTGCCACGGTGGTGGGTCGCGTCACCGCCGTTGCGTGGCCCGGGCAGGACCGATTGGCCACCGCGCTCGCCGAAGTGGCCGATCAGTCGGCCGCATTCCCGGGGATCGGCGCGCTGCCCGACCGTCCCATTCGTCTCATCCTTGCCCCCACGCGCGAGCTGTACGACTCGCTCACGCGCGGCCGCCTTCCTCTATGGAGCGAGGGCGCCGCGTTTCCCGATGCCGGAACGATCGTCTTACTGACCGACCGCCCGACGGCCCGCCCGGCCGCCCTGCGACACGAGCTCGCCCATCTCGCACTGCGCTGGCACGTCGGCCGTCGCGCGCCGCTCTGGTTCGAGGAGGGGTACGCCGCGGTCGCGGCACAGGAATGGGATCGGCTCGATGCGCTGCGGCTCAACTGGCAGATCGCGCGCGGTGTGCGCATGACGCTCGACGATGTCGATCGCTCGTTGCGCGGCGCCCGTGAAGACGCGCAGACCGGTTATGCGCTCGCGGCGACGGCCGTGCTGTTGCTGCAGCGCTGGGGCGGCGACCGTGGTCTCGAGCCGCTGCTCGCGAATCTGGCGCAGGCGGGGTCCTTCGATGCCGCGCTGCGTGAGACGTATCACATCACGGCCGGCGATTTCGAGGATCGCTGGCAGCGTGACGTCGCCTCCCGCTACGGCTGGCTGACGTGGGCCGGTGCCATGGGCTTCTTCTGGCTGGCGATCGGCGCGATCCTGGCCGCGCTCGTGACGCTGCGGCGGCGGCGTGACCGGACAAAGCGCGCGGCGCTCGACGCCGAGGAAACCCAAGTGCTTGACGATCTTGGGATTAACGAATAGACTCCGTGCCCAATATGCCGGAACAAACGGTTGCGCGTTCACGCCTGCGCTTTGGGCCAAAGAATTATGCCGTCCTGGGCGCCGCGTTGGTCGCACTTGCAGTTGGATACTGGTTGCTGTCGCAGGGTTCAACGACGCTCGCGCCGGTGCTGCTCGTACTGGGCTACTGCGTTTTGTTTCCCGTAGGCCTGGCCCTCTAGCACCTCCGCACTGCCCCCAAATGGCTCGGGCGAATAGCTCAGCGGTTCAGAGCGCCTGCCTTACACGCAGGATGTCGGGGGTTCGAATCCCTCTTCGCCCATTGGTGTAGCAGCCTGTAACGGAGGAACGAACAAGGTGAGAGCGTTACCACTGGTGATGGCGCTGTCGACTGCAGTCGCCGCCACGGCCACGGCACAGCTCGCCGCGCCGCAGCAGCCGACGCAGCGTCTTCTCGTGTTGCCCTTCCAAGTAACCTCGTCCGCGGACTCCGCAGGCAGTATCGCGCTGGCCGACGCCGTGCGCGATCGCATCACGGCGCTGGCGAAATCCAAGGTCTCGGTCGTGCCGAAGGCCAAGCTCTGCGAAGCGCTGAAGGCGTCGGGCTTCCCGTGCGACGGCCTGCTCGACGATCAGCAGGCGCGCCAACTCGCCCGCTTCCTGCAGGTGAACGCGTACGTCAGCGGGATGTATGCGAAGAGCGGAACGACGCTGACGGGGAACGTGCGCCTGATCGACATCAGCAGCTCCGGCATGGCGGCGAGCTTCATGGCGACGAATGGGAACCCCGGTACCGCCGTGGCGCTGGCGGATGCGGTTGCGCAGAAGTTGAACATCGTGATTCGCGCGAGTGAGCCGATCCAATCCTGCAACGACGACCGCAAGAAGGGGCAGTTCGCGAAAGCCAAGGCCGACGCGCAGAAAGCGCTGCAGCTCGATCCGCTCTCCGTGGGTGCGTACCTGTGCCTCGCGACCGTATTCGAAGCGCAGCGCATGCAGGACAGCGTGCTGTTCTACTCGAAGCAGGCGCTCAAGGGCGACAGCCTCAACGGTGCCGCGTGGGAAAACATCGCGCGCGTCTATCAACAACGCGGCGATACGGCCGCGATGCTGCACGCGTTCACCATGCAGTGGCGCGGCGAGCCGCGCAACATCGGCAAAGTGCTGGGCATTGCGCAGCTGTGGCGTCAGATGAAGCAGCCTGACTCCGCCGTCGTGCTGCTCGATGAGGCATTGAAAATCTCGCCGGCCGATCCGCAGCTGCTCGACCTCAAGCTGACGATCTGCAACGAAGCCGGGAAGTACGCGTGCTCCGCCCGCGTGTTCCTCATCAAGGCGCAGCACGACACGGCGCTCCTTGTGGATACCGCGTTCCTGAAGCCCGCCATCGGCGCCGCACAACAGGCGTCGGACACCGTTGCGTTGGAATTCTTTACCGCGGCTGCCGTGCTGCATTTTCCTAACAACGCGAGCTTCCGGCGGACCCGCGCCGCATCCTACGAACTGCGCGGCAAATCGGACTCGGCACTGATCATGCTCCTCGCGGCGCTGAAGCTCGAGCCCAATGACGTGGGGACCAGCCTGCAGATCGCGCAAATCATGATCGATCGGGCCGTGTGGGACACCGCAGCCTTCAACCGCATCCCGAAGAGCGACACCGCTGCGGCGAACCGGATGCGCGCCGCGTTTGCGCAGAGAGTGGATTCAGCGAAGCCATATTTGAAGCCGGGACTGAACTCCAGCGATTCTACACAGCGGCTGGCGGCGTCGGTCATCATGCTGACCGGCGGGTCCAAGATTGCGCAGGCGGGGGCGTACAACCAGGCGTATCCGTGGCTGGATACCCTGCTCCAGGTCGTGGCGCCGAAAAACACAGCTGACACGGTCGGGCCGAAGCAACAAATCCGCGTCAACGCCAGCTTCTGGTATGGGCTGTCGTCGGTGCTGACGCTGGGGCCCTCGTACAAGGCGATGACGGAAGCGAAAGGCGCGGCGCGCTGTGCTGAGGCGCGAACGGTCTTCGATCGACTCACGCGGACCAAGAATGCACTGACCCTGGGGACGCGTGTGCACCCTCCCACCGTAAAGCAGATGCTCGGCTTTGTGGATCAGTACGAAAAAGCGAAGCCGCAGGTACAAAAAGCCTTCAAGTGTTCGCCGCCGATAAGTTGAATTGACCTGACCCCCGGTCTATATTCCCGCGCTCCGTTAGGGGGCGTGGGGCTGTAGCTCAGCTGGTTAGAGCGCCGGTCTGTCACACCGGAGGTCGCGGGTTCGAGCCCCGTCAGCCCCGCTCACAGGACTATCGGACCCCCGCCCATTACGGCGGGGGTTTTCTTATGTTGGAGCGTGCCCAGGGTGGTCGAAAGCGCGCTGCCGTACCATGTCCCGGTCCTTGCGGATGCGATCCGCTCCTGGGCAACCGGCAGTCGCCGCGCCGTCGACGGCACGCTGGGCGGCGGTGGCCACGCTGCCGTGCTGCGCGATGCCGGCGCGAGCGTGCTCGGCATCGACCGCGATCCCACGGCGATTGCCGCGGCGCGCGTCCGCCTGGGCGATGCCGGCGTGCAGTATCTCGAAACATCCTTTGCCGCCCCTGACGCCCTTGCCGCCGTTCGCGCCTTCCGCCCAGACCGGATTCTGCTCGACTTGGGCGTCAGCTCGCATCAGATCGATACCGACGAACGCGGGTTCACATTTCGCCCGGGCGCCGCGCTGGACATGCGCATGAGCCCGGATGGGATCACGGCGCGAGACGTCCTGAACGCCTGGCCAGTCGAGCGGCTGGCAACCGTCTTCACCGATCTCGGTGACGAGCGGCGCGGGCGAGCACTCGCCAGGGAAGTCGTGCGGCGCCGGCTGACCGGCGCGTTTGCGGTGAGCGACGATTTCGTCAATGCGATTCGCCGGGTCTTAGGCCCGCGGTCCGGTCCCTCGGACTTCGCGCGACTGTTTCAGGCGCTGCGCATCGCGGTGAACGAAGAGCTCGATACGCTCGCCGCGGCGCTGCCGGAGCTGCGCGACGCGCTCGAGCCCGGCGGCAAGCTGGGCGTCATTACGTACCACTCCGGCGAGGATCGCATCGTCAAGCATGCGTTTCGCGAGTGGGCTCGTGACTGCATTTGCCCGCCGCGGCAGCCGGTGTGCACGTGCCGCGGGCGGGCGCTCGGTCGCGTCCTCACCAGGAAGCCCATCGTTCCCGATCCTACCGAGGTTGCCGCGAACCCGCGCGCGCGGTCGGCGCAATTCCGCGTCTTTGAGGTGGCGAGTGCCTCTTAGAGGCCGCCACTGGATCGCATTCTGGCTCGTGGCGCTGCTCGCCGCGCTGTGGTTGGTGATCGCCCGGCAGACCGCGTCACTCAATGCCGCGCGCGAGCTGACCAGCCTGCGCGAGGCGCGCGCTGCGCTGGAAGGGAGGCGCGCCGATCTGGAGCGACGGGTCCGCACGGCGCAGAGCCGGACGGTGCTGCTGCCCCGCGCGCAGCGCCAGGGGCTGCGCCTGCCTGCCGACACCGAAATCATTCTGATCCCGGCGCCCACAGCACCTCCACACCCACCCCAATCCTCGGACCGGCCGCACTAAGTGGCCAAACCACTGGTCCGGTTGCGTGTAGTGGAAATCGGCCTCGGGCTCGCGTTGCTCGCGCTGGTGGTGCGCGCGGGGCAGGTGCAGCTGCTGGAAGGGAGGCGCTATGCCGCGAGCGCGGCCGCGCAGCGCACGGAGCGCGTCGTGCTCGACGCGCGGCGCGGCACACTGTACGACCGGCACGGCACCGCGATCGCGCTCACACAGGAGACGTATCATGTGGGTGTCGCGCCCAACGAGCTGCGGGATCCCACGCGCGACTTCGCCACGATCGCGCGCCAGCTGCGCATTCCGGCGCGCGACCTGATCCGGGCGCAAAGCCGTCGCTACGCCTGGTTCGCCGGACCCTTTACCGCCCTCGAGGTACAGCCCATTCGGACCATACGCGGCGTCCACCTCGAGCCCGTGCTGCGCCGCTTCTATCCTTCCCAGGACTTTGCGCGCGCCGTGATCGGTCGCGTCGGTGAGGATGGGCGAGGTGGCGGCAGCGGTGGTGGGGGCCTCGAGCGCCTGCTCGACAGCCTGCTGGCCGGCACACCGGGCGCGGCGGTCGTGCTCAAGGACCGCGAAGGCCGCGAATACGAATCGCCCGCGCGCGTGATCGCCGAGCCGGTCGCGGGCAACGACGTCGTGCTCACGCTCGACGCCGAGCTGCAGGAGATCGCGCAGCGGGCCCTCGACGATGCGATCGACAACATGGAGGCGGACGGCGGCGACGTCGTGATGCTCGATCCCGCGACCGGCGAAGTGCTCGCCGTCGCGTCGCGGCGCGCCGACGGCAGCATGCGGCCCAGCGCCTTCACCGAGACGTTCGAGCCGGGATCGCTCGCCAAGATCTTCGCCGCCGCCGCGTTGATCACGTACGATCGCGTCCGGCCCAACGAGCGCGTCTCGGGCGAGGGGGGCCGGTATCGCTTGCCCGACCGCGTGGTCACCGATGAGCATCCCTTGCCGACGCTCACCCTGGCCGATGCGATCCGCGTCTCGAGCAACATTGCCCTCGTCAAGTTCGCGTCGCGTCTCCGGCCTGCCGAGCAGTACGGCATGCTGCGCGCGTTCGGCTTCGGCGCGCCGACGGGCGTCGAGTTTCCCGCGGAGTCTCCGGGGCGACTGCGGCCGCCGCCCGAATGGTCGCGACCCAGCGCGGCGAGCCTCGCGATCGGGTACGAGCTCGCCGTGACGCCGATGCAGCTTGCGGCCGCCTACGGCGCGATCGCCAACAACGGCGTGCTGCTGCAGCCGTCGCTGATCCGCGAAGTGCGGGCGCCGAATGGAACGCTGCGCTACCGCCATCACCCCGAGCCGGTACGCCGCGCGGTCACGGTCGCGGTTGCGGCGCAGCTGCGTGATCTGTTGCGCGGCGTGGTCGAGGCGGGTGGCACGGGGGAGCGGGCGGCGCTGGCCAATTTCCAGGTCGCTGCCAAGACCGGAACGGCGCGGCGCGTCGTCGGAGGGCGGTACGCGGCGGGGCAGTACACCGCGTCGTTCGCGGCGTTGTTTCCCGCCGATGAGCCGCAGCTTGTCGTCGTCATGAAGATCGACAATCCCCAGAAAGGCAGTTACTTCGCCGCGCAGACCGCGGCGCCGGTCACGCGCTCCATGCTGGAGCAGGCCCTCGCCGCGCGCACCGTCGCGCTCGACCGAGCGCGACTCGCGAACGTGGCGCCGGCGACGGAGCGCAGCCTGAACGGATCGCTCGAGGAGCCGGATGGCGTCGTGCCGTATGTCGTGACGTGGCCATACACCCCGGACACAGCGGCCGCGCAACCCGATGAGACCATCCCGGACGTCACCGGCAAGCCGCTGCGCGAAGCCGCTCACGCGCTGCACCGGCGAGGCTTTCACGTGGTGATCAAGGGATGGGGCGTGGTGCATCACACGTGGCCTGCCGCGGGTGAGCATGCCGCCGCCGGGGCGACGGTGACGATGTTTGCTGAACCTCCTCCGCGCCGGCGATGAGCGCCCCCCTACACGTGGTCATCGACGCGCTGGTGCGCGCCGGCATGCTCGTCGAGTCGCCCGGCGGCCGGCTGCCGGAGATCACCGGGCTCACGGCTGATGCCCGGCGGATCGAGCGCGGCATGTTGTTCTGTGCGGTGCGCGGCGCGGTGCAGGACGGGCACCAATTCCTGGCCGACGCCGCGGCGCGCGGAGCCGTCGCCGCGCTCGTCGAGTCGCGCCAATCGGTTGCCATTCCACAGATCGTGGTTCGCAACGGGCGTCGCGCCGCCGCCGCGGCCGCCGAAGCGTGGTATGGCCGCCCTGCGGCACGACTGCAGCTGATCGGCGTCACGGGGACGAACGGCAAGACCACATCGGTCATCCTGACGCGCCACGTGATGAGCGCGCTGTGGCCGATGGGCGCAATCGGCACGCTGGGGGCGATGGACCCCGCGGGCCAGCTGGTCGAAAGCGAGGCGGGAAATCTCACGACACCCGGTCCGATCGACCTCCAGGCCACGCTCGCGGCGCTGGTCGAGCGCGGCGCCAGCGGCGTCGCGATGGAAGTCTCCTCGCACAGTCTCGATCAGGGTCGCGTCGACGGCCTGGTCTTCCGCGCCGCGATTTTCACGAATCTGACCCGCGATCATCTGGACTACCACGAGACCTTCGACGCGTACTTCAAGGCCAAGGCCAAGCTGGTCGGCTATCTCGCCGACGCGGGGTTGGCGGTGGTCAATGTGGACGATGCGGCGTGGGCGCGGCTGCCCCGCACACCGCGGCGCATCACGTTCGGCGTCGCGCTGAACGGCAAGACCAAGCCCGACGTCACTGCGCGCGACGTTCACGTGGACGCGAAAGGCGCGCGCTTTCAGCTCGTGACAGCGGATGGCGCGCATCCGGTGGCGCTGCCGTTGCTGGGCCGCTTCAACGTGGCGAATGCGCTGGGTGTCGCGGCGTGCGCCATCGGCCTCGACGTGCCGGCCGCCATTGTCGCGGAGCGGCTGTCGACAGCACCGCAGGTGCCCGGCCGCATGGAGCGGATCGCGGTGGATCCATGCGTCGTGTTGCGCGACTACGCCCACACGCCGGACGCGCTCGAGCGGGCACTCGAGACCGTTCGGGAGGTGACGCCGCGCGGCGGCCGCGTCATCGCGGTGTTCGGCGCGGGCGGCGATCGCGATCGCGGCAAACGCGCGCCGATGGGTGAGATCGCCACGCGGCTGGCCGATGTGGCCATCGCGACATCCGACAATCCCCGCACGGAGGATCCGCAGCGCATTCTCGACGACGTCGAAGCCGGCATGACCGGCAAGTCGCATTACCGCATCGTCGACCGGCGGGCGGCGATCGCCCAGGCGCTGGAATTGGCGCGCGCGGGCGACACCGTGCTGCTCGCCGGAAAGGGACACGAGACCTATCAGGTGGTCGGTACGACGAAACAACCTTTCGATGAGCGTGAGATCGTGCGCAGCCTGGGAGCGAACTGATGGGTGGACGGTCCGACGGCCTGACGGCCGGACGGTCGTGGACCAGCGATGAGGTGGCCGCGGCGTTGGGTGTGCCGTCGCCGGCGACGCTCACGTTCCCGTCGATTTCGACTGACACCAGGCACCTGACACCTGGTTCGCTCTTCGTGGCCTTGAAAGGCGAGAATTTCGACGCGCACAATTTTCTCGCCCAGGCCAAGGAGCAGGGAGCCACGGCAGCAGTCGTGCGCCGGGGCACTTCGCCCGTTCCCGGCCTGGCATTGTTCGAGGTGGACGACACGCTCGAGGCGCTGGGGCGCTTGGCCCGCGCGCGCCGGCGGATGTTGCCCGAGGGAACACCCGTCGTTGCCATCACGGGCTCGAGCGGCAAGACCAGCACCAAGGAAATGATTCGCGCGGCGCTGGGCGCTCGCTACCGCGTCCACGCGACATCCAAGAATCTCAACAATCGCATCGGCGTACCGCTCACCATTCTCAGCGCGCCCGATGACACCGAGGCGCTGGTGGTCGAGGCAGGGGCGAGCGTGCCCGGAGAGATTGCCAAGCTGCGCGACATCATCGAGCCGACCATCGCCGTCATCACCAACATCGGCTACGCGCACGTCGAGGGCTTCGGCTCCCTGGAGGGGGTGATGGCCGAGAAGCTGTCACTGCTCGACCACGCGCCCGTCGCGATCCTCGGGTCGGGCCCCGACGCGATGTGGCCGGAGGCGCGCCGTCGCACGCAGGTGATTCCCGCGGCGCTCCCAGGCAAGCCCGGAGATGACGCCCTGCTCGACCGGTACCTCGATAAGGACGGCCACCCGCGGCTGACGCTGGACTCGGGTGAGAAGGTGACGTTGCCCGCACTGGGCATCCACCAGCTGGAAAATGCGCGGATCGCCCTCGCCGTCGCGCAGCGGGCGGGTGTGGATCACGACGCGGCGGCGCGGGCGCTGGCCGCCGTCCAGTTGCCGGAGGGGCGGGGCGACGTCCGGTCCATCGACGGCCTGGTCGTGATCGACGACAGCTACAACGCCAATCCCGCCTCCCTGCGCCGGGCGGTGCAGACCGCGGCCTGGCTGGCCAAGCGGCAGCGGCGGCCGTTGGTGGTGGTGGTGGGCACGATGTTGGAGTTGGGGCCGGAAAGTGCAAGATTGCACGCCGAAGCGGCGCGCGAAATCGTCCAGCGGAAGCCGGCGCTCGTCGCGGCCGTTGGCACGTTCGCGCGGGCGTTTGAATCCCTACGCGAAGACCTGGGAGGACGTTTGATCACCGCAGCCGATGCCAACGCGCTCGGCCCGAAACTCAAATCGGCCCTGCGCGGTAACGAACTCGTGTTGCTCAAGGCGTCGCGCGGTGTCGCGCTCGAACAAGTGCTCCGGTACCTCGCCTGATGCTGTACCATCTGCTCGCGCCGCTTGCCCGCCAGCACATTCTTTTCAACCTCTTCAACTACATCACGTTCCGGGCGGCGGGTGCGACGGTCACCGCGCTGTTGCTCGCCTTCGTCGCCGGGCCCTGGATCATCGGCAAACTGCGCGCGCATCGCATCGGGCAGATCGTGCGCGCCGAGGGGCCGACGAGCCACCACGGCAAGCGCGGGACGCCCACGATGGGCGGGTTGATCATCATCCTCGCGACCGTCGTCCCGACGCTGTTATGGGCGCGGCTCGATAGTCGCTACGTCATCGTCGCCGTCATCGCGACGCTGTGGATGGGATTGATCGGATTCATCGACGACTATCTGAAGATCGTGCGCGGTCAGTCGCAGGGGCTCGTGGCGCGCTGGAAGCTCGTCGGGCAGATCTCGTTCGGCATCGGCCTGGGCGCGTATCTGCTGCTCTTCCCACTGACGACCAGCGCGCCACCCTCGGCGACGCAGCTGCCATTCTTCAAGTACATCGTGCTCGCGCTGCCGTGGCCGCTGTATCTCGCGTTCGTGACGTTCGTGACGACGGCGAGCTCCAACGCGGTGAATCTGACCGACGGGCTGGACGGACTCGCCTCCGGTCTCACCGTGATCGTGGCCGGCGCGTTCGCCATCTTCTGCTATCTGTTCGGCCGCGTCGACGCGGCGCGCTACCTCGGCGTGCTGCACCTGCCCGGAGCGGGCGAGCTGACGATCTTCTGCGGGGCGCTCGTGGGTGCCGCGCTGGGATTTCTCTGGTTCAACGCGCATCCCGCCCAGGTCTTCATGGGCGATACCGGCGCCCTCGCGATCGGCGGCGCGCTCGGCACCGTCGCGATTCTCCTCAAGACCGAGTTTCTCCTCCTCATCGCCGGCGCCGTGTTCGCCGCCGAGCCCCTGTCGGTGTTGATCCAGACGACGACATATCGGTGGCGCAAACGCCGCTACGGAAAGGAGTACGCCGACGCGCACAGGGTTTTCCGGATGGCGCCGTTGCATCATCACTTCGAGAAACTCGGCTGGGCGGAGCCACAGGTGGTCATGCGCTTCTACATCCTGGGGGTCATGTGCGCGATGATCGCGCTGGCGACGCTCAAGGTGCGATGATCGAGCCGCTCATCCCGGACGCCTGGCGCCGCGGGCCGGGCGTCGTGGCGGTCATTGGCCTGGGGAAGAGCGGCGTGGCGGCGACCCAACTGCTCGCGCGCGAAGGCGTGCGCGTGTACGCCAGCGATGCGTCGGACCATCCCTATGGGGGCGAGACGGTCAGCGCGCTCGAGCGCCTACCCGGCGTGGAAGTCGAGGTGGGGCGGCATGATCTCGCCAAGATCCGCCAGGCGGTCGGCGTGGTGGTCTCGCCGGGCGTCCCGCCCGATGCCCCGCCGCTTGCCGCCGCGCGCCACGCGGGTGTGGAGATCGTCTCTGAGCTCGACTTCGGCTTTCGCGGCCTGGCGGCTGCTGGTGGGACACGCTGCATCGCGATCACCGGTACGAACGGCAAGACCACGACGACCGCCTTGATCGCCCATCTATTGAGCGCCGCAGGTTTGCGATCTACCACGGCGGGCAATATCGGCCGGCCGATGACCGACCTCGTACTCGCCCGCGAGCACTTTCAGTGGCTCAGCGTCGAGGTGTCGTCGTTCCAGCTGCACGACAGCCCACACTTCGCGCCCGAAATCGGGGTGCTGACGAACCTCGCCCCCGATCATCTCGACCGCTACCCGTCCGCGGACGCGTACTATGCCGATAAGCGGCTGCTCTTTCGGAACGCGACCGACGAGAACATCTGGGTCCTGAACGCCGACGACCCATTGGTGATCAAGCAGGCGCACGGCGTCGCGGGGACGCGCGTTCTGTTCTCGCTGGCGAACAGCGCCGACGCCTGGTACGACGCGCCGAGTCGCGCACTGCGGCTCGATGGTGAGACGCTGATCACACGTGACGAGCTCCATCTGCTCGGCGATCACAACATCGCGAACGCCCTGGCGGGCGCGTTGGCGGTGCACGCAGCCGGTGTGCCGCCGCCGCTCATTGCCGCAGGCCTGCGCTCGTTCCGTCCCTTGCCGCACCGGCTCGAGCCCGTCGGCGAATACCACGGCGTCCTGTGGATCAACGATTCCAAGGCGACGAACATCGCCGCGACCACGGTGGCCGTCATCGCGATGGAGCGGCCGTACGTGCTGCTGCTCGGTGGGCGCCATAAAGGCGAGCCATACACGAGCCTCGCTCCGCTGCTCGCCAGGCATTGCCGGTTGGTGATCGCGTACGGCGAAGCGGGGCCGCTCGTCGAGCAGGACCTGAAGGGAAAGGTGCCGCTCGAGCGCGGCACGACCTTCGCGGACGTCATCGCGCGCGCGCGCCGGGCGGCACGTCCGGGAGACGCAGTCTTGTTGTCTCCTGCCTGCTCGAGCTACGACATGTTCAAGAACTATGAAGAACGGGGGGCCACATTCCGGCGGCTCGCGCAAGAGGCGTAGTCATGTGGGAAGGGCGATTGCTCTTCGTCGTCACGGCCGTCCTGGTCGTCTTCGGCCTGGGGGCGGTGTACGGCGCGTCGAGCCTCGTCACGACCACCGGTGGACAGGTGGGTGCGAGCTTCGCGCTGCGCCAGGCGGTCGGCGCGGTGGTGGGGGGATTGCTCGCCGTCGTGTTCGCGCGGCTCGATTATCATCGGTGGCGCGATTGGGCCTGGCCACTGCTCGGCATCACGGCGCTGCTGTTGATCGTGCCGTTGCTGCCGTTCACACACGTGATTACGCCCACCATCAATGGAGCGCGCCGCTGGGTGAATCTGGGCGTGTTGACGCTGCAGCCATCCGAACTGGCCAAATTCGCGGTCGTCGTCTGGTGCGCGATGCTCGCCGCGAAAAAGGGTGAGCAGGTGCGGGACTTCAAACGGGGTCTGCTGCCGTTTGTCGTGATTCTCGTCCCGGTGGTCGGGTTGATTTTCCTCGAGCCGCATCTCTCAATGGCCCTGCTGGTCGCGCTTCTGGCCGGCAGCGTTCTCTTCACCGCCGGCGCGCGGATCGGTCACTTTCTGGTGCTCGGCGTGGCGGCGGGACCGCTGCTCTTCGGTGCGGTCGCCACGGCTCAGTATCGGCTCGCGCGGATATTGACCTTCCTCAATCCCGGCGCGGCGCCCACGGAAGCGACGTGGCAGGTGCAGCAATCGCTGACGGGCATCGGGGCAGGCCAACTGCTCGGCGCCGGCTTCGGACAGGGACAACAAAAACTCGGATACCTGCCGTACGCGTATTCCGATTTCATTTTCTCGACGATCGGTGAGGAGTGGGGGTTCGTCGGTGTGCTCGTCATCGCGCTGCTCTTCGGCACGTTCGTCTGGCTAGGCTTCCGGATTGCGCGTAACGCCCCCGACTCATTCGGCCAGCTGCTCGCCACGGGCATCAGCGTCATGATCGGACTGAGCGTGGTGCTGCACATCGGGGTGAGTCTGGCCGTCATCCCCGCAACCGGTGTGACATTACCCTTCATGTCTTATGGACGGTCTTCGTTGATTGTTGCCCTGGCCGCGACAGGTGTGTTGGCCAGTGTTGGGCGTGCTCGCAGGGATCAACGTGCGGCGTGAGCTGAACGTGCGGCGTGTGACGTGCGACGTTATCGGGACAGTTCAAAGCGGGCTTTGCTGCGCCACACGCTGCACGCCGCACGTGCAGTTATGAAGATTGTGATAGCGGGGGGCGGCACCGGTGGTCATCTCATGCCGGCGCTCGCATTGGCGCGAGTCGCCGCTGATCAAGGACACGAAGTCGTATTAGTCGGCGCAGCACGTGGCATCGAGTCGCAGATTCTCCCGCATCATCCGTTTCGATTTCATCTCCTCCCCATGGAGCCGTTGTACCGCCGAGCGTGGTGGCGCAATTGGCGCTGGCCGGTGATTGCGGTGCACGCCTGGCGCGCCGCGGGGCGCGTGCTGCAGGACGAACAGCCCGCGATCGTCATCGGCACGGGCGGCTACGCGGCCGGGCCCATCGTGTGGCGCGCGCAGCGCGCCGGTCTCCCCACCGCGCTCCAGGAG
>DASZCG010000143.1:0-10282 GCA_035943355.1 Gemmatimonadales bacterium
GGCTTTGGCGCGCCGGCGCGACAGGCCCTCCTGACACCCTGTTTCGCCCGGCCATGGCCGGAGGAAAGCCGATCGGCATGAGAGTGCGGATTCCATACGATTTCACGATACGAAGCGGCATGGGACGTGCGCGATGACGGCGACGTTGAAGGCTCATCCGGCTGTCATCGTTTTGTAATCTTCGGGCTACTAGCGGGTATCTGACGACGGGTACTATTACTTAGCGAACCAATCATCAGCCCCGGAGGAGACGGCGGTGTTCAGTCACCTGATCGAGTCGAATCGCAAGACCGACAAGAAGGGTGCGTTCGGTCTCGGCTTCATTTCCCTGATCGGTCACAGTGTGATCGTGCTCGCCGCAGTCGTCGCAACGCTCACGGCCGGCCAGAAGAAGGACGAGCAAACGATCGATACCGCGATGGTCTTCCTGAATCAGGAAGAGCAGAAGAAGCCTGAGGAGCAGCCGCCGATCGTGGACGTGCCGCAGCTCAAGGGATTCCAGACGGTCGTCGCGCCGACCGACATTCCGACGAACATCCCGCCGATCAATTTGCAGGAACATTTCGATCCCAAGGACTACTCGGGCACCGGCGTCGAGGGCGGCATTGGCACGGGCATTGTGCCGTCGTCCGATCAGGTGTTCATGGAGTCGGTGGTCGAAGAGCGGCCTGAGGTGTTGTCCGGCCCAGCGCTCAACTATCCCGACCTGCTGCGGCAGGCCGGTGTGCAGGGTCGCGTGCTGGTGCAGGCTATCATCGACACGTCCGGCCGCGCCGAGCCGCCGTCGGTAAAAATCATTCAGAGTCCCAATCCGGGGTTTGACCAATCGGCGAAGAACTACGTCCTGCGGGCGCTGTTCCGTCCCGCGCGCGTGCACGGCCGCGCCGTCCGCGTGCTCGTGAATTTGCCGATCGATTTCAAGATCAAGCGGTAGCACACCAGTACTCACAGCGCCGCGCGCACTCGAGGAGAAACGATGAGTTACGGAGAACTATGGCAATCGATGGGGCTGTTCGCCAAAGGCATTGTGCTCGTCATGTTCGTCATGTCGGCCTGGTCATGGGCGGTCAGCATTTCCAAGCAGCTGTACCTGCGGAAGTCGCAGAAGGAGACGCGCAAGTTCGCGCCGGAATTCTCCCGCTATCTGCAGGAAGAACAACTGGACGGCGCGATCGCGCTGGCCGAGAAGAACAAGAAGAGTCACGTCGCGCGCGTGCTGGGTGAAGCGCTGGCCGAAGTGAAGCCGCTGCTCCGCGACCGGGCGACCATCACCGCGGCCGACATCAACTCGGCGGAGCGGGCGGTGGAGCGGCAGATGCTCATCATCACCGCGGAGCTGAAGCGCGGCCTCGGCATTCTCGCAACGACCGGCGCGACCGCGCCCTTCGTCGGCCTGCTGGGCACCACGATGGGTATCGTGACGGCCTTCCAGGGCATGTCCGCATCGGGCGGCTCCGGCTCGCTCGCCGCGATCACGGGCGGCGTCGCCGAAGCGCTCATCACCACGGCGTTCGGCCTGCTCGTCGCGATCCCCGCGGTGTGGCTGTACAACTACTTCAGCACCAAGATCGACTTCCTCACGGTCGAGATGACTTACACGTCGAAAGAGCTGATCGACTACCTCATCAAGAGTGTCGGCAGCGAGTTCGGCCGGTCGATCTTTACGAAGGAATTCCAGACGCAGAAGACGTCGCAGACCAGCGGTCCGATCAAGGGATAGCTGACCTATGGCAATGGGCGGAGCAAGCGCCAAGGGAGCCGTTTCGGCGACCATCAACGTCACACCGATGATCGACGTGATGCTGGTGCTGCTGATCATCTTCATGATCGTGACGCCGGCCATCACCGCCGGTTTCCAGGCGACCATTCCGCGCGCCAAGAACCCCGACGCGCGCGAGGAAGCCGAGGGTGAAATCCGGCTGGGTATCGACCGGGACGGCAAGTTCTATCTCGACATCACTGGGGCGAGCGGCAAGTACACCGGCCCGCGCTACATCAGCGACGACAGTTTGCCGACGGCGCTGACGAGGCTGTACGCGGCCCGTACGATCGACAAGATCATGTACCTCAAGGCCGATGAGAGCGTGAAGTACGAGCGGGTGCAGGCGGCGCTCGAGATCGCCCGCAAGGCGGGCGTGCGCGTGATCGGCGCGATCGCCGAGCAGGAACGCGCAGTGAAGAAGGAGCACTGACGTATGGCCATGGGAGGCGGAGGGGGCGGCGCCGGGCTGAGTGCGGACATCAACGTCACGCCGATGATCGACGTGTTGTTGGTGTTGCTCATCATCTTCATGATCACGCTACCGCTGTCGCGGCGCGATTTCGACGTACAGGTTCCGCCGGAGCAGAAGAATCAGCCAAAGCAGAAGCAGCAGCAGAGCGACCAGATCGTGCTGGAGCTCAAGGCCGACGGCTCGTACGCGGTCAACACGCAGCCGGTGCAGATCGAACAGCTCGATGCAAAATTCCACGAGCTGTACGATCAGCGGCCGGCCAAGCTGCTCTTCATCAAGTCTGCGCCGAATCGCAAGTATGGCGACATCGTACACGCCATGGACATCGCGCGCGGCGCTGGCGTTCAGGTGATCGGCTTCACGCCCGCGGAGGCCGGGGCTCCCAAGTAGCCCGTCGTGAGCTGGTGCACACCGGGGCACGGTATGAAACCGTGCCCCGGTTTTCGTTCTAGTGTATCTATTCTCTATGGCTGATGTGCCGCTTCCTCCCCCGCGTCCCGCGTTCACTGCCTACTCGCTGCCACTGCCCCGGCGGCGCGAGGGGCCGGCGGCGGCGCTCTCGTTCCTCGCACACCTGACGATCGCCGTGCTGGTGCTGTGGCGGGGCGCGGCGATGTTCGCGGGCGGTGGTGGCGGCGGCTCCGGTCCGCGGGGCGGGGGCGGGGGTGGCGGCCGGCCCGCCGTCACCTGGTTCGCATTGCCCGCGCCCACCGCGGCCCAAGCGCAGGAGGTGCCACCGGCGCCTCTGGCAGTGACGGTGCCCACCATCGCGATTCCAGCTCCCGAGCCCGTGAAGCTCGACATGCCAACGCCCGCCGTTTCCGTTGCGGCTCCGGCAGCGGCCGTCGGAACCGGCGCCGGAACGACGGGGGGACCGGGGCAGGGCCCCGGGACGGGAGGCGGGCAGGGAACGGGGACGGGCCCCGGAATCGGTTCGGATTCCGGCGCTGGCTCGGGAGGCGATGCGCGTTACATTAGCCCCGCCTCGCCGAAATGGATGGTGACTCCCCCAATCCCGCCCAGCGAAGAACGGAGGCCCCACGAGGTCCGCTTCTGGGTTACGGCGGAGGGAAGAGTCACTCGGATTGAAGTGAGTCCGCCGATCAAGAACACCGACTATCGTCGAGAGTTCATGGACGCGATGAAGAAATTCCAATTCAATCCGGCACGGACTCGCGATGGGAATCAGGTCGAGTCAATCGCCATAGTTATTATCAAGTCTTCTTAGACTCTCCGTCCCATACCGAAAGCAGGGAAAGCGTGCGGCAGCTCTTCCAGCGCAAGCCGATCGCGGACCTTCTCGTCAGCGAGCTCGAGACACCGCACTCCCTGAAGCGCGTGCTCGGCGCCGGCGACCTCATTATGCTCGCGATCGGCGCCGTCATCGGCGCGGGAATCTTCGGCGCGATCGGCACGGCTGCGGCGGGCCAGTACGACGCGGCGGGGAACATGGTGCGTGCCGGCGCCGGACCCGCCCTCGTCTTCTCATTCCTGCTGCTGGGTGTGTGTTGTGCGCTGGCGGGCCTCTGCTATGCCGAGCTCGCGTCCATGATCCCGCAGGCCGGCAGCGCGTACGCATACTCGTATGCGACGCTGGGCGAAGTGGTCGCCTGGATCATCGGCTGGGACCTGATTCTCGAGTACGCCGTCGGCAACGTCGCCGTGGCGATCTCCTGGGGCGATTACTTCAATACCTTGATGCGCAACTTTGGCGTCCATCTCCCGGTCTGGATCACGACCGGCTACCGTACGGCGCTGCTCAGCCCCGACCCCGCGGTCCACGGATTGCTGCAGACTGCACCCCACGTTGCCGGCATACCGCTGCTCATCAATCTGCCCGCGTTTCTCATCGTGGGGTTGATCACGTGGCTGCTGCTCCTGGGCGTGCGGGAAAGCGCCCGCATGAACAACATCCTCGTCGTGATCAAGTTGGTCGTGCTCGGCCTCTTCATTGTCGCCGGATTCAGCCACCTCAATTCGGCAAACTACACGCCGTTTGCGCCGAATGGCTGGCGTGGGATCCACCAGGGTGCCGCGATCGTGTTCTTTGCCTATATCGGCTTTGACGCGATTTCGACGGCCGCCGAGGAAACGCGGAATCCGCAGCGCAACCTTCCCATCGGCATTCTCGCCGGGCTGGCGATCTGCACGCTGATCTACGTCATCGTCGGCGCCGTCCTCACGGGAATGGTGAAGTACACGGATCTCGGCGTGGCCGATCCGCTCGCGAAGGCACTCGAGGTGGCGGGGTTCCGCACTGTCGGATGGATCGTCGCGCTCGGCGCGATCGTATCGATGTCGGCGGTGTTACTCGTCTTTCAGTACGGCCAGCCGCGCATCTTCTTCGCGATGGCGCGCGATGGCCTGCTGCCGCCCTGGGCAGCCCGCATCTCCGCCAACCGCCGCGTCCCCTACATCACCACGATCGTCACCGGTGTCTTCGTTGCCGTGTGGGCCCTCATCGGCGACGCCAACGAGACGTACAATCTCACCAACATCGGCACGCTGTTCGCTTTCGCTCTTGTATCGGCCGGCGTCGTGATCCTGCGGCGGACCGACCCGAATCGCCCCCGTCCCTTCCGGGTGCCGTGGGCCATCGTGGTGGGGCCCGTGTCGGCGGGCCTCTGCATCTACGTGATGCTGGGGCTGCCGCTCGAGACGTGGATCAGGTTCGTGGTGTGGCTGGCAATCGGGTTGGCGGTGTACGTGGGATACGGGTTTAAGCACAGCCGCATCCGTCAGCCGACCGCTTAGCGCCCCAGGAGCTGCGCCGCCAGCCGGAGTGCGCCGACCGGCGCGTCCACCAAACCGCCCGAGTCGGCGAGCTTGGTGCGCGGAATGTCCGCCGTGAGGCGTGTGCGCAACGCGTCCAGGAGCGGCGACCCAACTCGCAGTAGCCCTCCGGCGCTCGCCACGCGGATGGCATCGCTCCCTGGGAAGTGTCCGGTCAGGATCTGCACCAGCTGCGCCAATTCCACCGCTGCGGCGTCCACCGCGCGCTGCGCCACCGTCTCCCCTTCTTTCGCCGCATTGAGCACGTGCGGAGCGAGCGCGGCCACCTGTGGCGGCGTCGCCGTCGCCGTCCAACGAATCAGGTCGTCGAACGTCTGCAGTCCGAGGGCGACCAGCAGCCGCTCGAGCAGCGTGGACGACTCCTCGAGGCCGTCTTGCGCTCGAGCCGCGGCCGAGAGCGCGCGGCGTCCCAGCCAGTAGCCACCGCCTTCGTCACCGAGCTGCCATCCGTGACCGCCGGCACGATGCAGCGTGCCGTCCGGAGTACGCGCATAGGCGATCGAGCCCGTGCCGGCATTGATCAGGATGCCCGGCGCGTTCCCAAAGGCTGCCGCGAGGGCGATTTCGATGTCCCCGCGGACATCGACCCGATCGGCCACGCCGGCGGCGGTGAGCGCTGCCGCGAGCTCGTCGCGTTCGGGGGCGCGGCCGGCACCCGCGGCGCCGACCAGCGCGAGCGTGGCGGGGAGTTCGATTTTCGCCTGCGTGGCGGCCCGCCGGGCGACGTCGACGACGACGGCTGCGGAGCGTTCCGCGCCCCCCGGCCGCATCGCGGAGCCGGGCCCCTCCGCGCGGGCGAGGACTCGGCCCCGGGAATCGCCTACCACCACGGCGGTGTGGGAGCCGCCGCAGTCAACGCCTAAGAGGACGGGCTGCGCTGTCATGCGGGACCGCCCATCGGCTCGACCGCCCGTCCGCCTATCACGAGTGAGGACAGCATGCCCACCAGCACCGTGATCGCAGTTCCGAGCGGGACGTACCACGGCCATGCGAGTCCCGGGAGCCAGCGCAGCGGGAAGTGCGGGATCACGGCGCCCAACACGACGGGAGACATGAGGATCACGCTCACGCCGATCGCGACGATGACGTCGATCTGGCGCGTTCGCTGCCAGGCTCCGCCGAGGATGTAGGTCCCGAGCAAGCTGCCGTAGGTGAGGGATGCGATGCTCAAGGCCAACTGGACCACAGGTGTATCTCGATCGCCGATGAAGGCGATCGCACCTGCCACGAGTACCGCCGTCCAGATGAGGGTAAACCAGCGTCCCACCCACAACAGGTGTCCCGTATCGTGCCGGCCGGTGAGTGGAGCGTAGAAATCGTGTGTGGAAGCAGAGGCGAGTGAGTTGACCGCGGACGCATGGCTACTCATGGCGGCTGCCAGGATGCCGCCGACCGCGAGTCCGGCGATGCCTGGGGGGAGATGTGTCACGATGAAGGTCGGGTAGATCGCGTCGCTCCGCATCACGCCATTATCCGCGCCCGCCAGCCAGAGGCTTGTTCCTGCAAGCAGGAATAGAGCGAACTGCGCGATGATGAAAACGCCGGACCCGATCAACGCCCGTTGCGCGTCCCTCAGGCCGCGCGCGGCCAACAGCCGCTGAACGATGAGGTGGTCAGTGCCGTGCGATGCAGCGGCAAGAAGTCCCCCACCGATCAACCCGCCCCAGAATGTGTAAAGGACCCTGAAGGACGGCCGAAAATCGAGCACGGCAAGTTTTCCGGCTGCCCATGCGCGTCCAAAAGCCTGGACACCGCCGGCTTCGTGCGTTGCGACGATTAACGTCGCGATGCCGCCCAGCAGGTACACGCACAGTTGGATGACGTCCACCCATACGACGGCGCGGAGGCCGCCGAACCAGGTGTACAGGAGTGTCACGATGCCAATGGTCAGGATGCCCAACGCCAGGGCTCTGTCGGTAGGGTTGGGCGTTCCGTACACGATGATGGCGAGCGGAATCGCTGTCGCGAAGATGCGCACACAGTCGGCCAGGGCTCGCGTCACGAGGAAAACGCCGGACGCCGTTCGCCGGGCAGCCCTCCCAAAGCGTCGCTCGAGTCGTTGGTATGCGGTGTCCTGGGTCCCTTCGAAGTACCCTGGGAGGAGGAATTTTGCGACGCCGATTCGACCGACCAAATAACCAAAAGCCACCTGCAAGAATGTGAGGTCTCCGCGCGCTGCGAGACCGGGGACCGAGATCACGGTGACTGCCGATGTTTCGGTGGCGACGACTGACATCATCAAAGCCCACCAGGGGAGCCCGCGGTGTCCAAGGAAATAATCTGTGGCGTCGCGTTGACGACCTGCGAGTAGCAGGCCGAACACCATTACGGCGGCGAAGTACGCGAAGATGACCGCGACGTCGAGCGTGCGCATCGGCTACAAAAGCAAGGGCCCGCGACAGGCGCGGGCCCAAACTACCGGATCAGGAAGGATCAACGCTCAAACCGTGAACGACGATCCGCAGCCGCAGCCACCCGACGCGTTCGGATTCTCGAACGCGAAGCCGGACTCCTGAAAGTTGCTCTTGTAATCAATCACGGTGCCGTTCAGGTACTGCGCGCTGAACTCGTCGACGAAGAGCCGCACACCGGCGCTCTCCACCACCACGTCGTCCGACGCCGGCTGCTCTTCGATGTTCAGGCTGTAACGGAAGCCCGAGCAGCCCCCGGGCAACACGGCGACCCGCAGCCCGGCCGACTCCGGCGACACCTTTTCCTCGGCCAGGAATTTCTTGACTTCTTGCCCCGCGCGCTCGGTGAGCGTGAGGGTGACGGTCGGTCTTTGAGTTGTGCTCATCACTATCCTCCAGTCTGGCAGCAACTTAGAAGAGCAGGAGGGGTCTGTCAACGGCTCCGATTCAACACCCTACAGGCCGGGCTTGAGCCTGTCGAGAAACATGGCTTGCCGAACCAACTGTGGTCCCCCCAATTGGTGGCCCATGCGACTGACCTTCATCGACTGGCTCGTCATCGGCGCGTACTTCGCGCTCAACGTCGGCATCGGCTTCTACTACAAGGCGCGCGCGGGCAAGAGCGTCAGCGAATTCTTCCTGTCGGGCCGCAACGTGCCGTGGTGGCTCGCCGGCACGTCCATGGTCGCGACGACATTCGCCGCCGACACGCCGCTCGTCGTCACGGGGTTGGTCGCGAAGAACGGCATCGCCGGCAACTGGATCTGGTGGAGCTTCCTGATGAGCGGGATGCTCACCGTGTTCTTTTACGCGCGGCTCTGGCGCCGGGCCGGTGTCATGACCGACATCGAGTTCGCCGAGATTCGCTACTCCGGCAAACCCGCCGCGTTCCTGCGCGGTTTCCGCTCGCTGTACCTCGGCGTCATCGTCAACTGCATCATCCTCGGCTGGGTCAATCTCGCGATGGTGAAGATCCTCGGACTGATCTTCGGCATCAGCAAGGACCAGGCGCTGCTGATCGTCCTCGGGTTGATCGCCCTCACGTCGTTCATTTCGACGCTCTCGGGACTGTGGGGCGTGCTCGTCACCGACATGGTCCAGTTCGTCATCAAGATGGGCATGGTAATCGTCCTGGCCGTGTTTGCCGTGAACGCGGTGGGCGGCATCGAGGCGATGAAGGAGAAGCTGGTATCCAGCGGCCGCGGCGAAGCGCTGAATCTCGTGCCGGATCTGAATTCGGTATGGATGCCGATGATCACGTTCCTTGTGTACATCTCGGTGAACTGGTGGGCCACCTGGTACCCCGGCGCCGAGCCCGGCGGCGGCGGGTACGTCGCGCAGCGCATGTTCAGCGCTAAAGACGAGCGGCATTCGATGCTCGCGACGCTCTGGTTCAACATCGCGCACTACGCCCTCCGGCCCTGGCCGTGGATTCTCACGGCGCTTGCGTCGCTCATCCTGTTCCCCGGACTCAAGGATCCGGAAACAGGCTACATCCGCGTGCTGATCGATTACCTGCCGGCATCGCTCCGCGGCCTCATGATCGCCGCCTTCGCCGCCGCGTACATGTCCACCATCGCGACGCAGCTCAACTGGGGCGCGAGCTATCTGATCAACGACTTCTGGCGCCGGTTCGTGAAGCGGGACGGCACGGAGCAGTACTATGTGCGGGCGTCACAGGTAGCCACGGTGCTGCTCACGCTCGTGTCTGCAGAGATCACTCGCCACATGGATTCGATCGGTGGGGCGTGGAAGGTGCTGATCGTCACCGGGGCGGGAACGGGCGGCGTGCTGCTGCTGCGCTGGTATTGGTGGCGCATCAATGCGTGGAGCGAAGTCGCGGCCATGATCTGCGCGGCCGTCGTATCGATCGGGCTCCAGGTGGTGTTTGGGTTCGACACGGACCAGCCGAAGCAGTTCGCCCTGGTCATGCTCACGACCGTCGCGATTACCACCATCGTGTGGCTCTCCGTCACCTATCTCACCAAACCGGAGCCGAATGACACGTTGCTCGCCTTTTACCGGCGTACTCGGCCCTCACGGACCGGATGGAAACCCGTGGCGGCGCTCGCGCCGGATGTGAAAGTGGCAGGCGACGGCCTCAATAACCTGCTGGACTGGGTCGCGGGATGCGTGCTGGTATATGGCGCCCTGTTCGGCATCGGAAAACTGCTGCTGCATCAGACCGTGCCGGGTCTGGTCTTGCTGGCGCTGAGCGCGATCGGCGGCTTCGTGATTTACCGCGATCTCTCGCGGCGCGGCTGGGCTACTGTGGTGGAGTGAGCGCGTCGTTCACGAGATCGGCCACGCGCCGCCGTACCTGAAGGATCTTGATGTTGGCCCGCGTGGGATTCACGCGGTTCGTGAGCAGGATAATGAAGACGCCGCGGTCGGGATCGAACCAGATGGACGTGCCGGTATAGCCGGTATGTCCGAATGCGTTCGGTCCCATTTTCGTGCCCGCGCTCGAGAGATCGGAGGGCGTGTCCCAGCCCAGCGCACGCGAAGAGCCAGACGGGATGTCTTGGCGGTGAGTGAATGCGCGCACAATCGGCCCGGAGAGCGACGGCGAACAAGGCCCAGCATCGGTGCATGACTCGTAGACGCTGTCGGGCTTGGCGCGTTCCGCGAGTAGCCATTTTGCGAATCTCGCCAGGTCCGGCGCATTCGAAAACAGTCCCGCATTCCCCGACACGCCGCCCAAGCGCGCGGCGCTCTCGTCGTGCACCTCGCCGATCAACAAGCGATGGCGGAAGAACGTGTCGACTTCGGTGGGCGCGATGCTGTCGTGCCAGCTGGTGGGCGGCACGAAGCGGGTGGCGGTCATGCCGAGCGGCCCGAAGA
>DASZCG010000144.1:0-3671 GCA_035943355.1 Gemmatimonadales bacterium
GGGCACTTCACGCGCGGCATCGGTGCAGCTCGTGCGCTCGATACCGCTCGCGCCAACGTGGAAGTTGCGGCGCTCGCAGCGATCGAAACCGACATGTCGCGACGCGGGGACAGCGATTGGGCTCGTGTCGTCGCGATCAAACGCCAGCTGGTGACGGCCTGGTCCACCCTCGCGGCCGGTGACACGGCAGGCGCCCTCACGCAAGCCAAGGCCGCCGCCGATCTCGAGGATGTCACGGAGAAACAGCCGATTACGCCCGGTGAGCTGCTGCCGGCGCGTGAGCTGCAGGCCGATATGCTGCTGGCGGCGCACCGCTATGCGGACGCCCGCGCGGCGTATGAGGCGACACTCACGCGCGAACCCAATCGCGCGCGCAGCCTCTACGGCTCAGCGCGCGGCGCGGAGCTGGCCGGTGACCACGCGGCCGCGCGGTCGCGCTATCTCCTGTTTCTGGCGCAAATGCAGTCCGGCGATGGCGATCGGGTGGATATCGCCCGGGCCCGCGAGGCGGTGCGTTAAGCCCCCCCCCCCTCCCGCTCCGGCTCCAGGTACTCCTCGCGATACATGCGGATCAGCTCGAACAGGTAGCTGAGCGCGAGCGGCCCGATCAGCAGCCCCAGCAGGCCGAACTGGCTCACACCACCGATGGCGCCGATCAGGGTGATGAGCGGATGAATCTCGGAGAAGCGCCGATAGATCAGCGGCCGGATGAAATTGTCCACGCTGCCTACCACCACGACGCCCCAGATGATCAGCACCACCCCTGCCGCAGCGCGGTGCTGCATGATGAGTATTACCGCCGCCGGTCCCCACACCATGCCGCTGCCCACGACCGGCAGGATGGCCAGCGCCATCGTGACGACGCTCCAGAACAAGGCATTGGGGAGGCCGGCAACCGCAAACGCGACTCCCAGCAACGCGCCCTGGAGCGCCGCGACCACCCCCGTGCCGATCACGGTCGACACCGTCACGTCTCTGAATCGCTTCCCGAGTTTTTCGGTGTTGGCGTCGGAAAACGGGATGTAGGGCCGGGCGTCGAGCCAGACGTCCCCCGGATGCTTTAGGACGTAGTAGAGCCCGAAAAACGAAATCGTGAGGTTCAGGGATATCCGAGTCGCTGTGCCGACCAATCCAAACACGCTGGACCCGATCGCTGACACGATGCGGCCGCCCGCCTCGGCGAGGCGGGGGCCGACCGGGATGCCGCGGATCTGCAGGCTTGAGAACTGCTCGAGGATCGGGCTCTGCAGCACGTTTTGCGCCACCTGCTGTGCTTCATTGATCAGCAAACCGGTGATCAAGAGGCCCGGGACGATCAGCAGCACCGCCCCCAGCAGAGTAACCACCAGCGACGCAAATCCGCTGTGCACGCCACGCTTCACGAACCAGTTCTGCAGCGGCGCGAAGAGCACGGCGAGCACCGGAATGCCAATGATCCCCGTGGCGTACGGCCCCAGGGACCACAGCACCACCGCGCCCAGCGCGATAATGACGAACGCGGCGCGTTGATGCTTGGTATCGAGAAACGACAACCCTACCGGCCTCGTTCGACTCGCAATACGCGGCTCAGTGTCTTCCCATCGATTGTGATCGTGACGAGATAGTCGCCCGTCGCGACTTGCGGCGTGCCACCACCGAATCCCCCAAATCCACCACCCGCGGTGGGCCGTCCAAACGCTTGCGCGACGAATCCCAGGGCGCCAAAGCCACCGCCCCCGCCACCCCCGCCACCGCCGGTCTGACCCGGTTTGCGCAGCAGGGTGCCCAGCGTCTGGAGGAAGCTCGCGTCGGGCGCCGCATCGCCGGACTCACCGCTGCTCTCGCCGCCGCCGGCCGGCAGTGATCCCCTCGCGCTCGGCGTCCGCGGCGTCGTTTCGCCGGGGCGTTCGTTGAACCGGCCCGCGGCGTTGAACGGTGCTCCTCCACCACCGCCTCCGCCGCCCCCTCCAGCACCGCCGCCGAACCCGAATCGCTGCGCGATCCCCTGCACATCACCCGCCAGCAACAACTTCTTGATCGGATCGAGCTGTTCGGCGTTGCCGCCCGATTTCGCGAGCGAATCGAACACGACGTTGATCCGCGACACGAGCCAGGCGCTGTCACGTTTCTGCGATGGCGAAAGCGCGACGGGCGGCGGAGTGCGGCCCTGGAAATTCCAATACACGCGGTTGACGCCGGCGGCAGCGGGACCCTGCAGCGTGCGTACCGAATCGCCGCGCACGTCGCGAATCACGACCTGCGTCCGCGCGCGCCGGTCGGGATTCCCCTTCGCGAGGCGGTAGACAATCTCCGCGCCATATGGCGGGCTGGACGCGCGGAACGCCTTCTGGCCCGTGCTGCCGCCGCCGAGTGGCGGCTGCCCGTACTGGTACGCCGTGGTCGGCTGGAACAGATAGTCGGCGGCTATCGCGCTGTCATTCAGCTGCTCGAGCGGCGCGATGTTGACGATCCACAGCGCGCGGCCGTGCGTGGCGGCAATGAGGTCTCGTTCGCGCGGATGAATCCGCAGGTCGTGCACCGGGACGGTCGGGAAGCCGGTCATGAAGCGCTGCCATGAACTGCCGCGGTTGAGTGACACGTAGAGGCCCACATCCGTGCCCACGAACAGCAGATCGCGGTTCGCGACGTCCTCACGAATCACATGCGTGTAGTTCGGGAGGCCCGCATCGGCGGGCAAATTGTTGACGATCGACTTGAACGACTTGCCGAAGTCGGTCGTGACGTACACGTACGGCTTGTAGTCGCCGTTGCGGTGATTGTCGAACGTGACGTAGAACGTCGCCGTGTCGAAATGCGAGGGCTCGATGCGGCTGACGTAGGTGCCCGCCGGCACGCCGGGGAAGCGGCCGGTGATATTCTCCCAATTGCCGCCGTCGTTCTTGGTGACCCACACGTTGCCGTCGTCGGTCCCGGCGAACAGCAGGCCCGGCCGCAGCGGCGACTCGGAGAGCGACACGATCGTGCAATACGTCTCCGCGCCGGTGACATCCGGTGTGACGCCGCCGGTCGTGCGCGTGGAAACGCGAATCCGCATGGAATCCTTGGTCGTGAGGTCTGGCGAGATCGGGTAGAGATCCTCGCCGCGCCGCGTCGACTTCATGACCTTGTTGGCGCCCGCGTAGAACGTCTCCGGATTGTGAGCGGAGATGAGGAACGGCGTATTCCAGTTCCAGCGCAGATCGGTCTCGTTGGAGTCGGACTTCTGGCGCGCGCGCAGATCGGTAATGCGTTTCTTCTGTGCCGAGGTCTCGGGTTTGGTGGTATCGGGCCGCTCGATTACGATCGAGTCCTCGAACTGCGTGTAGCGCGGCCGCCAGTTCGGCTTCTGCAGCAGGACGCGCTCGCCCGTCGCGAAGTTGAGGCGCGACATGTTGCCGCCCTGCGACTCGACGTAGATGGTGGTGGGGTCGGTCGGGTCCTGCGCCGTATAGAAGCCGTCGCCGCCGCCAACCGTCGTCCAATCGGCGTTGGTGATTTCGCCCTGGCGCCGTCGCGACGGGCCGCACCAGGAGCCGTTATCCTGATAGCCCGCGCAGACGCTGTAGGGGAAGTTCATGTCGTAGCTGACGATGTAGGGCTGCCCGATCGGGAATGTGTTCAGGAAGTCCCAATTGCCGCCCCTGTCCCACGTCTGCGCCACGCCGCCGTCGTCGCCGACGACCATGTGATTG
>DASZCG010000145.1:0-3618 GCA_035943355.1 Gemmatimonadales bacterium
GGCGTCGGGTTGGGCAGCACAAAGCGACTCGGCATTCCGGGCGACGACCTGCCCGGGGTCACGGACGCGCTCACGTTTATCGAGCATCTCAAGACGCATCCGTATCGCGAGACGGCCGTCGGGCGCCAGGTCGTCGTGATCGGCGGCGGCAACACCGCGATCGACGCGGTCACGCAGGCCAAGCGGCTCGGCGCAGCATCCTCGACGATCGTTTATCGCCGGGGCGAGAGCGACATGCCGTGCTATCACTACGAGTACGAGTTGGCCAAGCATGACGGCTGCGGCTTTCGGTTCAATGCGGCGCCGCAGCGGATTCTGGGAAATGGCGCCGTGGCAGGGCTCGAGGTGCGTACCGCGACCGGCACGGAGACGATCCCGTGCGACATGGTGATTGTGGCGATCGGACAGGACGAGCGCACGGAGCTGCGGTGGCCCAAGGATCATCCCAAGGTCTTCGTCGGCGGTGACTGCGCCAATGGCGGAGCGGAGATCGTGAACGCGGCGGCCGAGGGCGTGACCGCGGCGAAAAGAATGCATGAATTCCTGACGAGGACCCATGGCTGACCTCACCACAAGCTTCGCGGGCATCAAAAGCCCCAATCCCTTTTGGCTGGCGTCCGGCCCACCCACCAATACCTACGGTCAGGTCGCGAAGGCCTTCGATCAGGGCTGGGGCGGCGCTGTCTGGAAGACGATCGGGGAGCCCATCATCAATGTCTTCTCCCGCTACGGCTCCGTGGACCTCGGCCAGAATCGCATGATGGGCTTCAACAATATCGAGCTGATCAGCGACCGCCCCATCAGCGAAAACCTCAAGGAGATCGCGGACGTCAAGCGGAACTATCCGCAGCACGCCGTGATCGCCTCGCTCATGGTCGCATCGCAGCGTGCCGCGTGGCACACGATGGTGAAGCAAACCGAGGATACCGGCGCCGACGGCATCGAGCTGAACTTCGGGTGCCCCCACGGGATGAGCGAGCGCGGCATGGGGAGCGCGGTCGGCCAGGTCCCGGACTACACCTGCCAGATCGTCGAGTGGGTCAAGGAAGTCGCCACGATTCCCGTGATCGTGAAGCTCACACCCAATGTCACCGACATCACCTACATCGCGCGCGCCGCGGTCAAGGGTGGCGCCGATGCGCTGTCGCTGATCAACACCATCAACTCGATCGTGGGCGTCGATTTACTGACGTTCGAGCCGCAGCCCTCCGTGGCCGGCAAGTCGAGTCACGGTGGCTACTGCGGGCCCGCGGTGAAGCCGATCGCGCTCCATCTGGTCGCGGCGGTGGCCGGCGACCCCAGCGTCACGATCCCGATCTCAGGAATCGGCGGGATCGCGACCTGGCGCGATGCCGCGGAGTTCATCGCCCTCGGTGCCGGCACGCTGCAGGTGTGCACTGCGGTGATGCACTACGGCTTCCGGATCGTGGAAGACCTGATCGACGGATTGTCGAATTGGATGGACGAGCGGGGGCATCGGACGCTGGCCGACATTCGCGGACGCGCGCTGCCCCGGGTGGCGAAGTGGGAAGAGCTCGATCTCAACTATCACCTGCTGGCGCACATCGATCAGGACAAATGCATCAAGTGCGAGCTGTGTTGGACGGCCTGCGAGGACGGCGCCCACCAGGCGATTCGCCGCCTGCCGCGCACCAATGGAGGGCCGGTCGTCGAGATCATCGAGGAGGCGTGCGTCGGGTGCAATCTGTGCGCGGCGGTGTGCCCGGTGCAGGGGTGCATCACCATGCGGCAAATCGCGAATGACAACCAGCCGGTAACCTGGAAGGAGTACGCAGCCGGGAAGGGCAAACTGGCCCCACGCTCGTCACAGTTTCACACGGCGGCATGGGCTACCAGCCGCAAGTAACAAGGCGCAGCAAGTTACGAAGTCGCGCAGACGGCGAACTGGCTCCAAGGCGCAAGTAGCAAGACGCCAGTTACTGCGCGTGCTCGCCCAGTTTTCGCATCAATCCGTAAACCGTACGGGCGCATTCGTCCCGGACGGCACTGGCTCGAGTCACTTCCTCCCGCCGCAGATAGTCGAGTCCGACCGCGAGGTCGATGATTGCTTCAATCTCGTCCAGGGACGCACGGGCGATACCAAGGTGCCGTCTGAACTCTCTGTTACCTGGCCGACTCGCACCTTCTGCGATGTTGAGAACGACGCTGCTCGCGGCGCGTTGCCATTGATTAGCCAGTCCACTTCGCTCGTCAGATGGTAACCGGGCAATAAGCGGCTTGGAAATGAGCGCGAGTGCCCGCGCGTGCTCCCATGCCTTGAGTTTTTTGAAGTGGCCCATGCGCAACGATGGGGCTTCACAGCCTTGGGCACAGCATCCAATCACCGCATCGCGGAGCTTTTTCTGGCGTCTGAACGCTGGCGGCTTGGAGCCACTTCGCCGTCTGAGCAACTTCGCAACTTTTCTGAGCCACTTCGCCGTCTGCGCAACTCGCAACTTTTCTGGCGTCTTGGCGTCTGTGCTGTCGTTGCTTCACCCTGCACCCTTCGTGCACACCGCGTGCACATCCGGTCCCCGTCCTGTTACGCCCACGTCAGAGCGTCGTGTATTCCGGCAACGTGCAATTGTGGCCTCCAGAGCCGACGCGAAATCTGAACGCGTCCACCGTCTTCCCTTCACACGGAGGCCTCATGAAAACCGCATGGTTTGCCGTTCCGGTCGCCCTCGTCGTCGCGTGTAACGAGCCCACTCCTCCCGCTTCCCTCGGCAGCTTGAGCGCCGACGCGCAGGGCGCCAGCGCCGTGATCCACCGCGTCTCGGTCGGCGGCAGCGATCAGGATGCCACCCTGAACACCGACGCCAATTTCTCACTGGTGGCAATTCAGACAGCGGATGGTTCTGTCTCCGGTGAATGGTCCGATCAGTTCGGGCAGGGACAGGGCGGCGTGCATGTCGATGTGAACTGCCTGGTCGTGGCCGGGAATCAAGCCTGGATCGGCGGCATCATCCGGTCCGGCAGCACCGGCGTGGGTGGAGTCGATCTGAGCGGCCTCCCGGCGCTCACCCGGGTCGCCGACTTGGGGAAATCAGCGAACGATGCGCCGGACGCCATCAGTTTCACATTCATTGGGCTGGCGGTACAGTGCACGGCGCAGCCGAATCTGCCGCTCGTGGCGATGACGGGAGGGCAAGTGACGGTTAACTAGACGAAAGACTCAAGACTTCAAGTCTCAAGAGAAGTTGCGAAGTTGCACAGACGGCAAGTGGCTTCAAGCTGGAAGCTTCAAGCTTGGAGCCACTTGCCGTTTGGCAACTTTGTAACTAACTCCGGCAACTGGTTTCTTAGAGCCGCGTCGGGGGAGCGAGTGGCTGTGGCACCACTTTTTCTTCTGGTTCGGGAGTAAAATCCTCCCCGGGATTGATGAATCGATCTCTCTCAAAATGGTACTGCTTGTCATAGAGTTGCTTGTAGCGTCCGTTCGCCCCGAGCAGCTGCTCGTGCGTGCCCCACTCCACAATCTGCCCGGCCTCGATCACCAGAATCTGATCGGCGCTGCGAATCGTCGACAACCGATGCGCGATGACGAACGTCGTCCGGCCCCGCCGCAGCGCCCGCAATCCGTCCTGGATCTTGGCCTCACTCTCCGAATCGAGGCTC
>DASZCG010000146.1:0-3664 GCA_035943355.1 Gemmatimonadales bacterium
ACACCATCGCCCACGGCACGCTTGTGACGCGGCCGTAGAGCTCTCCGTTAATGAAGTTGCCGAGGCGACCGAAGAAGAGCCCGGGGGTGCCGGCCAGGGCCAGCGTGTCGGCGAGTTGCCAGAACGGGACGCGGTGCACGCGCGCGAAAATGGCGCACGCTGCCGTCAGCCCGATCACCGCGCCGTGGAAGGAGAGCCCGCCGTGCCAGATGCGAATGATTTCCAGCGGGTCGTCCAGATAGTGTCCCGCCTGATACGCGATGGCGTACATCAGGCGCGCCCCGATCAGCATGCCGGCCAGCAGATAGCCGATCAGAGCGTCGAGCTGGCGGTCGGTCATGGAGATCAGGCCGCGCCTGATCCGCGCCCGCATGATGCGGAAGCCGACGACGTATCCGACGAGATACATCACCCCGTACCAGCGCACCGAGAACGGGCCCAGCCGAAAGACTTGGGGGGAGATGTGCGGGTACGGAATGGTCACGCAGGCGCCTCCATCTTGTTGCTCTGCCACAGGCTCACGCTGACGACGTATCCCACCAATGCTCCCAGCGCGACGTCGCTCACGAAGTGGGCGCCACTGGCGACGCGCGTCAGCGCGCACCCGATGGCGATGCCGTACCAGAGACCGCGGGATTCGGGGAAGACCCGTGCCAGGATCGCCGCGGCGGCGAATGCCACCGCGACCTCACTGCTCGGCAGCCCGAGCTGAGCGCTCGAGAACGGATGATCGGCCCAGGGGCGGGAGAGGTGCGCTCCGCCGGTGAGCCCGGGGCGTTCGCGACGGAGCGTGAGTTTGAGAGCTTCGGCGACGAGGCCGGCGAGCGCGACGGCGCCGAGGAGCAGCAGACCGCGGCGGCTTGCTTTCCATAGCGTGGCGCGGAGTCGCGGTCTCCAGTCGTGCAGCACGAGCGCGATCGCGATGAGCGCCCAGAGCGGCGCGTAACCGGCGAGGCGGAGCATGCGGCCCCAGGGGCGGTCGTAAACCGCAGGATATGTGAAGTGATGGAACGTCCAGGAATCGGTCATTTGTGCGACGATAAACAGGACGATCACCGTTGCGGCGAATGCAATCTCCCAACGAGGTCGGCGACGGAGATTGCGAAGGCTCGGCGTCAGAGGATCGAGACGCGTGTGCAGGAGAAACCCGGTAGTACGTCCTCGCCGCCGAGCTGCTCGGTTTCCTCGAGGATGGTTTCGGCGCCGTCGTGGCGATAGACGCGCGCGAGGCGGCGCTCGGGGTCGATGACCCACACCCGGCGTGCACCCGCGTCGAGCCAGTCGCCCACTTTCGCGAGCACCTCTCCC
This sequence comes from Gemmatimonadales bacterium, assembly GCA_035943355.1. Taxonomy (GTDB): domain Bacteria; phylum Gemmatimonadota; class Gemmatimonadetes; order Gemmatimonadales; family GWC2-71-9; genus 20CM-2-65-7. Next base: position 1,309 of record DASZCG010000146.1, read on the forward strand.
GGCCGGTCGGTGTGCGATACGACTTCGACCACGAGGTCGGGCGCGAGCTCGAGATAACCGGTCGTGATGGGGTTGGGCAGGCGGTCTTTTTGGACGAATGCGATGTCAGGTCCGCGCACGGTATCGGGGTTCCGGGCCAGTGTGAATCCGGTATCTCCGACGAAGACCGCGCCCGCGCCCGTCAGATCCGCGTGATTCCAGAGCCGCGCGGCAAGGTTCGCGGTGATGCTGGCGTGCCGGCCGCCGCGAGGCTCGTGAATAACGAGGTGGCCACGAACCAGCTCGGTCCGCTTGTTCGGCGTGTTGGTGTACGGGAGCTCGTCAGCAGTGAGGAGCGGCGGGGTCATTGGGGGGAACGTAGGCATGCTCGGCGGCCATCGCAACGAAATCTAGCGCGGTGTCTCAACACGGGATCAACCTGGGATCGTTCGACAAATAGCAGGCCCCCGCCGTTTGGCGGGGGCCGAGTCGGGACGGCGGGATTTGAACCCGCGACCCCCAGAACCACACGCGACTTCATTAGGGACTGAGTTACGACACCGAGTAGCAATCACGCGACGTCCTGCGGCGCGGGGCACAGGTCGCTTCCTACAAAAGATCCGCCGGCTCGCGCGCTATCAGCAGCACCAGCTCGCTGTCGGGGAGCCGCTGGGCGTTCAGATACATGGTTCTTTTCTTCTCGCCGATTCGCTCGAAGTCGATCTTGACGTTCTGGAAGGTCGTGTTATGGAAGCGGGCTCCGTCCAGCAGGGCGTGAAGGTTGGGCACGTTCAACCTACCATCGGCTATATCGTAGATCACTCGGCCCTCTGCCTGCGCAGTTGCAACGTTGAATGCGCGGTAGAAGTAGAGGTTGGCGGTTTTCACCCGGTTCTTGTCGTCCAGCACGACCAAGCATTCGCGCATCGTGTCGAGGATGGCCTGCGCCAGGTCCCGCGACCGCTTCAGCTCATCGATGTCCACGAGCACCACGACGGCGCCCTCGATTTTGTTATCGCTCGTGCGATAGGGGCGGATTCGCAGCAGGTGCCAGCACCCCACGCGATCCTGCACCACCCTGTCCACCGGAGCGAGGGTTTCGACGACCTGCCGGACCTCTTGCTCCAAGTTCTCCCCGACAAGACCGAGATTGATATTGCTGATCGGTCGGCCGATGTCGGCGGGGATCAGGTTCATTACTTTCTCCGCCGCCGGAGTGAACCGTCGGATGCGTAGATCGTTTGCCAGCATCACAATCGGCGTATTGACGTTGCTGAACAGATTGAGCAGATCGTTGTTGGCCTCTGTCAGTTCGACATTGCGGTTCTGCAACTCCTCGTTGACCGTAACCAGTTCTTCGTTGCTGGCCTGGATCTCTTCTTTCGAGGTTTGCAGCTCTTCATTGGTGCTTTGCAGTTCCTCGTTGCCGGACTGGATTTCTTCGTTGGCCGATTGCAGATCCTCGTTGGTGGCCGCGTATTCCTCCAGCAGGGAGTGCAGGCTGTCCTTGGTGCTGACGAGCTCGGCCGTCATCTGGGCTTTTGATGGCCCTGGACCCGCGATTTCTCCTTTCGGAGACGGGGTCTTTCGTCCCCTCTCCCCCGCCTTCGAAGCACCGCTCTCCTGGAACAACACCATCCAGAGAGGCTCGCTCACGTGCGCGCTCGTGATCGGCATCACTGCGAGGTTGAAGGTTCTGGACCAGTCTGCCGCGTCCAGGTGCAGGTCCTTCCGTTGGACAGCCTTGCCGAGTTTCTTCGCTTCCCCGAGCGTAGATCGCAGGGTCGGAGCGAGAGTGCCGCGGGCCATTCTCAGCAGTTGGAGACTGGGCGCTCCCGGTGCGGCCAGCAGATACGGACTGGTGTCCCCGCGGAAGGAAACGATCTCCATTTTGTCGTTGACCACGACGCCGGGCGGACCGTACCGCTTCAAAACGAGCTGGTCGCCCGCGTTCCGCAACCCGGCGTCGCTCCAGTGTGACTCCTGCTCGGGGAGCGACGGACCCCTGTCTCCCGATGCCTTCAGCGCCGGCTCGGGGGCAGGAACGGGTCTCGTCAGCTTCTTGGTATAGAGCTTCACCTTCTTGTCTTGCGGCTCAAACGATGTTTCAAGCGCGCCGAGATTTTCCGAGTCCCCCAGCAGCAAGAACCCGCCCGGTTTGAGCGCGTAATGCAGAACGGACAAGACCTTTCGCTGCAGTGGGACGCCAAGGTAGATCAGCACGTTTCGGCAACTGATCAGGTCCACCTTGGAGAAGGGCGGGTCCTTGATCAGGTCTTGCTTGGCGAACACGCACAGTTCCCGAATCCGCTTAGTGATCTGGTAGCCGCCCTCGGTCTTGACGAAAAAGCGCTCCAGCCGTTCCGGGGAGACATGC
>DASZCG010000147.1:0-8336 GCA_035943355.1 Gemmatimonadales bacterium
ATATGAGCGAATGGCGGACATTCGTCTCCGAGTTCCGCGCGCCGAAGAGCGACGTGGCGGTGCTGCTCGCGACGTTCCTGCTGACCGTGCTGGTAGACCTCACGGTAGCGATCGAGGTCGGCATGGTGCTCGCGGCGTTCCTGTTCATGCGCCGCATGGCCGAGGTGACCAACATCAGCGTACTGACGCACGAGTTCGAGGACCCGGCGGACGACTTCGAGCGCGATCCCAACGCGGTGCAGCGGCGCACCGTGCCGGCGGGGGTGCAGGTCTACGAGATTACAGGGCCGTTCTTCTTCGGCGCGGCTGAAATGTTCAAGGACCGCGTGGGTCGGATCGCGGGGAAGCCGAAGGTACTCATTCTGCGCTTGCGGCACGTGCCCGCGATCGACTCGACGGGCCTGCACGCGCTGCGCGACGTGGTGCAGCGCAGCCGCAGGGAAGGGACGCTCGTCATTCTGTCCGACGTGCACGCCCAGCCCGTCGTCGCGCTCGAGCGCTCGGGAATGTACGACGAGTTGGGCGAGGAGAACGTCCACGGCAACATCGATGATGCGCTGAATCGCGCCCGGGCTCACCTCGGGCTGCCCCCGGTGCAACGGCCCGCGTTTGCGACGCCGACAGTCGCGCGAGAGACGTCCCCAGGGATGCCGGTGATCCCTTAAGATGCAACTCACTGTGCGCGAGGCCGCGTCGTACTTGCGGGTCGATGAGGCGACGGTGCGACGCTGGATTGCCCGTCGCGCCCTCCCCGTCCATCGAGCGGACGAGCGCCTCTATCTGAACGCGATTGAGGTGTGGGAGTGGGCGACGGAAAACGGCGTCCCGGTCGCGCGCGCGCTGCTCGAGCAGGCACAGCGCCGGCCGGAGCAGGTGGCGCCGTTATCGGCCCTGCTGTCCAGCGGCGGTATCCATCGCGACGTGGGCGGCGAGGATAAGGCGAGCGTGCTGCACGAGATCGTGCAGCGCCTCCCGCTGCCCGCCGAAGTGGACCGAGAGTTCCTGGTCACGACGCTCGAAGCGCGGGAGGCGATGGGCTCCACGGGAATCGGCGACGGCATCGCCATTCCGCACGTGCGGAACCCGATTCTGCTTCACGTCGCTGCCCCGTTCGTCACGCTGTGCCTGCTGCGCCATCCGGTGGACTTCGGTGCCTTGGACGGCCAGCCCGTCCACGCGCTGTTCACCGTAATCAGCGCCAACGTCCCCGGCCACCTCCGTATTCTCGGTCAGCTCGGCTTCGCCTTGCACGATGAAGGGCTGCGGCGCCTGCTGATTCACCGGGCGCCCGATGCGGAAATCCTGGCGCGGGTGCAGGCGGTCGAGGGGCGGGCCAGCGGCGTGCACCGAGCCCCATGAGCCTGATCGCGCTCGGCGTCACGCTGATGCTGCTCGCCGGCTTGGCCGCGGCGGTACTGGCGCGGCGCCCGGCCGTGGGGGAGATGTTGTTCCGCGTCCTCTTCGGCGCGGGGTGCATTGCCGGCGCGATACCGGCGCTGGCCGTGTTATCCGGCGGCACGGTGGCCGACGTGGGCCTGGCGCCCACGACGCCGTTCGGCCCGTGGGTGTTCGGCATCGACGCACTCTCGGCGGTCTTCCTCCTGGCGATCCTGAGCGTGGGCGCCGCGTGCGCGTTTTACGGACTGACTTACCTCGCACACGAGCGCGGGCGGCGTGCCGTCGGAGCGGCTCACCTGCTGCTCGCCGTGCTCGTGGCCAGCCTCGCCCTCGCCGTGGTCGCGCGCGCCGCCCTGCCGTTCCTCATCGCCTGGGAAGGGATGGCGGTGGCGGCGTATTTGCTGGTTGTGTTCGAGCACGAGCGTCGCGAGGTCCGCGCGGCCGGGATGATCTACGTCGTCGCGACCCACGTGGGGACGCTGCTCCTGTTCGCCCTCTTTGCGATTTGGGCGGGCGGAACGAGTGATTTGAGTTTTCGCACCCTCGCCGCTCACGCGCCGTTCTCGGCGAGCCGCGGCGGGATGATCCTGGCGGTGGCCTTGATCGCGTTCGGTCTCAAGGCGGGCGCCGTCCCCTTCCACTTCTGGTTGCCGGAGGCCCATGCCGCGGCGCCGGCACACGTCTCGGCCTTGATGTCGGGTATCGTCATCAAGATGGGGATCTACGGCCTGCTGCGTACTGTCCTTTTGTTCGGCGCGCCGCCGCCCTGGTGGGGTTGGGCCATTCTCGCGCTCGGCGCGGTCTCTGGCGTGCTGGGAGTCGTGTGGGCCCTCGCGCAGCATGACATCAAGCGGCTGCTCGCGTTCCACAGCGTGGAGAACGTCGGGATAATCCTGCTCGGCATCGGGGCGGGTGCGCTGGGAGTTGCGTACGGACACCCGCTCATCGCCGTGCTCGGTTTCGCCGGGGCCGCTCTGCACACGCTCAATCACGCGCTCTTCAAGAGCCTCCTCTTTCTCGCCTCGGGCTCGGTGATCCATGCGACCGGCACTCGAGAGATCGACCGCCTCGGGGGGCTCGCGCGTCCCATGCCCGTGACGACGGCGACATTTCTGATCGGCTCGGCCGCGATCGTCGGGCTCCCGCCGCTCAACGGGTTCGTCAGCGAGTGGGTGGTGTACCAGGCGCTGCTCCGCGGAGTGAGCGCGCGCGACGCGATCCAGTTCGCGGGGCTGGCGGTTGTCGTCCTGGCGCTCATTGGAGCGCTCGCGCTTGCCTGTTTCGTGAAGGTCGTAGGGGTTCTCTACTTGGGGACGCCCCGGCACGCGCTGGCAATGAATCCTCACGAGGCCGCCCCGGGCATGATCCGGCCCCTCGTCGGGCTCGCCTCGGCGTGCGTCGTCATCGGACTCGTCCCGATCGGCGTCGTGCCGCCCGCGCTCCGCGTGGGGTCGCTCGTCGCCGGGCTCCCTGCCGGCACAGCGGACTTCCTCGGGACGACCGCCGCCGGCCCCGCGACCGTGTTCACGGTCGGACTCGCATTGAGCCTGGCGGTGGGGTGGGGGCTCTACGTTGCCTTGAGTCGCCGGGTCGGGGGGGGAGAGGGGGGGCGTCCGATCCAAGCGGCGACGTGGGGTTGTGGCTACCCGGCGCCGACTCCGCGCATGGCCTACACGGCGAGCTCGTTTGCAGCGCCGTTGCTCGATGTCTTCAGGTCCTTCGCGGGTGTACGCACGCACCGTACCGCACAGGCATTCGCCACGCACGCGGTCGACCCGGTATTGGACGGGGTCTTGGCACCGGCCTGGCGCGGCATCCGTGGTGGCGCCGCGTGGCTGCGCCACGTTCAGCGTGGCGGCCTGTCCCGATACCTGCTGTGGGTGGGCGCCGCTGTCGTCGCATCGCTGCTCTACTTGCTCGCGGGCGGCAGAACCCCGTGACTCCCGACGGGCTGCTCGGGTTGGGCCTTCTCGGGATCGTGGCGCCCGCGGTGCCGGGAATTGCGGTGAAGACCAAGTCCCTGCTGACCGGCCGGCGCGGCCCGCCGGTGCTCCAGCTCTACGCCGACCTTGCCAAGCTGGTTCGCAAGGGCAGGGTCTACAGCCGTACGACGACGCTCATTTTCCGCGCGGGCCCCGTTGTCGCGCTGGCGTCGCTCATCGTCGCGGCGCTGTTCCTGCCGCTCGACGGGCGGGAGGCGCCGGCCCGGTTCGCCGGTGATATGGTGGCGTTCGCCGGGTTGCTTGCGCTCGGGCGCTTTGCCCTCGTCCTGGCAGCGATGGACACCGGCTCGAGCTTCGAGGGGCTCGGGGCGAGCCGCGAGGCGACGATCGCGAGCTTCGCCGAGCCCACCCTGTTTCTCTGTTTCATGGCGTTGGTGCTCGCCGCGGGGGATCTCTCCTTGAGCGGCATCCTCGGGGGACCGCTGGCGGCGGCGTGGCCGCACGCCGGGGCGTCGCTGAGCCTCGTGGGCGTCAGCCTGTTCGTTCTCCTGCTGGCGGAAAACTCGCGCGTGCCGGTGGATGATCCCGCGACGCACCTCGAGTTGACCATGATCCACGAGGTCATCGTGCTCGATCATGGCGGACCCGACCTCGCGCTGATCCTCTACGGCAGCGCCTTGAAGCTCTCGCTCTTCGGGGTACTCGTGGTGAGCGTCCTTGTGCCCCGCGCGGGGTTCTCGGGGCCGGCAGCACTGGCCCTGCTGTTCGCCGGGCTCGGCGCCATCGCGGTGGCTGTGGGAGTGGTGGAATCGGTGATGGCGCGGGTCCGGTTGGTCCGTGTGCCGCAACTGCTCGTCGGGGCCGCCGCGCTGGCGCTGGTCGCGACGATTCTGCAGCTCGGGTGACCATGCGCGACGCCGCTCAAGTCGTGCTCCTGCTCGTCGTGCTGTCGGATCTCGCGATCCTTGGCACGTCGCGGCTCAGCAGCTGCATCCGCGGGCTCGCGGCGCAGGGCTTCCTGCTCGGCCTCCTGCCCGTACTGATCGCGCCACAGTTGTCGGTCCACGCTGTCAGTCTCGCCGTTGGAACCGTGATCGTGAAGGCGGTTGCGCTCCCCTGGTTCCTCGCCTGGGCGATTCGCGAGGCCGCGGTGCGCCGCGAGGTCGAACCGATTGTCGGGTTCATCGCCTCGCAGCTGCTCGGTGCGCTCGCGGTCGCCCTCGCGTTCGCCATCGCGTCACGCCTGCCGCTGACCGCGATGCAACAGCCGCTCCTCGTGCCGGTGTCGCTCGCGACGCTCATCATCGGATTCATCGTGCTGACCACGCGGCGTAAGGCGCTGGTGCAGGTGGTGGGCTACCTCATCCTCGAGAACGGGATCTACCTCTTCGGCCTGACGCAGACCGAGAGTGTGCCGTTTCTCATCGAGCTTGGAGTGCTGCTCGACGTCTTTGTCGGTGTGTTCATCATGGGCATCGTCGTCTTCCACATCAATCGCGAGTTCGACTCGCTCGATTCGACGCGTTTGACGGAGCTTTCGGACTGATGCGCCTGCTCGCGCTCTGCGCGATTCCCCTCGTCACCGCGCTCGTGGTGCTGGGCGCGCCAGTTTTCCGGGGGCGCCGGGTCCCTGTCGCGCTCCTGCTCGTCGTGGCAGGCGCGCACCTCACACTGGTCGCCTCCTTGTGGGTCGCTGGCCCGCGTCCGGCGCTCGACGGCTGGCTGGCCGCCGATCCGCTCGGACTCACGGTGCTCACGTTGACCAGTGTCCTGTTCTTCGTCACGGTGATCTACGCCGTCGGCTACCTGCGGCACGAGGAGCCGAGGAGCGCCCGGGTGTTCGCGGGCGGCCTGCTCGCGTTCCTCGCGGCCGCGTCGGTCGTCGCGCTCGCCCACCACCTGGCGATGCTGTGGGTGGGGATGGAGGCGACAACGCTGTCCATCGCGCCGCTCGTGTTCGTGCGCCGCGACCGCCGCTCGCTCGAAGCGACGTGGAAGTATCTCGTCGTCTCGTCGGTGGGGATCGCGCTTGCGCTGCTGGGCACCTTCTTCCTCGCTAGTGCGCAAGGCGACCTCGGACGCCCGCTGCTGCTCCCCGACCTCATCGCGCACGCCCGCGAGCTGCACCCGGCGTGGCTGCGCGCCGCCTTTTTGTTCCTCCTCGTCGGCTTCGGCACGAAGATGGGCCTCGCCCCGATGCATACCTGGAAGCCCGACACGTATGGGGAAGCGCCCAGTCTCGTCAGTGGTCTCATGGCGGGCTCGCTCACCGGCTGCGCCTTCCTCGGCGTCGCGCGCGTGACCGAGGTCGTGGCGGCGGCCGGACTGGGCTCGTTCGCGCAACCGGTGCTGATCGCGTTCGGCCTGCTCTCGCTCGGCGTCGCGGCGACGTTCGTCATCGGCCAGCGTGACGTGAAGCGGCTGCTCGCGTACTCCAGCGTAGAGCATATGGGTTTGCTCGTGCTCGGACTCGGGCTCGGCGGTGTCGGCGCGTACGGCAGTATGCTCCACCTCGTCAACAACGGTCTGGCCAAGGGTTGGATGTTTCTCGTCGCAGGCAACATCGCGCTGGCCACCGGCGCTGCGAACTCTGGCAACCGGGGGCTGATCCGCACCCTGCCCGCGTCCGCGACGCTCCTCGTGTTGGGTCTCTTCGCGGTCACCGGCTCTCCCCCGTTTGGGCTGTTTCTCAGCGAATTCACGATCCTGCGCGCGGCCTTCGACGGCGGACACACTTGGATCGCCGCGACGATTCTCGCGGCGCTGGCGGTCATCTTTGTCGGCATGGCGGCGCTCGTGCTCGGGATCGTGCTTGGGGAGCCCCCCGCCCCCATCGGCCGCGACCTCGGCGCGGTTCCGGTTCGGGAGAGCGGGTGGCTCGTGGCGGGTCCCGTCGCGCTGGCCGCCATCGTGCTGATGCTGGGCTTCTACATTCCCGGTCCGTTACGCGACGTCCTGACGCGTGCGGCCATGGCTCTCGGCGGTACGGGACCATGAGCCCTCTGCGGGAGCCAGGCCTGCGCAACCGGCGCGCCATCCCATGGGCCGCGATCCCCGTCCAGCCGGTGGAGCACTTCGGGCAATCGGTGACAGAAGCGGTGGCTGGCGGCTGGCGCGTTGCTTCCCTCTTCGGTACTCCGGAAGGGAGCGAGCGTACGCGCGTGGTAGCGATCCTGGCGGACGACGCGGAGGGGGAGCTGGGGGTGACGAGCGCGGTCGTCGGGGATCGCTATCCCTCGCTCACACCGGCCTGTCCCCAGGCGCACGCGTTCGAGCTCGAGCTTGCCGAACAGTGCGGCGTGATTCCCGAGGGTCACCCTTCGCTCAAGCCGCTGCGGCGCCATCCTCCCGATCACCTCCCGCCCCCCCGGGCCGGGGGGGGGCGCCACGTCGAGGTGTCGGACCGCGAGGCCTACCCCTTCATTCAGATTGCCGGAGACGAGGTGCATGAGGTCGCCGTCGGCCCCGTGCACGCGGGAATCATCGAGCCCGGCCACTTCCGGTTTCAGGCTCACGGCGAGCAGGTGTTGTTGCTCGAGATCGTGCTCGGCTACCAGCATCGTGGCGTGGAGGGATTGCTGGAGCGCCTGGGGCGAGACCGGGGGATGCTCGTCGCGGAGTCGATCGCCGGAGACACCGTGATCGGACACGGCGGTGCCTATTGTGGCGTGCTCGAGGCGCTCGCCCGGAGTCGCAAGACCCCGCGGGGGCAAACAATTCGGGGCATCGCGCTCGAGCTGGAGCGGTTGGCGAATCACATCGGTGATCTCGGGGCGATCGCGGCGGATATCGCGTTCCAGCCGGCGGCGTCATACCTGGGCCGCATGCGCGGCGAATGTCTCAACCTGCTGATGACGCTCTCCGGAAATCGCTACGGGAGGGGCCTAGTGCGGCCGGGGGGCGCGGCCTTCGACGTCACCCCGGCTCTGGCCGGCGAGATGCGCGACCGGTTGCAGCACCTCCGCGAGGAGCTCGATCCGGTCCTCACGCTCTTATTCGAGACGGCATCGGTTCAGGCCAGGCTCGAAGGCGTCGGCGTCGTACCCCGGAGCGCATGCGTCGAACTTGGATTCGTCGGGCCCGTCGCCCGGGCGTGCGAGCTGCCGCGTGACGTGCGACACGATCACCCCTGGGGAATTTTCCGGTTCGCCCACATCCCCGTTGCCACGATGTGGGCTGGCGACGTGCTCGCGCGCGCCTTGCTGCGACGGCTCGAGATCCAGCGGTCACTCGAATTCACCATCGAGCAGCTCGGGGCCCTTCCCAAGGGACCGGTGCGGGTGGACTGCGGGCCCCTGCGGCCGAGCGAGCTCGCCGTGGCGATGGTCGAAGGCTGGCGGGGCGAGATCGTGCATGTTGTGATTACGGACGACGCCGGGCGCGTCCGCCGGCACAAAGTCACTGACCCTTCTTTCCACAACTGGACGGCCCTCGGGGTGGCGATGCCCGGCAATGCGATCTCCGATTTTCCGCTCTGCAACAAGAGCTTCAACTTGTCATACGCGGGGCACGACCTCTGATGCGAGGCCGCCTGCGGTGCTGACCTGGCTCAGAGCGAGACTGCGGCAGGGGATTCGGACGATTCGCTTCCCTCCGGATGGCGCGGATTTCCCGGAGCGGTTCCGAGGCCGGCCCGTCGGCTCGCTCGATGTGGGTGCGTGTCTGTTCAGTCCGGAAGAGGCCTCGTACAGCCGCGATTACCGCATGGGCACGTCCACGCGGGACGCGCTGGTGACGGCGACCGGCGAGGTTGACTTGGCGCGTGCGCTGGAGCAACGCACGCGGAAGCTGTTTCGGCGCTCGCTCCGGCTCCGGTCGGTGGTGGCTGGCAGCTGCAGCGGCTGCGAAGCGGAGCTGACCGCGCTCGGGAACGTAGTGTTCGACCTCGCCCGCTTCGGCATTCAGTTCGTCGCGTCGCCGCGTCACGCCGATGGGATCGTCATCACCGGTCCGGTCACCCGCAACATGGAGCTGGCCCTGCGGAAGACCTACGAC
>DASZCG010000148.1:0-2121 GCA_035943355.1 Gemmatimonadales bacterium
CCCTCGGCGCTCTTCACCAGGGCGCCATAGCCGCCGGCGATCACTCCCGTCACCAGGGTCGGCGGCACCCCGAAGGTGGGCGGACACTCGGCGGCGTCGAGCACGCCCAGCCGGCCCGACGTGCCGGCGCCCACATAGAACAGGCGGCCACCCGAGCGAAACGCATCGACGATCAAGTCGATGCCGCGGGCGATCTTCGCGCGCTCGCCCCGCACGGTCGTGGCGACGGTCGCGTCTTCGGCATTCATGAGATCCACGATCTCGAGGCTCGACGCCGTGTCGATCCGCTGGGTGCGCGGGTTGCGCTGCTCGGTGGCCCTTGGGTCTGAAAAATCGTGGTTTGTCATGGCAAGGAATTAGACGCAAGATTAGCGAATGCGAAAGACGCTCATCTTCCTGATCGCGCTCGCTGCCGTGGGATGCAGCAGCGCTCCCAATCCCCCCGCGGCGACCGTTCCAGCGCCGCTTCATCCCGTCAAGAGCGGCGTCGTCCGCGGCCAAGCGATCATCCCCGCGACGTGGACACTCAAAGCCGAGCCGGTGACCGCGTCGCACGCGATGGTCGTGTCGGCGCATCCGCTCGCGACCGCGGCCGGCGTCGAGATCCTGGAGCAGGGTGGCAACGCGATCGACGCCGCGGTCGCCGTCGGCTTCGCGCTCGAGGTGGTGCTGCCCGACGCCGGCAACATCGGCGGCGGCGGCTTCATCGTACACCGCACGGCGTCCGGCGAGGTGTCGGCGCTCGACTACCGTGAGGCCGCGCCCGCGGGCGCGTCGCGCGACATGTATCTCGATTCCGCCGGCAACGTCACGAACAAGAACCTGGTGGGTCATCTCGCGTCCGGGGTACCGGGCAGCGTCGCGGGGTTGCATGAAGCGTGGACGCGCTACGGCAGCCTGCCGTGGGCCACGCTGCTCGCGCCCGCGATCCGGCTCGCGCAGGGACACATCATCGACACCGCGCGCAGTCGCGACATCTACTACGACCGCGAGATGCTGGCGCACTTCCCGGCGAGCAAAGCGCAGTTCCTCGTGAACGACAGCGCACCCGCACCGGGGACGCTGTGGAAGCAGCCCGACCTCGCACGCACGCTGCAGCTCATCAGCGACTCGGGCCCCAGCGTGTTCTATCGCGGGCAAATCGCGGATTTGATCGTTGCCGAGATGCAGCGCGGCGGTGGGCTCATTACCAAGGAAGATCTCGGGCGTTACGAGGCCAAATGGCGCAAGCCCGTCCAGATCAGCTACCGCGGCTACACGATCTACTCGATGCCGCCGCCGTCGTCGGGCGGCGTGACGATGGGCGAGATGCTCAACATTCTCGAGGGCTACGACACGATTCCCGCGTTCGGAACGCCAGAGTACGTGCATCTCCTCACCGAGACCATGCGGCGCGCGTTCATCGACCGCAACCGCTATCTGGGTGATCCCGATTTCGTGGACATGCCGCTCGAGCGCCTGCTGTCGAAGGCCTATGCGGACTCGCTCAGATTGCAAATCGATCCGCAGCACGCGACGCCGACGCCCCCGGCGACAAGCGGCGGGAGCGGCGGCGAGCCGATGCAGACGACGCACTACTCCATCGTCGATGAACACGGGAACGCGGCGGCGGTGACCACGACGCTCAACGGCGGCTTCGGCAGCGGCGTCACCGTCACCGGCGCCGGATTCCTGCTGAATAATGAGATGGACGATTTCACGTCGGCGCCGGGCAAGCCCAACATGTTCGGGCTGGTGCAGGGACAGGCCAACGCCATTCAGCCCGGCAAACGGATGCTCTCCGCGATGACGCCGTCGATCGTGCTCGACCGCGCCGGCAATCTCCAGATGATCGTCGGCACCCCGGGCGGTCCGACGATTATCACGGCCGTCGCGCAGGTCATCCTCAATGTGCTGGATCAGGGAATGAGCCTTCCCGACGCCGTGGCCGCGCCGCGGATCCATCACCAGGCGCTCCCGGACCAGACCTTCTATGAGCGCGGAGGTCTCAGCGACGCCACGCTGCAGGCGCTGCAGGCGATGGGACATAAGATGGATGGCGGGCGGAGACACATCGCCGACATCAACGCGATAGCAAAAACCGCCGGCGGGTGGGTCGGTGTGGCTGACCCACGGTACGCC
>DASZCG010000149.1:0-1963 GCA_035943355.1 Gemmatimonadales bacterium
ACAGCCGATGCCAACTGAGTCGTCGACGATCAACGGCCAGACCTTCAACTGGTCGGGTATCGCCTTCGTCGGTGGCAACCAAGTGGTCAGCGGCAGCCGGTTGTTCACCCACTACCAGCCGATCTGGGACCCGCGCATCACGTGGGCCGGCAACGTGGTGCGGAACCGCGTCGCCGTGTACTGGTCGGGCATCGGCATCGCGTCCAACACCTACGTGAGGTACTTCACCGACACTGCGGCTCCCAACCAGATTCTGGTCATCTCGGGCGTGGTGAGAGCAAATTCGCTCGCCGGTAGCAGCTCCCTGGCGAACAAAACCGGTATCTTCATCCCGTCCACGACGCTGTCCGCCTGGCTGATCGGCGGCAGTGGTCTGGTCTTAAGCGAGGGCATCGTGCTCAGCGAAGGCCTGGTGCTCTCCGAAGGTCTGGTGCTCTCCGAAGGTCTGGTGCTCTCCGAAGGTCTGGTGCTGTCCGAAGGCCTGGTGCTCAGCGAGGGCATCGTACTCAGCGAGGGCATCGTGCTCAGCGAAGGCGGCACGTCGGTCGTTTCGTTCCAATTCGGCGCGAGTGGTGAATGAGCGGCCTCGCTCCGATCAAGTCCGTCGCGTAGTACGCCTACCGCTAACCAGTCCTAGCACATGAGCATGACGAGCAACCGACCCGCGACGCTCGGCCCCCAGACGCCCATGAAGGCGGCCGTGCTGGGCATGGACGACTACACCCCACAGGCGAAAGCCTACTGGTGGACGACCACCCTCGTCGGGGCTGCGGCACTCGGCCTTGCCCTGCTGGATGTATCGCACCTCGACGGCGCCGTCATGCTGCAAGTTGCATTCGGCGCTGCGATCGCGGCACTGACCGGACTCTTCCCGGTGCGCATCCCCGGCACCAAGACCTCGCTCGCCGGCGCCGAGCTGTTCATCTTCCTGTTGCTGCTCGTCTATGGGCCTGCCGCGGCCACGATCGCGGCCGCGGCCGAGGCCGCCGTCGGGTCCTTTCGAACGTCGAAGCGCTGGACCAGCCGCATCGGCAGCCCGACGATGGCGGCGCTCGCGATGTTCGCTTGCGGGGCGGCGTTCACCCTGGCCACGAGTGCGGCGCGCATCGAAGGGGTATTGAGCAACTCATGGCTGTTCGTCGCGCTGTTCACGTTCGCGATCGGTTACTTCGCGTGCAGCGCGCTGCTGATGGCATCGCTGATCGCGCTCAAGAACGGCGAAGCCGTCAATATGCGGAGGATCCTCAGTGCGAACAGCTGGATCGGCCTCGCGTATTTGGCGAGCGCCGCGATCGCCGGATTGATCTATATCTACGTCGGTAGCTTCGTTACGCCCGCGTTGCTAGCCGCCGTGCCGATCATCGCCATGTTCCTGGCCACGATCAACGCCCGTTTCCGTCAATCCGAGGCGGCCGAGCGCCGCGTAGCCGAGTTGCAGGAAAGCGAAGCACGCTTGCGCAGCGCGTTCTCCCACGCCGCCGTCGGCATGGTGCTGGTGTCGCGCGCCGGGCGCATTCTCCAGGCCAACGATGCCTTCGCGGCGCTGCTCGGCCGCACGACCGCGGAATGCACTGGGATCGAATTGTGGAAGTTGGCGCATCGGGACGATGCCGATTCGCTGTGGGCCGAGTTGCGCGGGATGCTGGACGGCGCGGTGTCAGCGCGCGCCACCGAGCACCGCTTCCAGCATGCGACCGGACACGAGGTATGGATTTCGCTGAACACCTCGCTCTTCAGCGAAGGCCTCTCGATCACTGTAACGGCGTCCGTTGCTCCTGGCGCGCGGCGACCGCGTGGAACGGCCTAAACGCGATACCGCTGTCGGGACAAGTCGGCAACGCAAGATACCGAAACAAACCGCGGGTCCAAAGTGGACGGGCTCACCAACGGAACGACGGCGACAATGAATTCGGCGGCGCCAGTGGGGGTGTGCGGTACGCTCACCGAGGTGGCTGGACTAGGG
>DASZCG010000150.1:0-42255 GCA_035943355.1 Gemmatimonadales bacterium
TCGGGCCTCTGGGGGCATGACCTACACCGGACCGGGTTCACAGACCTTCCTGGCTCAGAGCTTTTCGCAATCCGGCTCCACGGTCGCTTCCTTTTATGAGTTGGGTCTGCAGTGGGAGCTCTCCGGCACCACACTGTCCCAGCCAGGCTTTGCGAAGGCCCAGCAGCACGCCACTGATGCGGATATCGCAGGCGTGGAAAACTTGCTGATAACCGGCATCACGCAGCAGTACCTCACCGTGCTGCAGGCGATCGCGCAGGCCGACCTGGCGCGCAAGACGCTCCAACGCAACGAAGAATTCCTCAAGCTTGCCAACGCACGGTACGGCGTCGGCCAGGGCACGATGATCGACGTGCTGCAGGCCCAGGTGGCACGCGGTCAGGCCGAGGTGGCGGTGCTGCGGGCTGAGACGGTGGTAAGCGTCGAAAAGCTCCGCTTGTTCGAGCAGATGGGTGTCACGCCACCGCTCGACGTCTCGGAAGTGCAGCTCACCGACACGTTCAGCGTGCAGGCCCCGCAATGGCAGCTCAAGGATCTATTGACGATGGCCGAGCAGCAGAACCCCGTCCTGAAGGCGCTGCAGGCGCGGGAGGACGCGGCCGCGTGGAATGTTCGCTCGACGGCGTCGGCGTGGGGTCCCGTCGTGGCGGTATCGGCCGGATGGTCCGGCTTTACGCAGCAGTTCACGAACGTCGATCCGTTGATCACGAACGCACAGAACAATGCCAACATCCTGTACGGACGCTGCCTGTCCAGCGACTCGGTCCGCGCGGGCGCGGGGTTGTCGCCGCAGGGCTGCGGGCAGTACCAGTGGAATCCGGTGGTGGATGAGAAGGCGCTGCGGGACGCGAACTCGGCCTTCCCATTCCAGTTCACGCAGCAGCCCTTCCAGGCGCGCCTGACCGTCAGCCTCCCGATCTTCACGAACTTTGGACAAGAGCTGCGCGTATCCCAGGCGCGTGCGGATCACAACGATGCCGAGGAATCGGTACGGGCGCGCGCGCTGGGTGTGCAGACTGACGTGAGCCAGGCCTACCTCACGCTGCAGGCCGCGTATCAGTCAGTCGGCATTCAGGACACTAACCGCACAGCCGGGCGGGAGCAGTTGCAGCTCTCGACGGAGCGCTACCGCGTCGGGTCGGGCACGTTCTTCGACCTGTTGGACGCCCAGGTTCAGGCGCTGCGTGCCGAGAGCGATTATGTGAACGCGACGTACGATTATCACAAGGCCGTTGCCGCGCTCGAGGCGGCGGTCGGCCGTAGCTTGCGTTAACGCGAGAGGATCGAGTTCGACATGTCCAAGCGAAATAAAGTGCTGCTCGGCGGTGGGATTGCGGTGCTGGTTGTCGTGCTGATCCTGGTCAGCGCCAGCGCCAAACGAGAAAAAGGCGTCGAGGTGCGCTTCGAGACCGTCGGTCGCCGCGATCTCGTCGCCGCCGTCACCGCCAGCGGCAAGATCCAGCCGAAGAAGAAGGTCGACATCAGCGCCGACATCACCGGCCGGGTTACACGCATCGCCGTCCGCGAGGGCGATCTCGTCGAAAAGGGACAATTCCTCCTGCAGATCGACGCGACGATCTATCAGGCGAACATGCAGCGGGCCAATGCGGCGATGTCATCGGCCGAAGCCCAGGCGGTGCAGGCGCGCGCGACGCGCGATCAGTCGCAGCGGGCGCTGCAGCGAACCAAGGAGCTGCGTGAGCAGAACCCCAACCTGGTATCCCAGGAGCAGCTCGAGCAAGCGCAAACCGCATTCGATATCGCCGATGCGAACCTGACGGCCTCGCAGCACCTGGTCGAGCAGGCGCGCGCCGGCTTGCAGGAGGCGCGCGATCAGCTGGCCAAGACGCACCTCGTCGCCCCGATGGCGGGCCGGGTCACCCGGCTCGCGGTTGAAGAAGGCGAAGTCGCGGTGCCGGGAACGTTCTCGCGCGAGACCGGTCTGCTGCTCACCATCTCCGACCTGTCCGTGATTCAGACGACGGTGCAGGTCGATGAGACGGACGTCGTGCGGGTGCAGCTCGGGGACTCGGTCGAAGTCACGATCGATGCTTTCCCGGACACCACCTTCATCGGGCGCGTCACCAAGGTCTCCAACAGCGCCATCCTCAATGCCGCGTCCGCGGCGACCGGGCAGAACGACCGCGCGGTCGATTATCAGGTCGAGATCACGCTCGCCAATCCGCCGGCGGCCGTGCGTCCCGATCTCTCCGCCACCGCGCGGATCATCACCGAGACGCGCAAGGAAGCGCTGGCGATCCCGATCATCGCGCTCACGGTGCGGGAGAACACGCCGATCTCGACGGAGCAGAAGACGGCGGCGTCCGGCGGACCGCCGCGGGCAGAGGCCGCGACGCCGGACACGAGCAAGCGCGCTGCGTCGCAAGGCAAGAAGAAGGAATCAGAGGGCGTCTTCATCGTCCACAACGGCGTTGCGACGTTCCGGCCGGTGAAGGTCGGCATCGCCGGGGAAGAGCATTTCGAGGTGGTGGACGGCGTCCGCCAGGGCGATACGATCGTCGCCGGTCCGTATCAGGCGGTGCGCGATCTGAAGGAAGGCGCGCGCGTCCGTCCCAGCAAGGAGTCCAGCGACACGACGAATCGGAAGCGCTCGTGAGCACCGTCCAGCAGTTTCGCACGGGCGACACGCCGCTCCCCGACGTCATTATCCTGACGCACAAGCTGACGCGCGAGTACGACATGGGATCGGAGCTGGTGCGCGCGCTGCGCGGCGTCAGCGTGCAGATCCGCCAGAACGAGTACGTGGCTGTCATGGGACCGTCAGGATCCGGCAAATCGACGCTGATGAATCTCGTCGGGTGTCTCGACACGCCGACGAGCGGCGAGTATTGGTTGAACGGCCAGAAGGTCAGCGACCTCGCGGATGACGAGCTGGCCCGCATTCGCAACAAGGAAATCGGCTTTGTGTTCCAGACGTTCAACCTGCTGCCCCGGGCCGACGCGCTGCACAACGTCGAGCTGCCGCTGATTTACGCCGGCATCGCCGCGCGCCAGCGGCGCGAGCGCGCGGCGCAGGCGCTGCAGCGCGTCGGCCTCGGCGACCGCATGGATCACCGACCGAACGAGCTGTCGGGCGGGCAGCGCCAGCGCGTCGCCATCGCGCGCGCGCTGGTAAACGAGCCGTCCATCCTGCTGGCCGACGAGCCGACGGGAAACCTCGACTCGACGACGAGCACGGAAATCATGGGCGTGTTCGCGCAGCTGCACCGCCAGGGGCAGACGGTCGTGATGGTGACGCACGAGCACGACATCGCGGCGCACGCGGCGCGCGTCATCACGCTGCGGGACGGCGTGGTGGCCACGGATCACGCCCGGGCTGCCTAGTGCCGTTCTTCGAAGCCTTCCGTCTGGCGCTTCAGACGCTGCGGGCGCAGAAGCTCAAGAGTGGCTTCTCCCTGCTCGGCGTATTCGTCGGCGTCGCGTCGCTGATCGCCGCCTGGTCGATCGCCAACGGCGTGAACCGCTACATGACGGAGAAGTTCGCGCAGACGCTCTACGGCGTGAACACCTTCCAGCTGCGGCGCCAGCCGATGTTCACCCCCAACGTGCCGGACTCCGTCTGGCGTGCGTGGCGCCGGCGGCCGCGCATTCGCTTCAGCGACGCGGAGGCGATCAGCGCGGGGCTCAGCGTTCCCGTGGTCACGGCCTGGCAATCGAGCGACCGGGTGAGCGTGTCCTACGCCAACAAAGAGGCGCGGGACATCGACCTGACCGCTGCGAGCGAGCGGTATTTCGACATCAAGAACCTGAGAATCGCGCTCGGCCGCCCGTTCACGGGCGAGGAAAACCGCTCCGGCGCTCCGGTCGCCGTGCTCGGGGATGCCGTGGCCAAGCGGCTGTTCGCCGATCGCAAGCCGCTGGGCAAAAGCGTGCACATCGGCGGTGTGCCCTACCGCGTGATCGGCGTCGTGGAGCACCAGGGCAGCATCCTCGGCTTCCCATTGGACCGCTTCGTCGTGGTCCCCGCCCTCTCGCCAGCCCAGAACCTCGTGAACCCCCCGGGGATTCTCGACGCGTTTCTGGTAAAAGCGAATTCCGATCTCGAGATGCGCGAGGCGATCTCGCAGGCCGAAGGCATCATGCGCAGCCGCCGCCATCTGCGACCGCAGCAGGACAACAATTTCGTGCTCGACACGTCCGAGGGCGTACAGCGCTTCTGGGCCGGTATCAGCCGCATTCTCGTGACCGTGATTCCCGGGATTGTGGTCGTGTCGCTCGTGATCGGCGGTATCGTGATCATGAACATCATGCTGATGGCGGTCGCCGAACGGACGCGGGAGATCGGGCTGCGCAAGTCGCTGGGCGCGCGGCGCCGCGACGTGCTGCGCCAGTTCCTCGCCGAGTCGACGGCGATCGCGACCGTAGGCGCCGCGTTCGGGATTCTCGCGGGCATCGGTCTGACGATCGTGATCAACCGGCTGTCGCCGCTCCCCGCGAGCGTCTCGCCAGCATCGGTCGTCCTGGGTGTCATCATGGGGGCCGGCGTCGGCGTCGTGGCCGGTGTCTACCCCGCGAGCCGGGCCGCCCGGCTCGATCCGATCACCGCCTTGCGGCAGGAGTAGCCTGTGACCGGAGTCTTTGAAGGCGTGGGCATTGCGATTTCCTCGCTGCGGGCGCACAAGATGCGGGCGGCCCTCACGATTCTCGGCGTCGCGATCGGCGTCACCGTCGTGATGGTGATCGGCGCGCTGATCAGCGGCTTTAACAAAGGCATCTCGGACATGCTGGCGTCGCTCGGCCCCAAGACGTTCTGGGTGGGAAGGTACTGGGGCGGCCAGAACGACGAGGATCCCGAAGACCCCAACCCCTGGCGCCGCCGTCCGCCGCTCACCGTAGAAGAGGCGAACCGGCTGGCGCAGCTCCCCACCATCGCGTTCGTCGTGGTCGACGAGTACACCTCGGCCGACATCGAATTCGAGGGCCATCGCCTGGCCGCTATCGGGGTCCGCGGGCGCAACGCGGACTGGCCGAGGATCGAAGGCGGACAGGTCGAGCCGGGCCGGTCGTTCTCGCATGTCGAGGACGCGTCCAACGCGCATGTGGCGGTGATCAACAGCAAGCTCGCCGAGAACCTGTTCGGGCAGCGCGATCCGATGAACCGCCGCATCAAGATCGGCGGGCTGCCGTATGACGTGCTCGGCGTCTACAATCCGCCGCCCCGGCTGTTCGGCGACGGCGACCAGCCGGAGGTCATGATCCCGCATGGGACGTTCCGGAAGGATCTGCGGTACTGGCCCGGCTGGATGGACATGTTCGTCGTGCCGCAGGACTCCATTTCGACCGAGCACGCGATCGACGACGTCACGATGGCGTTGCGGACGATGCGCGGACTCCGCCCCGGGCAGAAGAACAACTTCGACGCGGTGACACAGGAGGTGTACGTCCAGGCGATCAATAGTTTCACCAAGGTCGCGCGCATGTTGATGATCGCGCTCTCGATGGTCGGCCTGTTGGTGGGCGGGATCGGCGTCATCGCCATTATGATGATTTCCGTGACCGAGCGGACCCGCGAGATCGGGGTGCGCAAGGCGCTCGGCGCGTTGCGGCGCGAGATCATGTGGCAATTCCTCGTCGAAGCCGCGACGCTGACGCTTGTCGGGGGAATCGTCGGCATGGTGACCGGCTGGCTCATCGCCGTCGTGCTGCACAACTTCACCCCGGTGCCTGCGTATGTGCCGGTGGCGTCCATCGTTGTAGCACTCTTCGCTGCCGCCGTGACGGGAATTCTGTTCGGCATCTATCCCGCAAGTAAGGCGGCGGGGCTCGATCCGGTCGAGGCGCTCCGGTACGAATGAGGTTCATCGAGGCGGTTCGCCTCGCCGTTCAGACCATTCGGACCCAGAAGCTCAAAAGCGCCTTCTCAATCATCGGCGTCTTCATCGGCGTGATGTTCCTCATCGCGGTCGTCTCGGTGGTCACCGGGATGAATCGCTACATGACCGACAAGTTTGCCGGCACGCTGCTCGGCGTGAACACCTTTCGGTTGCGCCAGTTCCCCGATGTCCAGATCGGCAACGTGACCGACTCGATGTGGCGCTCGTGGATGCGGCGCCCGCGGGTGACGTACGAAGACGCGCAGGCGGTGCAGCGCGGCGTGACCGTCCCGGTGCTCACGGCATGGGAATCGAGCACGCGCACGGCGCTCGTGGCGGGCCGCCGGCAGGTGAAAGATGTGCAGGTCACTGCCGCCACGGACCTGTACTTCGAGATTCGCTCGCTGACCATCGCAGACGGGCGTGGCTTCACCGCGCAGGAAGTGCAAGTCGGCATTCCGGTCCTCGTGCTGGGCCATGATCTCGCGGACAAATTGTTCGAGGGGCAGGACGCGATCGGCCGGATGGTGAAGATCTTCGACATCCCCTATCGCGTCATCGGCGTGGTGGAGAAGCAGGGCAATCTATTCGGACTCTCCCTCGACAAGTTCGCCGTCGCGCCCGCGACCGCGCCGCTCAAGCGCTACGTCAATCCGCCGCGCGTCGTCGATGCGCTCGCCGTGAAAGCCGGCTCGCTGCTCGATATGCGGGACGCGATGATCCAGGCGGAGGCGGTGATGCGCAGCCGGCGCCATCTGCGGCCCCGCGAGGCGAACGATTTCACGATGGAGACGGCCGACGAAGTACTCGATTTCTGGGGCAAGATCAGTCGCGTGCTGTTCGTGGCCTTGCCGGGACTCGTCGCGGTGTCGCTGGTCGTGGGCGGCATCGTGATCATGAACATCATGCTGATGGCCGTCGCCGAGCGCACGCGGGAGATCGGTATCCGCAAAGCGCTGGGCGCACGACGCCGCGATATCCTGCGCCAATTCCTGGTCGAGGCCACGACGCTCGCCACCGTCGGCGCGGCGGCGGGCGTTGCGGTCGGCATCGGCCTCGCAACGCTGGTGGCGGCTACCACGCCGCTGCCGGCCGCAGTGGCGTCGTGGTCGATCATCGCCGGCGTGACCCTGGGCGCCGGTGTCGGCATCGTCGCCGGCGTTTACCCGGCCACACGCGCGGCCCGCCTCGACCCCATCACCGCGCTGCGCCAGGAAACATGAACCCAGCCTTTGAAGGCGTGGGCATCGCGCTCGAGTCGCTGCGTAGCAACAAGCGGCGAGCGGCGCTGACCATCCTCGGCATCGCGATCGGGGTGGTCGTGGTGATGGTCATCGCCGCGATGATCAGCGGCATCAATCGCAGCGTGTCGAATGTGATCGAGTCGCTCGCCCCGCGGACGTTCCTGGTGTGGCGGTTCTTCCAGGCCGGCGTGAACGTGTCGGACGGCTCCGACGAGAACAGCCCATGGCGGCGCAATCCGTCCATCGTGGATGCCGAAGCCGATCGCATTGCCCTCCTGCCCTCCGTGCGCTTCGTAACGCGACGGGAGGAGAGCGCCGCAACCGTGGAATTCGGCGATCGGCGTCTGGAATCGGTGAATGTGTCGGGACTCTCGGCCCAGTGGGTCGAGGTGAACGGCGGCGATATCTACCCCGGCCGCACATTCACGCGGCTCGAGGACCTCGCCAGCAGCCAGGTCGCCGTCATCAACCGCAAGCTCGAAGACCAGCTGTTTCGCGGCCGTGATCCCATCGGGCAGACCGTTCATATCGCCGGAACGCCGTTCGTCGTCATCGGCGTGTATACGCCGCCACCCAGCCTCTTTTCCGGCAGTACCCCGCCGTTCGTGGGCATTCCGCACGGGGCCTTCGCGAAGCACGTCCAGCACGTGAAAGGGTGGATGCGCCTCGCGGTCGCGCCGTCGCCGAGCTACACCCAGCAGGAAGCGATGGATGAAGTCGTGGCGACGCTCCGCTCGCTCCGCGGGCTCAAGCCGGGCCAGGACAACAACTTCTCGATCGTGACGCAGGACAAGCTGCTCGACTCCTGGAACCAGGTCACCGGCATGTTCTTCCTCGTCATGCTGGTCCTCTCATCGATCGGGCTCATGGTGGGCGGCGTCGGCGTCGTCGCGATCATGATGATCTCGGTGACGGAGCGCACGCGCGAGATCGGCGTGCGCAAAGCGCTCGGCGCCACGCGACGCGCGATCCTGTGGCAGTTCCTGGTCGAGGCATCGACGTTGACGCTGGTCGGCGGCGCGATCGGGATGCTGGTGGGCGGCGCGCTCGCGTTCGTCATTTCCCGCGTTACGCCCATCCCCGCCAACGTGCCGCTCTGGTCGATTGTGGCTGCACTCGCCGCATCGGCGCTCACGGGAGTGGGGTTCGGGCTCTACCCCGCCAGCCGGGCGGCGCGGCTCGACCCCGTTGAGGCTTTGCGTTACGAATAGTCGTTAGTTTTCACCCCGCCATGCCCCTATACGAAGCCCTGCGACTGGCCCTTCAGACGGTCTGGAGCCACAAGCTGCGTTCCTTCTTCACGCTGCTCGGGGTGATCGTGTCCGTCGCGTTCCTCGTCGCGGTCGTCGCGGTGATTCAGGGGATGAACGCGTACGTGCGCGAGCGCTTGGCTGGCGCGATCGTGGGAGTCAACGCCTTCCAGATACGCCGCGATCCCATTCAGGTCGGCTTCATCGACGATGAGGCGTGGAAGCAGATCCAACGCCGGCCCATCATCGCGCTTGAGGACATCGCGTTCATCGCGCGCGCCGTGCCGGACGCGGAGGCGATCGCGCTGCAGTCGGGCTGGCCCACGCCGATGGCGGACGTGCAGTGGCGCAACCGCACGACGGGTGACGTGTTCATTTTCGGAGTGACCGCGCCCTTCGTGGTCGTGCAGGATTACACCTTCGCCGCGGGCGAGCCGCTCACCGACATCGACCTCGAGCAGCGCCGCTACGTCGCCGTGCTCGGCTATGATGTCGCCGACAAACTGTTCGGCAACGTGCACGCCGCCGTGGGCCGCAACATTCGGGTGCGCGGGATGCAGCTCACCGTCAAAGGCGTGATCGCCAAGAAGGGCACGGTGCTGGGTCAGTCGTGGGACGGTTTCGTGATGCTGCCGCTCTCGACGTTCGAGTCGATGTACGGGCGCCGCCAGACGATGGTGATCTCGGTGAAAATGCCGACGGCCGACCAGGTCGGACCGGCGATGTTGCGCGCCGAGGAGGCGATGCGCATCGCGCATCGCCTGCGCCCCGGCGCCGAGAACGATTTCACGGTGGACACCGGGGAAGGTCTGATCGCGTTCTGGAGCAAGCTGACGCGCGTGATCTTTACCGTCGTCCCGGCCGTCGTCGTCATCGGCATTGTGGTCGGCGGCATCGTGATCATGAACATCATGCTCATGAGCGTGACCGAGCGAACGCGCGAAATAGGCATTCGTAAAGCGCTGGGTGCTTCGCGCAGCGACATCCGGCGGCAATTCTTTGCCGAGGCGCTGACCCTCTCACTCCTGGGTGGGCTGGCCGGACTGGCCGCCGGCGCCGCCCTCGCCGGGCTCGTGCAGCTCGCGTCGCCGCTGCCCGCGCGGGTGACCACGTGGTCCATTGGCGTCGCCCTCGGTCTCGGCATCGCGGTCGGCGTCACCTTCGGCGTCTATCCCGCGCATCGCGCTTCCCGCCTCGATCCCATCGAGGCGCTCCGCCAGGAATAGATGGCCCTGCATTCGGTGCGCGAAGGATGGCGCATCGCCCTGGACCAGCTGCGCGCCAACAAGCTGCGTTCGGCGCTGACCGTGCTGGGCGTCGTCATTGGAATCGCGACGGTCATGGCCATGGCCTCCATTGTCGCGGGATTCCGCGAACAGATCGTCAACACGCTCGAAGTGGTGGGACCGACCACGTTCCGCGTGCTGCGGTATTTCTCGACCACCGGCGTGAATCCGGACGCGGTGCCCCGCGAGGTCCGCATCCGGCCAAAGCTGGTTCCCCAGGACGCCGAGGCGATCGCCCGGCTCCCCGAAATCCACTACGCCGCGATCTGGACGCAGGTCTTCCAGCGGTTCGAGTATGGCGGCAATCATACGCGGATCCTCGGCGTCTTCGGCGCGGATGATCGCTTCATGGAGATTCTGGGCGGCGGCATCGCATCCGGGCGCTCCTTCACCTCCGCAGAGCTGCGCGGCGGTGAGCCCATCGCGATCATCGAGCAGCGCACCGTCGACCGGCTGTTCGGCCCCATCAACCCGCTGGGCCGCATCGCGCGCATCGGCGGGCATCCATTCAAGATCATCGGCATCTGGCAACGCCCAACCAACATCTTCGAGGTGCCGGGGACTCCCGAGATCGCCGCCATCGTGCCGTTCGAAGCGGCCCACCGCAGTTTCCTCATCGACGAATGGAACAGCCTCATCATCCTCGTGAAGCCGAAGCCGGACGTCACGGTCAACCGCGCGATGGATGCGGCCACTGTGACCCTGCGACGGTTGCGCGGCCTGCGGGCCGGCGACCCGAACACCTTCGACCTGCTCACCTCCGATCAGGTCCTGGGTATCTTCGATAGCCTGACGGGCGCGTTCTTCTTCGTGATGCTCGTGCTGTCGAGCATCGCGTTGATGGTCGGAGGAATCGGCGTGATGGCCATCATGATGGTCTCCGTCACGAGCCGCACGCGCGAGATCGGCCTGCGCAAGGCGCTCGGCGCCACTCGGCGCGCTATTCTCTGGCAGTTCCTCGTCGAAGCGGCGACACTCACGTTGCTGGGCGGCGTGATCGGTATCGTGCTGGGACTCGGGATCGGAGAGGTGCTCAAACGCTTGCTGGCGTTCAACACGACCGTGCCGCTCGTGCCAGCGGCGGTCGCGACCGTGGCATCGATCCTGGTTGGGCTGGTCTTCGGGATCGCGCCCGCGGCCCGAGCAGCGCGGCTCGATCCGGTCGAAGCGTTGAGATACGAATGACGGGACACGGATGCCAATGACTGAAGCGGTTGATCTCCTCGCAATTGCCGCTCACCGCGACGACGTCGAGCTCACGTGCGGCGGCACGCTGGCGAAAGCCGCGCGCGCGGGTCACCGCGTGGGGATTCTCGATTTGACCCAGGGCGAAATGGGGACGCGGGGCGATGCGGCCACGCGCTCGGCGGAAGCCGAACGGGCTGCCAAGACGCTCGGCGTGGCGATCCGGCTCAATGCGGGAATGCGCGACGCACACCTGGCGAACGATGAGGCGTCCAGGAAAAAAATTGTCGAGCTCATTCGTCGAACAAGACCGCGGGTGGTGATCCTACCGTTTCCCGTCGGTCGGCATCCGGACCACCGTGTTGCCTCGGAGCTGGGGCGCGATGCCTGTTACCTGGCCGGGTTGGCGAAGTACGCGCCCGACACGGGCGGTGAGGCACATCGACCCTACAAGCTGTTGTACTCGCTCGCGTACCGAGAGGACCCGGTCAAGCCGACGTTCGTGGTGGACATTACCGAGGTCTTCGAAACGAAGATGCAGGCGATTCGCTGCTATGGGTCACAGTTCGACGGGGCCAAGGCCGCGGGCGAGGTCTACCCCACCGGCCAGGACCTGTACGAGCTGATTCGCGTGCAGTCGGCGCATTACGGGTCGCTGATCCGGCGCCCCTACGGCGAACCGTTCTACACGCCGGAGACGCAGGCGGTGGAGGACGTGCTCCAGCTTACAGTACAGTCGATCTAGATTACATTGCGAACCTCATGACCAAGCGCATCACCTATCTGGACAACGCGGCCACCACACCGGTGCGGCCGGAGGTGCTGGAGGCGATGCTTCCCTATCTGGGGAAGGAAGCCTTCGGCAATCCGTCGTCGGCGCACCGGTTCGGGCGGGCGGCGCGCGCGGGCATCGAGGAGGCGAAGCGCGCGATCGCCGAGGCGCTCGGGGCCGAGCCGAATCAGGTCGTGTTCACGTCGGGTGGGACTGAAGCGGACAACCTGGCGATCATCGGCGCCGCGCTCGCGGCCCGGGATCGCGGTGGCCCGTTCCGCGTCGCCGTCTCCGCCACCGAGCACAAGGCGGTGCTCGCCGCTGCGCACGCGGTGCAGCACCTCGGCGGCGAAGAGATCATCCTGCCGGTGACCGCATCGGGCCTGGTCGAGGACGCGCAGCTCGCCACGGCGATCGCCCGCGGCGTCGCCGTCGTCAGCGTGATGTGGGTGAACAACGAGGTCGGGACGGTGCAGCCGGTGCGTGAGCTGGCCGATCGATGTCGCGAGGCCGATGTGCTGTTCCACTCCGACGCCGTTCAGGCATTCGGCAAGGTTCCGGTATCGCTGCGCGACATCAGGTGCACACTCCTCACCATTTCCGGCCACAAGATCGGCGCCCCCAAGGGCATCGGGGCGTTGATCGTGCGCGATCCCAAGGCCGTGGAGGCGATCATCCACGGCGGCGGCCAGCAGTTCGGCATTCGCCCCGGAACGGAGAATGTGCCCGGCATCATCGCCCTCGGCACCGCGGCGCGCCTCGCGGTGGACGAGCAGCAGTCCCTCGCGGCACGGCTGCGCGAGCTGCGCGATGAGCTGGAGCGCCGGCTGCTGGCGATCGTTCCGGACGCGCTGATCAACGGCTGGCAGGGCGAGCGCGCGCCGCACGTTTCGAACGTGTCGATTCCCGGCACCGACAGCGAGGCGCTGCTGATGCATCTCGATCTCGCCGGGATCGCCTGTTCCTCCGGTTCCGCCTGCAGCACCGGCGCCGTGGAACCCTCCCACGTGCTGACGGCGATGGGCGTGCCGCGCGAGCTCGGTGTGGCCGCGCTGCGCTTCTCGTTCGGCAAGGACAGCACGATGGAGGACATCGACGCGGTCGCCGCGGCGCTGCCGCGCATTGTCGAGAAGGTGCGGTCGCTCTCGACCGTTCTCCATCGATGAAGGTCCTGGTCGCGATGTCGGGCGGCGTGGACAGCTCCGTCGCCGCCGCGCTGCTCGTCGAGCAGGGTCACGAAGTCATCGGCGCGACGCTGAAGTTGTTTTGCTACGGCGACAGCGTCCCCGATCGGCCGTGCTGCTCGCTCGATTCGATCACCGACGCGAAGCTCGTGGCGCACAAGCTCGGGATTCCGCATTACGTGCTGAACCTCGAGGATCGCTTCGGGCACGATGTGATCGACAATTTCGTGGCCGAATACGCGCGCGGCCGCACGCCGATTCCCTGCGTGCGCTGCAATTCGTTCACGAAGTTCCGCGATTTTCTCTATCACGCCGACGCGCTCGATTGCGACGCGATTGCGACCGGCCATTACGCGATCGCACAGGACGGCGCGCTGTACCGCGGCCGCGACCGCCAGAAGGATCAGTCCTATTTCCTCTGGGGCATCGACCGCGCCGTCGTCGCGCGCATGCTCACGCCCGTCGGCGACCTGACCAAGGCCGAGACGCGCGCGGTCGCGCGCCAGCTGGGGCTCGTCACGGCCGAGAAGCCCGAGTCCGTGGAGATCTGCTTCGTGCCCGACGACGATTACGTCGCCGTGCTCGAGCAGCATCTTCCGGCCGATGCGCCCGCCCTCACACCGGGGCCGCTGGTCACGACGCGCGGCGACGTGATCGGCGAGCATGACGGCTTCGCGCGCTACACGATCGGCCAGCGCCGCGGGCTGCCCGGCGGATTCGAGGAGCCGCTGTACGTGCTCGCGATTCGTCCCGCGACCCGCGAGGTCGTCGTCGGGCGCAGCGCGGAGTTGTTGGGACACGAGGTGTCCCTCGAAGAGGTCAACTGGCTCGCCGATCCGCTCGCGCCAGGGGACGTCGTGTGGGTGCAGTGCCGCTATCGCGCGCGTGCCGTCCCCGGCACGATTGCTGCGCATGGCGACGGCCGCATCGCGCTCCGGCTCGCCGAGCCGGTTCGGGCGATCGCCCCGGGGCAGTCCGGCGTCCTGTACGACGCCGGTGACCGCCTACTCGGTGGTGGAGTGATCGCCTAGCCGTCTCGCACGTGTGCGTGGGGTCACAGCGACCCCGGTCGCAGCGCGTGCACAATTGCCGTCGTCCCCACTTTGATCCTTTGGAGGCCGTATGCGGTTGCTCTTTGGTAGCGGCATCGCGCTCGCACTGCTCGCTGCCGCGTGCTCCGATAGTTCTGTCGCTCCGAAGTCGCCTGCCAATCCTCAGGCCACGGCCGCGGAGCTGACGGCTCTGGGCACAGTGTTCAACGCGGCCCCCTTGCAGAGTTTGTCGTCGGTGTCCGGATCGATCACTCCGTCGGCTCCCGCGCCACTCGCGGCGCTCGCGCTGGCCGCCGCCACGAACCCCCTGGACCACTCGACGCGGCTGGAACCGTATGCGCGCCGGATCGACGGGGCCCTGGTGTTCAGCCGGCTGCTGCGGCCGGAGATGAGTGTGAATGCCGTCGCGGCGCTGTTTCCGGCGGCGTTCGTCGGCAAGACATTCGAGTGGAATTTCACCACGCTCCAATACGACACCACCGCGCGCACCGGTGCCCCGAGCAACGGCGTGCGGTTCATTCTGTATGCGATCGATCCGCTCACCCTGGAGCCGGCTGGGCCCGCTCCGGGCACCGAGGTGGGGTACATCGATTTGAAGGATGAAAGCGGCGGCGGCAGCCCGAAGGTGCACGTCATCGTGGCGGGCGTCGGTGGCACACCGGTGTATGTCGATTACACCGTGACCCTGACCACCCAGTCGGCCTCGTCGGTCAAGGTGACGACGGCCGGTTACATCACGAATGGCGCGGGCTCGCCCGATTCGCTCCGCTTCAACGGCGCGATCTCGGCCTCCGGCTCGACGACCAGCGTCAGCGTCACCGAAGATGTCTCGTTCGACGTCAATTCCCACGACATTCACGTGCGCAACTGGCAGCGCGCCACGATCACGCAGTCGGGCAACGAGACGACGCTCAGCCTGCGGATTTCGTTCCGCTTCGAGCACGCCGGCGAAGTGATCACTCTCGAAGGCGCATTGGACGTGAGCGGCACGACGGTGAATGGTACGTTCACGGCGAAGGTGGATGGCGGCCTGTACGCGACCTGTAGCGTGACCGGCACGGCGAACAGCTATACCCTCACGTGCCAGGGCGCCGACGCGGACGGCCTCAATGCCGACGATAACGCGGCCCTCGATGCGCTGGGAGCAGCGGCAGGCAATGTCACGGCGATCTTCGAAGGAATACTCGGTCCCGCGATCGGAGTCTTGGGCGCGTAAGCGGACTCCCACGCGACCATGGTTTCCCCCCCCATCCGGCTCTGGCCGGGCGGGGGGTTTTGCTTTATTACCTACGCGTGCTCTATCGCGTGCTCGCGAATGCCGTCGTCGTCGTTCATGCACTGTTCATCGTGTTCATTGTCTTGGGCGGCGTGCTCGCGTGGCGTCGGCACTGGGTCGCCCTGGCGCACGTCCCTTGCGCTGTGTGGGGCGTGCTGATCGAGTACAATGGCTGGATCTGCCCGCTTACGCCGCTGGAGAACTCGCTCCGGATGCGGGCGGGTCAGCAGGGTTACAGTGGTGGTTTTGTCGAGCATTATCTGGTGCCGGCGATTTACCCGGCCGGTCTCACGCCGCGAATTCAGGTGGTGCTCGGCACCGCTGTGCTCGTCGTCAATATTGTCGCGTATGCCGTCTTCGTCCGCCGTCTCATGCGAGGCCTCTAATGCCCGACCGTCGCCACTTTCTCCAGTCGCTGTTCGCCGCGAGCGCATCCCTGGCGGCGCTCAAGAGCGACGCACTCGCGCGCGTCATGCCGACCGTGCGCGGCCTGAACGGACGCACACCCGAAGACGTCGCCCAGGACGAGGATTTCTGGCGCGCGATCCAGCAGGCCTTCGACATCGATCGCGGCATGGTCAATCTCAACAACGGCGGCGTGGCGCCGAGCCCGCGCGTCGTCAATGCCGCGTTCCAACGCTATCTGGCCGTCTCGAATCAGGCGCCGGCGATCACGATGTGGGCCTGGATCGAGCCGGAGATCGAGGCGGTGCGCCGCCGGCTCGCGGCCAGCTTCGGGTGCGATCCGGAAGAGATGGCGATCACCCGCAACGCGAGCGAAGCCCTCGAGATCGTGCAGCTGGGCATGCCCCTGGAGCGGGGCGACGAGGTGCTGACGACGACGCAGGACTACCCGCGCATGATCACGACGTGGAAGCAGCGCGAGCGGCGCGACGGCATTGTGCTCAAGCAGATCACGTTCCCGGTCCCGCCGCCGTCTCAGGACGATCTGGCCCGCCGCATCGAAGCGGCCATCACGCCGCGCACCAAGGTCATCCACGTCTGCCACATCACGAACCTCACCGGCCAGATCTTCCCCATCAAGAAGATCTGCCAGCTGGGGCGTGCCCGAGGCATCGAGGTGATCGTCGATGGCGCGCACGCCTATGCGCAGTTCCCCTTCACGCGTGACGAGCTCGACTGCGACTACTACGGCACCAGTCTCCACAAGTGGCTCACGGCGCCGATCGGGACCGGGTTCCTGTACGTGCGGCGGACGAAAATCGGCAAGATCTGGCCGATGATGGCCGCCCCGCCCGAGATGAACGAGAACATCCGCAAGTTCGAGGAGATCGGCACCCATCCGGCGGCGAATCACAACGCGATCGTGGAGGCGCTGGACTTCCTCGACGGCATTGGGCCCGAGCGCAAGGCGGCGCGGCTGCGGTTTTTGCGCGATCGCTGGGCCAAGCGGCTGGAACGGTTGCCCGGCGTCAAGATTCTGACGCCCTACGACCCCGCCCAATCGTGTGGGCTCGCCTCGTTCACGCCCGGACAGCTCGATGTCGGCAAGCTCGCGACATTCATGTTCGACAAACATCGCATCATCGTCACGCCGATCGCGCACCCCGAATTCAATTGCCTGCGGATCACGCCGAACGTCTACACGACGCTCGCGGAGATCGATCGCTTCTGCGAGGTGACGGAGGACCTGTTACGGAAGGGCCTGCCGGCGTAGGATGTCACGAACAAACCGGAGCCAAGCTATGAGATTTTATTTCCCAGTGGTGGTGATTGCGCTGACTGCCTGTGGCACAGGCAAATCCGACCGCACGGCCGCCGACACCCTCACCGAACGCCAAAAGGACAGTATTCTGGCGAATTCCAAAATCCCCAACGCGCGTGCCGTCGGCAGCGCGATGCGGGCGGCGGATTCGACCAGCGCCGGCATTCACCGCGCGGATTCGGTGGCGAGGGATACGACGGAGTTCTGATGCGCGGGCTCGTCCTGGGGGTGACGGTGCTCGCAGCCGCCTGCGGTCCACCCAATCCATGCTCCGGCCACCAATTCGACCGGCTGAAGCGGTTCTCGCTCCCCTATGTCGGCCACTGGGTCGTGGCGCGCGGCGACACACTGACGTTCCCGGACGCTCCTCAGATGAGCGATCGCTTTCGCCTCGCCGACATCGTGCTCGACACCGCGACCCTCGTGGTCGGCCGTGAATGTGTGTTTCGGGGACGGATGACCTTCCGGGCGCCGCGGCCCGATACGTTGGCGGTGAGCTGGTTCGGCCAGCCGGAGCAAGCGATTGTGAGCGGCTGGCCCGTGGATCTGGGACCGTTTGCCGGCGTTTCACTCGCCTGGGCCGGTAAGGACTCACTCTCGGGATCGATTCTCATCGACGCGAAACTTGGCGTTCAGGCCCGCCCCGGGATGACCGCGCGCTTCGTCGCCGGCAGGTTATCTTCAGCGCCATGAGAGGATTCCTCATCAGGCTGCTGATCACCGCCCTCGGCCTGTGGATCGCGGATCAACTGCTCCCCGGGATCGCCTTCACGGGAGCGAGAGCACTCATCATCTCCGCGCTGGTCCTGGGCCTCGTGAACGCCGTCATCCGGCCGATTCTCATCATCCTCACGCTGCCGCTGACCGTCGTAACGCTGGGACTGTTCATCCTGGTGGTGAACGGCATCTCGCTGACGCTCGTGGCGTGGCTCGTTTCGGGGTTCCACGTCGCCGGCCTGTTCTCCGCGACACTCGGCGCCATCATCGTGAGCCTCGTGAGCTGGGCCGCTTCGGCGTTCGTGGGCGGATCGGGTCGCATCGAGCGCATGCATCGAGTGGAGGTGACGGGCCGCCGCCTCGATGGATAAGGGATTTGCCTTCGCGGGCAGCATCTCGGCATTCATCGCGGTTGCAGCTGGCGCATTCGGGGCGCACGCATTGCGTGCGCGCCTCACTCCCGACCTGCTCGCCGTTTTCGAGACCGGTACCCGCTATCAGATGTATCACGCGCTCGCATTGTTCGTCGTGGCGATCGCGGCAACGCGCTGGCCGGAGTCCATCGTGCGCGTTGCAGGCTGGCTGTTCCTCGCCGGCACGCTGCTGTTCTCGGGAAGTCTCTACGCGCTCGCACTGACCGGCACGCGCTGGCTCGGCGCCATCACCCCGCTCGGCGGACTGTGCTTCCTGGCGGGCTGGGCATGCCTCGCCTACGCCGTCGTGAAAGGCGGATTCTCGCAATGACGTCGCTGCTCCTCGTCACCCTCCTGCTCCAGGGGCCCACGCTCTCCTCCACACCCGCACGTCCCCTCGGAACGTTGCGTGAGCAGGCGGCCGCGCAGCAGCAGTGGCTGCAGTACCGGCTCGATTCAGTGCTGCCCCGCCTCATGCGGCAGAACGGCGTGGAGATGTGGATCGTGGCGATGCGAGAGTACAACGAGGATCCCGTCTTCTGGTCGCTGGTTTCGCCCACCACCATGTTCGCCCGGCGCCGCACCATCTATGTCTTCACTGACCGCGGATCGAGGGGCATCGAGCGCCTGGCACTGGGCGGCGGCTCGCAGGGCGGCATCTACGATGCCTACGTAGCCCGTGACACGGTCGACCCCACCATCGGGCGGCGACCCGAACTGGTGGGACAGGGCCAGTGGGATCTGCTGGCGAAACTGGTACGCGAGCGCAATCCGAAAACCATCGCGGTCGACATTTCCTACACGCATGCGTTTTCCGACGGACTCTCCGCCGGTGAATGGGAGCAGCTCTCTCGCGCACTGCCGCCCGGATACCTCGACCGGGTCGTTCGGGCCGACCGGCTGCCGCTCGATTATCAGGCGATTCGCGCGCCGGGAATGTTGCCCGTCTATCGCCGCATGATGGACGTGGTATGGGCAATCATCGATACGGCCTTTTCGAACACGGTGATCACGCCGGGCAAGACCACGACGGACGACGTCGCCTGGTGGATGCGCCAGCGCGTGAACGACCTGGGCCTCGGCACGTGGTTCCATACCGACGTGGATGTGCAGCGACGCGGTCAGGATCTGACGGGCAGCGACACGGTCGTGATTCAACGCGGCGACGTGCTGCACTGCGATTTCGGCATTACGGCGCTCGGCCTCAACACGGACACCCAGCACATGGGCTACGTGCTCCGGGATGGGGAACGCGACGCACCTGAAGGACTGAAGCGAGCGTTGCTCAACTCCAACCGGTTGCAGGACCTGTTACTCGCGGAGATGCGGCCCGGCCGCTCAGGCAACGACGTGCTGGCCGCGGCGCTCGCCGCGATGCACGCCGCCGGCATCAACGGGACGGTCTACACGCATCCCATCGGGGACCGCGGACATGGCGCCGGCCCGCTCATCGGGCTGTGGGATCACCAGGAAGGCGTACCGGGCCGCGGCGAAGTGCCGCTGCTCCCGGGCACGTGGTTCTCGATCGAGCTGCAGGCGACAACCCCGCTTCCCGAATGGGGAAATCAGCCGGTCCGCTCGGCGCAGGAAGAAGACGCCGAGCTCGGAACCGATGGGCAGATGCGCTGGATTCTGCGGCGCCAGACGGCGTTCCACCTGGTGCGGTGAACTGCAAACTCTGCGGTGCCACCGACCTGCCGCTGTTCTACACGCAGGGCAATGCGGGCCAATTCAGGTACTATCGGTGCCGCACCTGTCGCCTTGTCGTGTATGACACGCGGGCCGGGGTGAATCAGGAGAAGTACATCCTGACGCGCGTCGATCCGCGAGCCCCGACACGGCAAAACCGGGGTCACCGGCAAACCTATGCGTTCATCAAGCGCCACATGCCGCGGCGGGGCCGGATGCTCGATCTGGGCTGCGGCGACGGGACAGTCCTCTGGCTCGCGCGCGAAGATGGTTGGGCCGTGAAGGGCGTCGAGTTGTTTCCCGAGCACACGAAGATCGTACGCGAGGCGCTCGGGCTCGACGTCGTCACGTCCGACATCGCGTCGTACAACGGTGAGGACGCAATCTGGGACTGTGTGGTGCTCACCCATGTCCTGGAGCACCTCCCCGACCCCGTCGGCACCTTGGTGACGATTCGCGCGCTGCTGAAGCCTGGTGGGGCGGGCGTGCTCGAGTTCCCCAACATCGACGCATTCGACGCGCGCCTGCGCCGGCTGCTCGATCGGCTCGGCATTCATCGACGCGGCTACGCGCCGACCTACGTTCCGGGCCACGTCCAGGAGTTCTGCCGGGCATCGTTCGCGTTTGCCGCGCAGCAGGCGGGATTGGTGCTCGAGGTGTGGGAGACGTATTCCGTCAACCCGCTGCAGTATGCTTTCTTTCGCACCGTTCCCATCGGCAACAAGGCCCGCGTGCTGGTTCGGAGATCCGCATGATCGACGTCGAGACCCCTGCCCTGCTTCTGTATCGCGATGTGATGGAGCGCAATCTGAAACACATGGCCGATCGGGCGACACGACTCGGCGTCGCGCTGCGGCCGCACATCAAGACCCACAAGTGTCTCGAGCTGGGACGGCGCCAGATGGCGCACGGCGCGAAAGGCATTACGGTATCCACGTTGTTCGAAGCGCAGGCCTTCGCGCGCGGGGGATTCAGCGATCTCACGTGGGCGTTTCCACTCGATCGCACCCACGTACCGCACGTGAAGCGCATCGCCGATAGTGGTGCGACGTTGCGCGTGGTGCTCGACGATCTCGAGACGGCGAAGGCGCTCAGCGGGACGGGGTTGCATGTATGGCTCAAGGTGGACTGCGGCTACCATCGCGCCGGCGTCGATCCGTCGTCGCGCTACGGGCTCGATGTGGCGCGCGAGCTGGGTGCCGAGCGTGGTGTCACCTTTGACGGCATCCTGAGCCATTCGGGGCATGCGTATCGCACCCGCAACAAAGCCGAGGCGGCGCAAGTCGCCGAGCAGGAGCGGCAGGTCATGGCGTGGTTCGCGGAGCTGCTGCGTAAGGACGGGTTGCCCGTGCGCGGCGTCAGTGTAGGCTCGACGCCCGCCATGGCGGCCGCAAAAGACTTGACGGGCGTCACAGAAACACGGCCCGGCAATTACATCTTTTACGATCGAACGATGGTGCTCATCGGTTGTTGTGAACCCGAAGACGTCGCCGTGACGGCACTTGCCACGGTCGTGTCACATCAACCCGGCGCGTCGCACTTCGTCGTGGACACGGGAGCGTTGTCCCTGTCCAAGGATCTGGGGCCGTCCCATCTGGGACTCGAGCCCGTCTTCGGTGAGGTGAAGGGTCATCCCGAGCTCACCCTCGCATCGGTCTCGCAGGAGCACGGCCTGATTCGCGCGGCCGCGCCCGCCGCCATTGAGGGGAAGTTCAAGGTCGGACAACAGATCGAGATCATCCCCAATCATTCCTGCCTGACCGAAGCACACTTCGATGAGTATGTCGTGATCGAAGGAGGTCGTATGATAGATCGCTGGAAGATCGAGCGTGGCCGATGAAGATCCAATTACGTCACCTCTTCGTCGCGCTGCTGCCGCTGATTTTTGGCCTCGCCGCGAGCTGGGGCTTTGCCTTCTCGCAGAACACCTGCGGTCGTCTGGTGGGGCCGATCTTCGCGCCCAAGTGTCACTGGATCCAACTCGAGTACCAGCTCGGTTTTCAGATGGCCGGAACGTTGTGCGGTTGTCTCATCGCCGCCGTGGTGGGCGCCTGGCTGGA
Organism: Gemmatimonadales bacterium; assembly: GCA_035943355.1. GTDB lineage: Bacteria > Gemmatimonadota > Gemmatimonadetes > Gemmatimonadales > GWC2-71-9 > 20CM-2-65-7. The sequence goes on from DASZCG010000150.1 coordinate 21,689, forward strand.
ACGGCGCAGCCGCAGGCGTGTAACTCAAGCCGCAGCCGCAGGCGTAACTCAAGCCGCGAACCTTAACCAGGGGGTGCAGTGATGAAAGCGCCGCTGGTGTTGTTGATGATGGTTGGACTGGCAGCACGTGCTGCCGCACAGGACACGACTTCAAAACCGGCTCCTGCCCCAGCCCCAGCTCCTGCCGCTGCTGCGAGCGCGGTGGACGTGGAGGCGGTGTTGGCGCGCTCGGTAGCGGATCGCGCACCGCAGGATACCGGGAGCGCATTCCCCGACAGCGTCGGAACCGTGGTGCTCTGGATGCGCGTAACCGGCGCGGGCGGCCAGACGCTGCACCATGTCTGGTTCCACGGCGATGAAAACGTGGGCGACGTCCCGCTGACGGTCGGCGGATCGCCGTGGCGGACGTGGAGCCGCAAGAACGTGCCCGCCGACGCGAAGGGGGCGTGGCATGTAGAGATTCGGGATGAGGGTGGCAACGTGCTTAAGAGGTTGGATTTTACCGTAGGGCAATAGCGCTGACGCCGAACGGTAGTGTGTAGGGGCGCAGCAGCGGGCGCCCCTACAATCGCATCCTATCCACGAGCGCCCTAAACCGCGGCTCATTCCGTAACGGATCAAAAATGGCGTTGACATTCACGTAGGCCAGCCAGCCCCGACGTTCCTCGTACGCGCGCTCCGCCCAGTCGAGCGCCTCGGGCAGGTTGCCCAGTCCGATGTGCAGGATCGAGAACGCGACCGGCGAGACGTACCCCTGCTGCTTGGCGGCCGCGATCTCCCGCAGCAGCTGCTCGGCCTCGGTCCGCTTGCCTGACCGCGCCAGCACCCATCCCAGCGTCGCCTTCGTATAGGCACCGGCGCCCGGCAGCGTCAGCGCTTCGCGCAGCACCCGCTCCGCATCGGCGGTCTCGCCTTGCAGCGCCAGCGTGCTGGCGAGCATGCGGGCGCTCTCGACGGCCATGGGATTCATCTCGATGGCACGCGCCAGGTGTTCGCGCGCCTGGTCATAGCGGCGCGCGTAGTAATAGACCCAGCCCAGGGCCCGGCGCGCCGACACGGACGCCGGATCGAGCTCGATCGCCGTGTGGCCTTCCAGGAGGGCCGCATCGAACTGGCCACGCGCCGCGAGCAGGAAGGCGAGCCACTGATGCGCGCTGGCATAGCGCGGATTCAACTCGATCGCACGCCGGAACTCGCGCTCTGCTTCATCCCACTCCCAGTCGTAGATGAACAGCGCCCAGGCGAGCGACGCGTGGGCGCTGGGGAGCGACTCGTCCAACGCGAGCGCCTTGCGGGCGTACTCTTTGGCGCGGGCGTAGGCAGCGGCCACCGGGATCGAGCGGTAGTCGACGTCGAGCGCGTACGAATCCCCGAGCCCGGCGTAGGCGGGCGCATAGCTCGGATCCTCCGCGATCGCCTGCTCGAAGTAGCCAACCGCCTCCGCGACTCCTTCCGACGTTCGCTTATTCCAGGCAAATCGACCTTTGAGGTAGAGCCCGTAGGCCTGGATGTTCTCCGTGTAGCGGCGCGGCACGTGCTCGGACAAGTCGGCGAACATCGACGCCCGCAATGTGTTGACGATGGTCGCCGCGATTTCGTCCTGGATCGCGAACACATCCACCAGCTTGCGGTCGAAGCGTTGGGACCAGAGCAGGCGCCCATCGTCGGTCGATGTGAGCTGCGCCGTAATGCGCAAGCGGTCTCCCGCTTTGCGGACCGTGCCTTCCAGCACCACCGAGACACCAAGCAGCGCCCCGACCGCGCGCACATCGAGCGGCTTGCCCTTGAGGGCGAACACCGACGTGCGCGATGCGACGCGCAGTCCCGAGATCTTGGCGAGCGCGTCGATCAGCTCGTCGGTAATACCATCGCTCAGGTACTCGTTCTCGGCGTCGGGGCTGGCGTTGACGAACGGCAGCACCGCGATCGACCGCGTCGTCCTTCGTGCGGCCGTGGAACTGTCGGGCGCCACCAGCGCCGCCACGAATTCCGCCGTGCTGGTGAAGCGCTGCTCGGGATCCTTCTCGAGGGCACGATCGAGCGCGCGCTCGACCGCCACCGGAACTTCGGGGCGCATGCCGCGGATGGGCCGGGGCGTTTCCGTGACCTGCTTGGCCATGATGACGCGAGGCGCTTCGCCGCTGAACGGGGGCTCGCCGACCAGCATCTCGTACACGACGCACGCCAGGCTGTAGACGTCGCTCGCCGTGCCGAGCTCCGTGTCGCCGCTCGCCTGCTCGGGACTCATGTACTCGGGTGTTCCGACGGCGATCCCCACCTCGGTCACCTGCCTGCGGTCATCCGATTCGTCAGCGTCGCAGCAGGCGCGCGCCACGCCAAAATCGGAGAGGACGGCATGGCCGTCGGCGAATAGGATGTTTTCGGGCTTGACATCGCGATGCACGAAGCCCTTGCGGTGCGCGAAGTCGAGACCCGCTCCCACTTCCTGAGCGATCCGCAGCGCATCCTTGACCGGCAGCCGGCGATGCTCCTGCAGCCGCTCGCGCAGCGAACCGCCGGGCACGTGGGGCTGCACGTAATACAGCAGCCCGCCGGCTTCCCCGGAGTCGATCAGCGGTACGATGTGCGGGTGAGCGAGCTGCGCGGCAATGCCGATCTCGCGCAGGAACCGCTCGGTGCCGAGCGCCGCGGTGATCTCGGCGCGCAGGACTTTGATCGCGACCTTGCGGCCGTGTTTTTTTTCTTCGGCCAGGTACACGGTCGCCATGCCGCCGCGACCCAACTCACGCTCGACGGTGTAGCGATCGGCGAGCGCCGCGGCAATGGGAGTGAGAGGGGGTGCCTGGGCCACTACAGCCCAAAGCTATCACCCGCTCTGCGCCTCGCGACCCCAGCGGCCCAGCTCGCCGACCAGAACCAGCGCGCCTTGCTCGTCATGCGCCCGCCAGTGCGCGGAAGGCCCAGCGCGTCACCAGGATCCCCAGCGCGAGTACGCCCGCGATCACGAGAATAACGCCACCAATCACGCACGCGATGAAGAAGCGGTCGGTCCCACGCGCGTGCGCCGGCGCCAGCACGTGGGGTTCCAGCAGGGCGACGTTCCGAAGGTTGGCTTTCCATGCGAAGTCGAAGATGTCTCCGAGGATCGGGACGGCGCCCAGACCGCCATCGAGCACCACGTTGCCGGCAATCCGCACGAGTGTCGCGCGAGATGCGCCGAGCCGGATGGCCTCTACGAAGATCCACCCGGCAAGGACGGCGCCAGCAGCATCGCCCACGCCGGGGATGAGTCCCAGGATGGGATCCAGACCAAAGCGGATATTCGTGCCGGGAATACGCCACCCGGCGTCCAGCCACATCGCGAACGTGGCGAGTGTCGCGAGTCTACGTGACGAGGTCTCGGGCGCGCCGGCCGACAAATCCACACCCCTCCGAACCAGTGTAGGACCACCGTATACCGGAGCAGCGTCGTTGGCAAGAAGCGCAATCCCAGAATGGCGAGGGTTAGCTCTCTGGTGTGAGCGCGCCTACCTTGAAGGGCGTCGTGAGGATCCTGCCCAGTCTCAGCGGCGCCGTTTGGCCCGATCACGCGTACCGCCGGCACGAGCTCCCGGAGCGGGTGCTCCAATTCGGCACCGGCATGCTGCTCCGTGCGTTGTGCGCGGCCTCGGTGGACGCGGCGAACCGCGCCGGCCGATCGGCCGGACGGATCGTCGTCGTGCAAAGCGCGCCGCAGGGCAAGGCACCCGAGCTGAACGCCCAGGATGGCCTGTTTACGCTGGCGGAGCGTGGCCTCGAGAATGGAGCGCAGATCGAGCGGACCAAGATGCGAATTCGGGTCGTGCCCCTGATCGGCTCCTTCACACAGCGCAGGGGCCGGGCGCCACATCGTCTCGCGCTGGCGTGCGCCGCGCACCTGCTGGTCCTGCGAGCTCCCCTGGAGACGCTCGCGGAGGCGTCGCGGCTCCCGGACTTCGTCGGGGCCGTCGACCGCTGGAAGTGCGAGATCGAGCGCGACGGTGTGGAGGGAGCCCTGGGAGCGGCCCATGACTGACGCGGTGGCGCTGCTCGCGAGCGGGGTCATCGCGGTCGTGCGCCTCGGTGAGACGAGCGTGGATCGGCTGCGCCGGGCCGCCGCGGCGCTCGCCGCAGGCGGTATCGGCGCCGTCGAGATCACGCTCACCACGCCCGGCGCGCTGGCGGCCATCGCCGACCTCGCGTCGGATGGGGCTCTGAAAGGCTGCGTGATCGGAGCGGGCACAGTGGTCGACGAACAGGCGGCCCGGGACGTCATCGCGCGCGGCGCGCGGTTCGTCGTGAGCCCGACGCTCGACCGGGCCGTCGTGCGCTACTGTCGCGACCACGACGTGCCCTGTCTGCCGGGCGCGTTGACGCCGACGGAATTGCTCGAGGCGTGGCGCGCCGGCGCGCGCCTGGTGAAGCTGTTCCCCGCCGGCGCCGTCGGCCCGCGCTACCTCCGCGAGGTCCTCGCCCCGCTCCCCTTCCTGCGTGTGGTGCCCTCCGGTGGTGTGTCGCTCGAGAACGCAGGCGAGTGGATTCGCGCCGGAGCCGCGGCGGTGAGCGTCGGAGGCGCGCTCGTCAACCCGGTACTGGTCCACGAGGAATCGTGGGCGGAGCTCACGGCACGATCGCGCGCGCTCGTTCAGGCCGTCGCCGGAGCGCGCACGTGAGCAGCGGGCATGGACCGCGCGTCGTCACCTTCGGGGAGATGCTGCTCCGGCTGAGCCCGCCCGGAAACCAGCGACTGTTCGAATCGCCCGAGATGCACACGTTCTTCGGTGGCGCGGAGGCCAACGTGGCGGTGGCGCTGAGCCATCTGGGCCTCGTGGCCGATTACGTCACGCGCCTCCCCGAGGGCCCTTTGGGCGACGCAGCGCTCGACGCCTTGCGGCGCGAAAGCGTAAAAACGGATTCGATTGTGCGCGGCGGGAGCAGGCTGGGGCTGTACTTCGTCGAGCCCGGTGCCGACCTGCGAGCAATGCGCGTGGTGTACGATCGCGCGGGGTCGGCGTTCGCCACCATCGATCCCGGCGAAATCGATTGGACGCGGGTCCTGGCCGGCGCGGCATGGTTCCACACGACTGGAATCACGCCGGCCCTCGGGGACGCACCAGCTGCTGCACTCGCCCACGCGATCGCCTCCGCGCGCGCGGCACATGTCCCCATCAGCCTCGACCTGAACTACCGCGAAGCGCTGTGGCGCGGCCGAGACCCGCGCGCTCTGGTCGAGCCCCTGGCACGCCAGGCGGACGTCCTGATCGGGAACCGGGAGGCGGTGCGCGCATTGCTCGGCGTCGAGGCGGAGGGAGACGCCCTCGGGCAGCGCCTGGCTGAGCGATATGGCTGTCGCCTCGTCGCGGTGACGCAGCGAGACATCCTCGGCCCGCGCGAACACGCCTGGAGCGCGATCCTGTACGATGCCGCGACCCGTGCCAGCGCGCGCAGCCGGCGGCACGTTGTGCAGGTGGTCGATCGCGTCGGAGGTGGCGACAGCTGCGCCGCGGGATTGATCGCGGCGCTGTTGGGCGGCCAGGCACCCTCCGAGGCGCTGCAGTTCGCGGTCGCGGCCGGCGCCTTGAAGCTCGGCGTGGCGGGGGATTTCGGCCGCGCCACGCGGGACGATGTCGAACAATTGGTCCGCCAATGTACATGACCTTTCGCTGGTTCGGTCCCGGCGATCCGATCCCGCTCACACATATCCGCCAGATCCCGGGCGTTCGGGGCGTGGTCAGCGCCCTGTACGACTTGCCAGTTGGGGCGCCCTGGCCGCGTGAGCGGCTCGAGCGTCTCGCGGCCGAGGTTGATGCAGCGGGCCTCACGCTCGCAGTCGTCGAGAGCATCCCCGTGCACGAGGACATCAAACTCGGCCGCCCCAGCCGGGATCGTCTGATCGCGAATTACTGCGAGAGCGTACGCGCGATGGGCGCGCTGGGGATATCGGTGCTGTGTTACAACTTCATGCCGGTCTTCGACTGGATGCGCACCGATCTGGAGATGCCGCTCCCGGACGGCTCGAGCGCCCTCGCGTACGACGATCGAGCGCTCGCCGCCGTGGATCTGCGGCAAGGGACCGGCGATCTCCCGGGTTGGGCCGCCGCCTACGGAGCCGCGGAGCTGCAGGCACTCCTCGCCGCATACCGCGACGTCAACGCCGAGCAATTGTGGGAGCACCTCGCGTACTTCCTCGAGCGCGTCGTGCCGGTCGCGGCACAGGCAGGTGTGCGGATGGCGATCCATCCCGACGATCCCCCGTGGCCCATCTTTGGGTTGCCGCGCATCATCTGCCGCGAGCGCGATCTCGTCCGGCTGGTGGGGCTGGTCGACAATCCGTCCAACGGCGTGACGTTCTGCACCGGGTCGCTCGGCGCGCTCCCCGAAAACGACGTGCCCGCCATGGCGCAGCGTCTGGGTGCCCTGGGACGCATTCACTTCGCCCACTGCCGGAACGTGCGTGTGACGGGCGAGCGGCAGTTTCACGAAACGCCCCACCCATCCGCGCTCGGCGGAGTCGATCTCGGCGCGGTACTGAGCGCCTTGCACTCCACGGGCTTCACCGGTCCGATGCGACCTGATCATGGCCGCATGATTTGGGGCGAGCGGGGCCGGCCCGGCTACGGGCTGTACGATCGCGCCCTCGGCGCCATGTACCTGCAGGGACTGTGGGAGGGCCTGACGCAGTGACGTCCGCAGAGGCTCCTGCCCCACCCCGCCCCGCGTATCGGTGGACGATCTGCGCGCTGCTCTTCATCATCACGACCATCAACTACGTGGACCGGCAGGTGCTCGGCATCCTGGCGCCCACGCTGCAGCGCGAGTTGCATTGGTCGGAGTCGCAATACGCGGACGTCGTCTCCTGGTTCAGCCTGGTGTACGCGTTCGGGTTTCTGATCGCAGGACGCTGGCTCGATCGGGTCGGTGTGCGGCGCGGGTTCGCCACCGCGGTGATCGTGTGGAGCCTCGCCGCGATGGGCCATGCGTTCGCCCGCACGACCGCCGCCTTCTCCGCCGCCCGCGCGCTGCTCGGGCTGGGCGAATCCGCCAACTTTCCCGGCGCGATCAAGACCGTCACCGAATGGTTTCCGAAAGAAGAACGCGCACTTGCCACCGGGATCTTTAACGCCGGCACCAACACCGGGGCGATCGTCACTCCACTCCTCGTTCCCTGGATCGCGCTGACGTGGGGTTGGCGCTGGGCGTTCATCGTGACGGGGTCCATCGGTTTTCTGTGGCTGATTCTGTGGCTCGCGCTGTACCGCAGTCCTCCTGCACATGCGCACTCGAATGATGCCGACGAGGCCACCGCGCGTGTGCCCTGGATCCAGCTACTCGGGTTCCGACAGACGTGGGCGATCGTCGCCGGCAAGTTGCTGGCCGACCCGATCTGGTGGTTCTATTTGTACTGGCTGCCCAAGTTTCTCGACGTGAAATACGGCATCAAGCTGGCGCAGGTCGCGCTGCCGCTCATCGTTGTCTATCTGGTGGCCGACGTCGGCTCGATCGCGGGTGGCTGGCTGTCGAGCGGGCTGATCAAGCGGGGGTGGACGGTGAATCGGGCACGCAAGACGACGATGCTGCTCATGGCGCTGGTGATCGTGCCGACGGCGCTGGCCCCTTACGCAGGCACGATGTGGACGGCCGTGCTGATCGTCAGCGTGGCCGCGGCGGCCCATCAGGGCTGGTCGGCCAACGTCTATACCCTGGCGAGCGACATGTTTCCACGCTCCGCCGTGGGGTCGATCTCCGGGATCGGCGGGTTTGCCGGTGCCATGGGTGGTGTACTGTTTCAGCGTGTCACCGGCAGGATTCTCGACGCCAACGGCAACGACTACACGCCGATATTCTTTGTATGCGGTCTCGCGTACGTGACCGCGTGGACCCTTGTCCAAATTCTGGCCCCGAAACTCGAGCCTGCTCGGCTGAAGGAGCTCCCATGATCGCGCCGCTGTTGCTGCTCGCGCTGCAAACGACTCCAGCGCCTGCGAGCCCGAACGAGATAACCGCCGCTGAGCTGAACGCCGGCTGGCGGCTGCTGTTCGACGGACGGACCCTCGTCGGCTGGCGCGGCCTGGGTTACGACACCGTACCAACCGCTCACTGGACGGTGGAGAATGGCGCGATCAAGAAGATCGCGAGCGGCAACGTGCCGAAATTGCCCGATGGGCAGCCGCTGAACGGCGGCGACCTCATGACGGTCGACACATTCGGGGACTTCGAGCTGACCTGGGAGTGGAAGATCACGCCGGGAGCAAACAGCGGAGTCAAGTACAACGTCTCCGAGGAGCTCTCGGTGTCCCAGGCGCCGAATCACGCGGCGCTGGGATTCGAGTATCAGATGCTCGACGATGACCGTCACGAGGACGGCAAGCTGCCCACCCATCGCGCGGGCGCGCTGTACGATTTGATCGCGCCGAGCTCGGCGAAGCACCTTCGCCCCGTCGGGGAATGGAACGAGTCGCGTATCATCTTTCGCGGCAACCACGGTCAGCATTGGCTCAACGGCAAGAAGATCGTGGAGTTCGAGCTCGGCACGGCACGCATGGATTCGCTGCTGGCCGTGAGCAAGTACCACCCTATCAAGGGATTCGCCACGCGTCGCCGGGGCCACATTGTCTTGCAGGATCACGGCGACGAAGTCTATTTCCGCAACCTCAAAGTGAGGGAGCTATGAAACGCCGGCACTTCGTCAAAACAGTATCGGCCGCCGGCCTCGGCCTCGCGGCGCGGCGGTCACCGCTGTTCGGATCGGCACGCACGCCGAGCGACAAGGTGGTCGTCGCCATCATGGGTCTGAACGGCCGTGGCACGGTGCTCGGCCGTGTGTTCGCGAAGACGCCGAACGTCGCGGTGGCGTATGTGTGCGACGTGGACGCTCAGGTACTGGCCAAGGGCGCGACTGCGGTCGGCGAGGCACAAGCAACGGGGCCGGCACCGAAAACGCTCGGCGACTTCCGCCGCGTGCTGGACGACAAAACCGTGGACGCGCTCGTGGTGGCGGCGCCCGATCACTGGCACGCGCCGGCCACCATCCTCGCGCTGTCGGCCGGCAAACACGTGTATCTGGAGAAACCCTGCGGGCACAACCCGCGCGAGGGCGAGCTGCTGGTGGAGGCGCAGCGCAAGCACCAGCGCGTGGTGCAGATGGGCACCCAGCAGCGCTCCGCCCCCCTCTCCATCGAGCTGATGCAGGCGATCCGCGAGGGGATCATCGGCAAGCCGTACCAGGCGCGCGCCTGGTACGCTAACTCCCGCGCGAGCATCGGGCGCGGGAAGGCAGCGCCCGTGCCGTCCAACCTGGACTACGAGCTGTGGCAGGGGCCGGCGCCGCACACGCCGTATCGCGACAATGTCATCCACTACAACTGGCACTGGTTTCATCGCTGGGGTACGGGCGAGATCTGCAACAACGGCACGCACGAGATCGACGTCGCCCGCTGGGCTTTGGCCGTGGATTCCCCCGTCCGCGTCACCTCGACGGGAGGCCGCTACCACTTCGACGACGACTGGGAGTTTCCCGACACTCAAGAAGCCTGCTTCGACTTCGCGGACGGCAAGACGATCATCTGGCAGGGGCAGAGCTGCAATGGCCTGGAGACATTCGACCGCGGCCGCGGCACCGCCATTCTCGGCACGGGCGGCAGCGCGGTGGTGGACCGCGACGGCTACACGATATACGATCTCAAGGGCAAGACCCTGAAGCAAGCGCTCGCCGCCAAGCGTGGAGACGCCCTCAGCCTGAGCGCCGACGACGACATGACCGCACTGCACATCGGAAATTTCCTGGACGCGATCCGCACGGGCGCCGCACTGCACCAGCCGATCGTGGAGGGAGCGAAGAGTGTGCTGCTGTGTCACCTGGGCAACATCGCCCAGAGCACCAGGCGCGCGCTGCGCATCGACCCGACCTCCGGCCGCATCCTGGGTGACGACGAGGCCATGCGTTACTGGCAGCGGGAGTACGCCCCGGGCTGGACGCCCGTCGTCTAACGGAGGCCGGTTATCATCGCCGAGGATCGCTATTTCGATCCGGATCCCGCAGTGCGGCGCGTCGCGCGAGCGCTCTATGAAGCCACGCGGGACCTGCCCATCATCTCACCGCACGGCCACGTCGATCCGCGGATTCTGGCGGACGACGCGCCGTTCCCGGAGCCGGCTGCCCTCCTCGTGCAGCCGGACCACTACGTGCTGCGCCTGCTCTACGCGCACGGCGTGCAGCTGGAGGACCTGGGTGTTCCGCGCCGGGACGGAGCGCCCGTCGAGACGGATCCGTGCAAGATCTGGCAGCGCTTCGCGGACCATTACTACCTGTTTCGGGGCACGCCGAGCGGCGGCTGGCTGGATTACGAGCTGCACGAGGTCTTCGGCGTCACAGACTCCCTGTCGGGCGACACTGCGCCCCGGATCTACGACGAGATCCAGGAGAAGCTCGGATCTCCCGAGTTTCGCCCCCGAGCGCTGTTCGAGCGATTCAAGATCGAAGTCCTTGCTACCACCGATGCTGCAACCGACACGCTCGAGCACCACCGCGCCATCCGCGACTCGGGTTGGAGGGGGCGCGTCATCCCCACCTTCCGCCCAGACGCGCTGTTCCGGATCGCGGCGCCGGGTTGGCGGCCGGCGCTAGATACGCTCGGGGTTGGCGACTACGCAGGCTTCCTGCGCGCCCTGGCCGAGCGGCGCGACTACTTCAAGAGCCTGGGCGCCACTGCGACCGACCACGGGGTGGTCGCGCCGTACACCGCAGCACTGCGGCAAGAGGCGGCCGAACGTCTGTTCCGGCTGGCGTTGGAAGGGAAGGCTGCTGGCGATGACGAACAGCGTTTCACCGCTCATCTGCTGATGGAGATGGCGCGCCTATCGCTCGAAGACGGCCTGGTCATGCAGATCCACGCGGGGGCGCTCCGTGGCCACAACCACCTGATATCCGACCGGTTCGGTCCCGATCGGGGTGGCGATATTCCTGTCGCCACGGAATTTACGCGCAACCTGCGCCCGCTGCTCAACGCGTACGGAAACGACTCAAGACTCACCCTGGTGCTGTTCACCCTCGACGAGTCCACCTACAGTCGCGAGCTCGCCCCGCTCGCCGGACACTACCCCGCGGTGCGGCTCGGGCCGCCGTGGTGGTTTCACGACTCGATGGAGGGCATGCGGCGGTTTCGCGAGCGGACGACCGAGACGGCGGGCATCTACAAGACAGCCGGGTTCAACGATGACACCCGCGCGTTCTGCTCGATCCCGGCGCGGCACGACCTGGCGCGCCGCATGGACGCGAACTACCTCGCCGGTCTCGTCGCGCGTCACGTGGTCGCCGAGAGCGACGCGCGCCACATGGCGCACGCGCTCGCGTACGACCTCGCCAAGCAGACGTATCGTCTATGAAACTGGGGCGGGAGGACTCGAACCTCCAACTTCCCGGTTAACAGCCGGGCGGTCTGCCAGTTGACCTACACCCCATCACAGAAGCAAGACGCCAAATCAACTGGTGGAAAACAAACAAAACACGACGACACCGCGTTCGCAAGTTAACGCCGAGTCTCGACACGTGAGGCAAGTTGTCATCCCGCGGCACGGACCGCCGGAGGTGCTCGAGGTTCGCGAAGCGCCGGATCCCGCCGAGCGGAGAGGTCGAACCCCTCCGGAGTGCAGCAACGTCCGTGCCGGTGCTGCCCTCATGGCGATTGGGAAGTTTTGTTGCAAAACTGTGGCTCGGGAGCGGCGTGTGGGGCTGGGGCGCCACGGAGGGATCGTCTCAGTACTTCAATCCGGTCTTTTCCGCAAAACTTTTGACGGCTTCCTGCTCCTCGGCGCTCAGCTTCTCCGGGAGCGTGACATGCGCTTCGACGTACATGTCACCGCGGCGGCCGTTCTTATCAATCCCGACTCGCGGTACCCGGAAGCGCTGGCCGTGCTGCGTGCCGGGCGGAATGCGCAGCACCACGCTCTTGCCGTCGAGCGTCTTCACCTTGATGCGCGATCCCAACATGGCCTGCGCGACGTTGATCGGCACGACCCCGATGACGTCGAGTCCTTCGCGCCGGAAAAAGCGATCGGGCGCGACGTGAATCACAACCATGAGATCGCCGCGGCCTTTGGGCCCCTGGTTCTTCAACCGCAGACGGGCGCCGTCCTCCACGCCGGGCGGAATGTCGACGGTGATGCGTTTCTCGACGCGCACTTCACCGCTACCCTGACAGGTCGGGCAGCGTTGCGACGGAACGGTTCCCTTCCCCCGGCAGACGGGACACGGGCGATTGACGGCGAAGCCTCCTTGGCCAAACGACACCGTGCCACGGCCCTTGCACTCGGGACACGTGTTGACTGTCGCGCCCTTCGCGGCACCGCTGCCGCCACAGGTCGGACACACCTCGGGCATGGCCAGCGTAATCGGTACCTGGCCACCCAGCGCCGCGACGCGGAACGGAATCGTGACGCTGGTCTCGACCTCTTCCGGCTCGGCGTCGCGGCCCGTGCCGCGACGCCCGAAGATCGACGAGAACAGATCGCCGAGTCCACCGAGATCCGAGATGTCGAAATCGCCGCTGTCGGCCGGGCCCGTCCCCTGAGCACCGGGGCCACCCCCCCGCCGAGCGCCACGCTGGCCGAATGGGCCGGTACTCGGACCGGCGAACGCGCCGTACCGGCGCAGCTGGTCGTACTTCTTGCGTTTTTCGCCGTCGCTCAGCACGTCGTGCGCTTCGTTGATTTCCTTGAAGCGATCGGCCGCCTGCGGATTGTTGGGATTCCGGTCCGGGTGGTACTGCTTGGCCAGGCGGCGGAAGGCTTTCTTGATTTCGTCCGTCGTGGCGGTCTCAGCGACTCCCAGTGTCTGGTAGTAGTCGCGTTGTGCCGCCATTACTGGCCCTGCCAGGTGAGCACGATCACGCGGGCCGGCCGCAGCAGGACATCCCGCATCTTGTAGCCCGCTTGCACGACTTGGCCTACGGTATGGTCCTGCTCCGGTTTCGCCGCCGGCTGCGTCGTGACCGCTTCGTGCACATTCGGGTCGAACGGCACGCCGACCCGGTCGATGCGGGTGACGCCGGCGCCCTCGAGCTCTTTCCAGACTTTGCGCTCGACCAGTTCGACGCCCTCGTGCAAGGTCTTGGCGTCGGTCTCCGCAGGATCGATGTGCGCAAACCGTGACAGATCGTCGAGCGCATCGGCCAGGCGCGAGATCAGCTCAGCCTGTGCGCGCTGCCAGGTCTCGGTCCGCTCCTTGGCCGTCCGCTTGCGGAAGTTGTCGTATTCGGCGGCAAGCCGCAGATGCCGGTCCTTCCACACCTCGACTTCTGACGGACCGCCAGGCGGCGGCGCCGCGGCCTCGGTCGGCGTATCGGCGACGAGCGGCTCCTTCGTGTCGGGGTCGCGCGAAGGAACGGGTGGCGAATGGGGATGACGTTTGTTGGGCATATGTTGGAACTTTCAGTCCGGCAACAAGATAAGCCAGCAAGACTCCGGAGGGAAACCCCGAACCATCACACCGACCGTGATCGGAATGTGCTGGCGAAGGTCATGACGTCGTCCATGACGCGTTGCACGCCGAAGAGATCGTGGGAGAGCTCCGCATACCAATTGAGCGTCGCGCGCGCGGCGAGATCTTCGGCGAGCCGGCGCGCGGCATCGAGGTCGATCAGGCGATCCGCTCCGCCGAGCAGGAACAGCACGGGGCGCTCGATGCGCTGGCAATCGGCGAGCACGGCGCGCTGGGCCCACTGCAGCTCCGCCCGCGCACCCGCCGTCATGTAGTGGCTGCCCCGGCCTGTGGGGAGCGTCGGCCACAAATCGGCGAGCCTGGCCGCGAGCCGTTTCCAGGCCGGCGGCGTGACGTGAGACGCGAGCCAGGGGCCGGACACAATTGCGGCCGCGGGCGGCTCGCCGGGTTGCGTTTCGAGGTAGCGCAGCACGATGAGCCCGCCGAAGCCGTGCCCGACGAGAACCTGCGGAACGTCCTGACGCTGCCGCACGGCGCGGCGAAACGCCTGCAGGTCGCCCAGCAGCTGGCTGAACCGTGACAGATGTCCCCGCCGTCCGCCTGAGCGACCCTGGCCGCGCTGGTCGAGAAAGTAAGCGGCGAATCCGGCGCTCCTGAGCCGCGCGCCCAGTTGTGTCCAGCGATCGGCAAGTCCCGGCGGATACCAGTCGTGCAGGAACAGCACCGCGACGTGAGCCTGCGGCGGCTCGTACGCATCGAAGATCAGGGGTGTCCCGTCGGGCGCATTGATCCGATTCATGGGCCGATCGTGCCGATAACGCGCCGCAGCAGGTCGAGGACGGCCTGCGCCGATCGCGCGCGGATCTCGCTGCGATCGCCCGGGAACACCCGCTGCAGCGCGCGGACGTCAGAACCCAGCCGAGCCGCAAGCCACACCGTACCAACCGGCTTCTCCTCAGTACCACCGCCCGGGCCGGCGATCCCCGTGACCGCGAGTGCGGCGTCGACTCCAAAGCGGGCCTGCGCGCCGGCGGCCATCGCCGACACCACTTCCTCGGACACCGCGCCATACTGCTGCAGGAGCGTTGCGGGGACGCCGAGCAGCTCGCGTTTGACGGCGTCATCATAGGCGACGACCCCGCCGACAAAGACGTCCGACGAACCGGGCACCGCGGTGATCCTCCCGCCCAGGAGGCCACCGGTGCACGACTCCGCGACGGCCAGCCGCGATTTCCGCGCGCGCAGCAGCTCGAGCACGGTCGCCGCGAGGTCGGTCCTGTCCTCGCCGTAGACGGGTTCGCCGGCGCGCGCCCGCAGTTGCGCCGCCGCGGCGGCCAGCAGGCGCTCCGCTTCATCCTCAGGCAGCGCCCACGCAGTCACACGGAGATCGACGCCGTCGGTCGAGGGAATGTAGGCGAGGGTCAGCGGCGCGATCTCGTCCTCGATCGCGCCGACACGCTCGGCCAGTGCCGATTCGGCGATGCCGGTCGTGCGCACGGTCCGCGATCGCACGACGCGGTGCACGCGACTCTGGCGATGCTGTCGCTCTGCGAAGCGCGGCAATACTTCCTCGGCCAGGAGGCCGCGCATCTCCGACGGGACACCCGGGAGCAGCACGACGACGCGGCCGTCCTGATCCTCGACCCACAGCCCCGGCGCGGTCCCCCGCGGATTCGGGAGCACGGTTGCCCCCCGCGGCACCTCGGCCTGCGTACGATTGGCCGCGGGCATGGGTCGTCCCAGCCGCCGAAATCGTGCTTCCAACGCCCGCAGAATGTCTTCGTGCAGCTCGAGCGGTTTGCCGAGCAGATCCGCGACCGCGCGCTTGGTCATGTCGTCGCGCGTGGGCCCCAGACCGCCCGTCGTGATGACGAATCCGGTGCGCTGGAGCGACTCGGCGATCGCGGCGCGAATCGCGTCAGGGCGGTCGGGTACCGAGATATGACGCACGACCTCGGCGCCCGCGCTCGAGAGGGCGCGCCCCAGCTCGGCGGCGTTCGTGTCGGCTGTAAGACCCAGCAACAACTCGGTGCCGATCGTGACGACCTCGAGCTTCACTTGCCGACTTTGAGGAGGGCCCGGTAGCGGTAGAGGTAGACGAGCAGCGAGTACACGGTCAGGACGATCGCGCCCGCGAGCGTCACGGAGACGAACCAGCCGTGGAACTCATCCCAGAAATTGCGGAACGCGCCGGCGAGGTGCATCTCGGCGATCGCGTCCTTCCAGGCGAACCACGCGATCGTCGCGCCGATGAAGATGTTCTGCGCCACAGCTTTCAGTTTTCCGGCGCCCACGGCGGGGATGACGATGCCGCGTCGCTTGGCGAAAAAGCGAAACGCCGTAATCAGCACTTCACGACCCACGAGCAGCAACGCAGCCCAGACCGGCAGGCTGCCCCACCATGGGATCCGATAGTCCACGAGAATCGTGGGGTGTCGAGTGATCCAGAAGATCGGAATGAGGGTGGCGAAGAGCAGCAGCTTGTCCGCGATCGGGTCGAGCAGCATGCCGAGCTGGCTGATCGTACCGTAGCGCCGCGCGATGTAGCCGTCCAGCAGATCCGAAAATGCGGCAATCAGAAAGACGACGAACGCGATGACTTTCGGCCAGTAGCCTGAAATGAACGGCAGCAGCGCGATCACGGGCGTGAGACAGATGCGCGCCAGGGTGATCATGTTGGGCAGCGTCCACCGGATGACGGCAGGTCGCTGAGAGGGTGTTGGGGAGGGCCCAGCCATCAGCTTAGCGTCTTGAGTACCGACTTACTGACCGCCTTGAGCGTGTCGAATACACCATCGCCGCGCACCGCGACCGCCTCGTGGTAGGCGGCGCGACCGACCCAGTCCCCGCCGACCTTGTCGATCAAATTCTCGCCCGGGTGGGAGGGGTCGGGCGTCACCTTCTGCCGCGCGGCGTCTTCGACGGGCCATCCGGGATTCAGCGCGGCCTGCAGATCCTTGATGGGCGCCGCGTTGGGAAGATCGCGCTTGTTGTACTGAATCACGAACGGAATCTTCGTGAGGTCATAGCCATATTCCGACATGTTGTCGTACAGATTCTGCATCGACTCGACGTTCGCTTCCATCCGCTCGATCTGGCTGTCGCCGACGAACACAATGCCGTCGACGCCCTTGAGAATGAGCTTGCGGCTCGCGTTGTAGTACACCTGGCCCGGCACCGTGTAGAGGTGGAACCGGGTTTTGAAGCCGCGGATCGTGCCGAGATCGACGGGCAGGAAATCGAAGAACAGCGTCCGCTCCGTCTCGGTGGCGAGCGAGATCATCTTGCCGCGCGTATTGGGCGACACTTTGCCGTAGATGTGCTCGAGGTTCGTCGTCTTCCCTCCGAGCCCGGGGCCGTAATAGACGAGCTTACAATTGATCTCGCGGGACGCGTAGTTGATCATCGACATGGGCGCGTCCCGCTAACCGAAGAGTTTGTCAATTTCGTCCTCTGCCCCTTCGAGCAGACCCGGCTGGGCCTGGCCCGTCCCTACCCGATTGAACATCTCCTCGAAGATCTTGTTGAGGGCTCCCACGACGGTCTTGGCTTTCAGCTTGACGAGGCCCAGCGTCGCCCGCTGATCGAAGAGGATGACGAGAATCACCCGCTTCGCCACGTCCGCGAGATACATCGACTCCTTTTCACCCTGATGCACGAGCGACGCGAATTCCGCCTCGCCGATCATCTTCGCGAGCTGATCGTTGGCGCTGAAATCGGCGGCGGTGAGTGAGGCGAAGGCGGTGGGATCGAACTGCGGCGTTTCCCCGACGGTGGCGACCAGCTGGCCATTGCGGTCGACGAGCAGCGCACAGCGGGCGTTCGAGTCACGCAGGAACGCTTGCAGGTGCGTCTGGATCAGCTTGAAATCGTTTTCGTTGAAGGACCAGCTAGCGGCTCCGGCCATGCTCCTCCTAATCGGTCTCGGACATGTCGCGCCGTGCCGCCAGCGCCTGAGCGATGGTCACCGCATCGGCGTATTCGAGGTCGCCGCCCACCGGCAATCCTCGCGCGATGCGCGTGACCCGAAGTCCGGCTTTGCCGAGCTGCTTCAGCACGTGCTGGAGATAGGTGGCCGTCGCCTCACCTTCCATCGAGGGATTGGTCGCGACGATAACCTCGCGTACCTCCGACCCATTAGCCAGCCGGGCGAGCAGCCGGTCCACATGCAGGTCATCCGGACCGATGCCGTCGAGCGGGGAAATCCGGCCGCCCAGCACGTGATAGCGCCCGCGATACCGGCCGGCGCGCTCGATGGCGCCGACGTCGCCCGCTTCTTCCACCACGCACAACAGCGTGGCATCGCGCCGCGGGTCGCGACAGATCGGGCACGGCTCCTCATCCGCGAGGTTGCCGCACGTGCCGCAGGCCATCACCTGGCCACGGACGCGGCGGATCGCCTCCGCTAATCGCTCGGCGGCCTCCGCGGGTTGCTTCAGCAAATGGAACGTGAGACGTTGTGCGGTTTTGCGCCCGATGCCGGGGAGCTTGGCGAGCTCCGCCACGAGCTCCTCGATGGCGGACACGAAGTGGCCGCCGGCCTAGAGCGGCGGCAGCTGGAACGGGAACGGCAGTCCCGACGCCAGCTTCCGCACCTCGGCCTGGTACAGCTCGGCCGCGCGCTTCTGCGCCTCCGCGACCGCGGCGAGCACGAGATCCTCGAGCATCTCGACATCGCCCTGGCTGACCGCCTCCGGGTCGATCTTGATGGCGCGGATGTGGCCGCGTCCATCGACCGTGGCTTGGACCATGCCCCCGCCGGCGGAGACCGTCAGGGTCTGTTGCGCCAACTGCGTCTGGATCTCGGTAAGCCGCCCCTGCATTTGTTGGGAGAGCTGGAGCAGGCTAGATAAATCCGCCATATATCGAAAGTTACCCCTCGTCGGAGCGTTAGCAAGCTTAATCGAGCAGCTCCAAATCTAATGCGTCCACGGCCGCGCTCAGGGTGGGATCCTTGGCGCGCAGGCTCTTCAGCCGCTCGGCCGTGGCACCCTCCTCAGTCATGCGTTCCGGTGCCACCGCGCCCTTGGTGCCGCTCTCAGGCCCGCCCGCGATTTTCACCCGGGGTGCTTCACTGATGAAGCGGCCGATCGCCTGTGCAATAGTATCGCGTTGCCGCTCCAGTCCCTCGCTGTGACCCGCATTACCAGGCCGCAGCGTGATGATTCGCCCGTCCACCGCGACGACTTCCGCTTCGACGAGGAGACTGCCCAGCATGGGCGTCTTGGCGCGCGCCTCAGCGACGATGTTCGACCAGGCCGAGCGGACGTTGTCGAGCGTCAGCTCGAGCTTTTGGCCAAGCGGGCCGGCGGGCGCGCGGGCAGGCGGGCGGTTTGGCTCGAGCGGAGTTGGCTCCGGCTTACCGCCCACGGGCCCGCCCGTCCGCCCGCCCGCCTCTAACGCGTCGATTACCTCGGAGAGCTCCACCGTCCTATCCAGCATCGCCCATCGCAGGAGCAACAGTTCGACCAGCAGCCGCTGATTCGCACTGCGGCTGAGCCGCTCTTCCGACTCGCCCAGGATGGTGAGCAAGCGCACGATGTCCGCAGGTGGAAGCTGGGGCGCGTACTCGCGAATCAGAGCCGTAAGTCCCTCCGTCAGCCCCTCCGGCTGGCCCCCGACACCCACGAGCAGCAGAGCGCGGAGAGTCTCACCCGCACCGTTCACGAATTCGCCAAGGTCCGCGCCGGCTTCGAGCAGGCGCTCGCTGAGCGGGAAGATCGCGCCGGGATCGCGCTCGACGATGGCACGCAACATCTCGCCGTACAGCTCGTCGGGAACCAGACCAAGCACCTCGCGCACCCGCGCCGCGCTCACCGGAGCACCGGCCTCGCTGAACGAGAGCACCTGGTCGAGCAGCGACAATGCATCGCGCATCCCGCCGTTGGCGCTCTTCGCGATGAGGTGCAAGGCATCGTCCTCCACCTGCAGCTGCTCCGCTTTCGCCACCTCCTTGAGCCGCGCGATGATGGCGTGCGGACCAATCCGTCGAAAATCGAAGCGCTGCAGGCGTGACAGAATTGGCGCCGCCGTATTGGCGATTTTCTGGGGCTCGGTAGTGGCAAAGACGAAGACGACGCGCGGGGGCGGCTCCTCCAGAATCTTGAGCAGCGCGTTCCATGCTTCGCGCGTGAGCATGTGCGCTTCGTCGACGATGTACACCTTGGACCCCGACTCGGTGCTGGCCGCGTACATCGCCCGCTCGCGTAGATCGCGGGCATCGTCCACGCCGCGGTTGGAAGCGGCATCCAGCTCCACGACATCGAGGTTGGCCGCGCCCGTCCAGATGCGGCTGCAGGAATCGCACACCCCGCAGGGCTCCCCCGCCGCCGAGCGCTGCTCGCAATTCAGGGCCATGGCCAGGATGCGGGCGGCGGTGGTTTTCCCGACCCCTCGGGGACCAGCGAACAGGTATCCGTGCGCCGCGCGGCCGTGGGCGATCGCGCCGCGCAACGCGGCCGCGACGTGGTCTTGGACGATGAGGTCGGAGAACTTTTTGGGGCGATACTTGCGCGCTAATGCGATCATTACCGTAATCTACATGAAAGCGCGAATATCGAATGTTCAATAATCAATGATCATTGATCATGGAACATTGATGTGAATTGCCCCAGGCACCCCGCAACGAATCCCGACATCGCTTAGCGCTGCTCCCTGCGGGGGCCTGACGCGGTTCACGAGCGGAAAGCCTGCGGACCTGGGGCGTAGGAAATATCAACGATCGATGATCAATGTTCAATGACCGATGATCATCTCGAGGGCCGCGGGCACGCCGATTGCTCGAAGCGGCTCTCCACTGAATCCACCGACGCGTACATCGCTTGATCCAGGAGCGCGCGGCGCTGGTCAAAATTTGCCATGTGCGTGCGCCGCTCGGCGTTGTAGCTGCTCCACAGGCTCTCGACCGAGGCGAGCCCATTCGCCAAGCCACTGCAGTCGATGCGGCCGCTGGCGAACAGCTCCGCGCGGTCGCGATAGGTGCGCACCGCGCGCGACAGTGAGTCGCTGAGACGATCGAACCGCGCAAACGGCGACGGTGGAGGCTGCGGAATGGCCGCGGCCGGCGGCGGAATCACACGAACCGGCGCGGGGACTGCCGCCGGCGGGGGCGCGGGAGGCAAACGCGCGGGCGCCGCCGCGGGGGGGGCGGGGG
>DASZCG010000151.1:0-3262 GCA_035943355.1 Gemmatimonadales bacterium
CATCGAAGCAGAACGACTGGACCAAACCCGCCGCGACGGCGATCCCGGAAGGCGGATACTTCAAAGACAAAGTCGAGCAAGGCCGCTATGGCCCGATCTTCCCGAAGACCCCGGCCTGCTACGGCTTCTCGATCATCGCGAAGATCATTCCGGGCCACGAGAAGAACTTCTACGAGTATGCGAGAAATATCGAGAAGGCGGTCGCAGGTCAGCCGGATTGCCTCGCGGTGCTCAAGCTGCACTATCTGCGCTGGAATCTCTTCACGATCAAAGGGGACACCTACTTCCAGTATATGGGCATCTTCGACACGGATTTCGACAAGTACACCGAAGACGCGGTGGCGCTGTTCGGCGCGACCGGCCTGAACACGGTCTTCGAAAACCTTGAAGGCTTTCCCAAGGATTGGAAGACGAACACACCGTCCTTCATCAAGTTCGTGCGCGAGCATCAGTACCCGAGTTTCCTCGAATACGGCGAGTATCCCTATGTGAGCGCCGAGGAGATCAAGAAGGCACTCCGGCTGAAGGCGGCCTTCTCGACGATGCTCGACGACATGCAGTGAGCGTCGAGGTGCTCGAATTCGACGATATCCAGCACATCCTCCTCACCCGCGCGCCCGCGATGACGGGGCGATACGAATTCCTGTCGTTCCGCTCCGCCACGGCCGGGCGGGCGTGGCTGTCCGCCGCCCTGGAGACCGTGCAATCGGCGCAGGCCATGCGTGACAGCGTGGACAAGAACAAACGTTGGGTGACCGTCGCCTTCACTTGGAACGGCCTCCGCGCGCTGGGCGTGGACGAAGCGGCGCTGGCCGCGTTCCCCGAGGAATTCAAGCAGGGGATGGTTGCGCGCGCGGAAATGCTCGGCGACACCGGCGCGAGTCATCCCGACCACTGGGTCGGCGGCCTCGCCGGCCCGGACTTGCACGCGATCGTAATGCTGTTCGCGCGCGACGCCAACGAACGCGAGCGGTGCCGCGCGGAGCACGAACGACTCGTGGCGCGTTCAGAGGGCGTCGCGGTGTTGTCCACGCTCGACCTGGAGGCGACGCCGCCGTTCGACTATGCACACGATCACTTCGGATACCGCGACAGGTTGTCGCAGCCGGTCATCGAAGGTTCGGGCGACACACCGAACCCCGGTTCCGGCGCGCCACTGAAAGCGGGGGAGTTTATCCTCGGCTACCCGGACGAAAACGGCCACGTCAATCTGCCGCAGCCGGAGATGCTGTCGCGCAACGGCAGCTTCATGGCGTACCGGCGGTTGCAGGAACACGTCGGCAAGTTCCGCGATTTTCTGCGTGCGAACGGGAAGACCCCGGAGGAGCAGGAGCTCGTCGCCGCGAAACTGATGGGCCGTTGGCGCAGCGGCGCGCCGCTGGTGCTCGCGCCCGACAAGGACGACCCGGCGCTGGGCGCGGACTCGCAACGCCACAACGACTTCAAGTACAAACAGCAGGACCCCCACGGGTATGCGGTGCCGCTCGGCTCGCACATCCGCCGGATGAACCCGCGGGATACCGGCGCGAACATGACCCGGCGGCGGATGATTCGACGGGGCGCGACCTATGGCCCCCCCTTGCCGGAAGGCGCGCCGGAAGACGGCGCCGAGCGCGGCATTGCAGCCTTTGTGATCTGCGCGAGCCTGACCCGCCAGTTCGAGTTCGCGCAGAACGTGTGGACCAACGACAAGAATTTCCACGAGCTCGGCAACGAGCGCGACCCGATCATCGGCACGCACGACGGCACGCTCGAATTCAAGATCCCCAAGCGCCCGATCCGGAAGAAAATCACCGGCCTGCCGGCGTTTACGACCGTGCGCGGCGGCGCGTACTTCTTCCTGCCCGGCCTGCGCGCGCTCCGCTATTTGAGCGGGGCCGGCAAACCATGACCCGAGCGTAGAGCTTGGACCTCCTGCAAAACGCCGTCCCGGTCGCGATGCTGGTGTTCGTCTTGTCGAGCATGCTGTCGATGGGGTTGGGCCTCACGGTCGGGCAGATCATCGGCCCGCTGCGCAACCTCAGGCTGGTCGCGCTGTCCCTGATGGCGAATCTCGTGCTGATGCCTCTGGCCGCGGTCGCGCTGACGAGACTGCTGCGGCTCGACGTGCCGTTCGGCGTGGGTCTGCTCGTGTTAGGCACGGCGGCCGGCGCGCCATTCCTCCCGAAGCTGGCGCAAATCGCGAAAGGCGATCTGGCATTCGCCGTCGGGCTGATGGTGCTGTTGATGGTCGTTACGGTCGGCTACATGCCGCTGGTGTTGCCGGTGCTATTGCCCGGAGTTTCGGTCAACCCCGCGAAGATTGCGTCGTCGCTGTTCCTGCTGATGCTGCTGCCGTTGGCCGGCGCGCTGGTGGTCAAGGCCAAACGCCCGGTGTTTGCCGCGCGCGTGAAGCCGTTCTTCGACCAGGGGTCGAACCTCGGCCTGATCGCGCTGATTGCGCTGCAAGTCGTGGTGAATTTCGCCAGCGTCATCTCGGTGATCGGCACGCGCGCCATTCTCGCCGGCGTGCTGTTCATCGCAATCGGCTTTGTGATCGGGCAGCTGCTCGGCGGGCCTGCGGCGGACACTCGGGCCGTGCTGGGCCTGGGGACCGCCCAACGCAACATCGCCGCCGCGCTGGTGGTCGGCAGCCAGAGCTTCTCCGATCCGAAAGTCGTCGTCATGGTTGTCGTCATCGCCGTGGTGAGTCTGGTAACGCTGATGCCTTTGGCGCGATGGCTGTCGAAACAGAGCCCACTCGCGGCCGCCGCGCGCGCATAAGCATCAAGGAGAACGTCATGGCGGAAGCAAAGATCTACGTGCCCAAAGTCGAAGCCAAAGGTGCCGCACGCACCTACAACCAGGTCCATGTTCCGCGCAAGCTGACGCCGGGCCGCCGGCGCGTGAGCATCTACGTGTGCTGGAGTTATCCCGGCGAGGCGAACCGCGATGTCACCGCGCTCGACAATCGCTTTTCCACGATGACGGAAGTACGCCGCGTCGAGTGGCCGAGTTGGGAAGGGCCCGAGTGGTCGGATCCGAATGTGTTCAGCCAAGGCATCGCGGGCGCGTTGGAGCTGTTCTTCCGTGCCTGGCTACCGTTCCAGCAACTGGTGGGGGAAGTCACCGGGCACGTCGTACCGGTGTTCCAGCGCGTGGATCAAGCCGGGTATCGTCTGCCCCTCGATGAGCGCGTGCTGTCGGATGTCGACACGCTGTTCGTGTTCGGTCTCGATCACCTGCTGACCGAACAGGAAGCATCACAGGACGAGGTCAAAGC
>DASZCG010000152.1:0-5974 GCA_035943355.1 Gemmatimonadales bacterium
GACCGGCACCAGCACAGCGATCTTGAATAGGTCTCCCAGCAGGAACGGCAGCGTGCCCAGCTGTGCCGCGGCAGAAATGTTGCCGGTGAGGATGGCGAGCTGAGCGAGACCGCCGAGGTGGATGAGCACCAGGCCAACGAAGACGCCAATGGCGACCGGCACCCAGGCTTGTCTAACCCCGGGCTGCCGCCCGGGGTCAGAAAACTTACCTACCGCATAGGCCGCGATCGGATAAGCGAGCAAGTATCCGCCCGTAGGTCCGAAGAGTCTGGCAAGCCCAACCAACGGCACCGTCGGCGTGAACACCGGCAGTCCCGCCGCGCCCATCGCCAAATAGAGGATCATGCTCAGCGCACCGAGGGGTGCACCCAGCAGCCCACCCACGAGCAGCACGGCCATTGGCTGCAGCGTCATGGGCACGGGCGTGCCGGGGAGCGGTATCGAGATCTGCGCCGCCCCGGCGACAAGTAGCGCGCCCAACACGACACTGACCGTTCTCCGCAACACCACCGAACGCTGGGCTTGTACGAGCGTGACACCCATTTAGAGAGTCTCCACTGACAGGGCGACTGCGTTGCCGCCACCGAGACACAACGTGGCGAGTCCGGTCCGCTTGCCGTACTGCTTGAGCGCGTACAACAGTGTCGTCAACACGCGCGCGCCGGAAGCACCGATCGGATGCCCGAGCGCCACCGCGCCGCCGTGCACGTTCACGCGCGACCAGTCCCAGCCGAGGGCCTTGCCGTCGGCGAGCGCCTGCACCGCGAATGCTTCATTTGCTTCGATGAGATCGTAATCCGAAATCCTGGTGCCGGCCTTTTTCATGAGGTTCTGCACGGCGACGATCGGCGCGAAGAACAGATCTTTCGGCTCGCCGCCGCCGGTCGCGTAGGCGGTGATTTTCGCCAGCGGCGTAAGCCCGTGGGCCTTGGCGAACGCCAGCGACGTCACGACGAGCGCACTGGCGCCGTCGTTCAGGCCAGGCGCGTTCCCCGCTGTCACCGTCCCGTCTTTCTGAAACACCGGCTTAAGCGACCCGAGCTTCTCGAGAGAGGTGTCAGCACGCGGACCTTCGTCCTTCTCGACTTTGTCGACCGGCACAATCTCCGCCTTGAATCGACAGGCCTCGAGAGCTTTCACGGCCTTCTGATGACTCTGGAGCGCGAATTCGTCCTGCTCCTGACGCGTCACGCCCGCCTTCTTCGCGGTGTACTCGGCAAGGTTGCCCATGTGCGTATTGGAGAACGAATCCCAGAGCCCGTCGTGGATCATGCCGTCAACCAGCTGCGTGTTGCCCGCCTTGATACCGCCGCGCATGCCGTAGACATAGTGCGGCGCGTTCGACATCGACTCGAACCCACCGGCCACGATGCATTGCTCGTCGCTCGCCTTGATCGCCTGCGCCGCGAGCATCACGGCCTTGAGGCCGGAGCCGCAGACCTTGTTGATCGTCATCGCCGGGATCGTGCCGGGAAGTCCGGCATGAATCGCCGCCTGGCGTGCCGGCGCCTGCCCCTCACCGCCCTGCAACACGTTGCCCATGATGACTTCTTCGACCTGACTGTCGGCTACGCCCGAGCGACGCACGGCTTCGCGGATCACCAGGGCACCGAGACGGGGTCCGGGAAGCGGCGAAAGACCGCCCAAATACTTGCCGATGGGAGTTCGGCAGGCGCTCACAATGACAGGTGTGGTTTCAGCGCTGTTGGCCATGTGTCGTTAGGTGTCCTGACCCCCGGCGCCAGCCCGGGGAAAACCTACAAGGGCCGGTCCCTCTCTTGATGAACCGGGACTCTACGATCCCTGAGCTTCCGCTGATCCCTGAGCTTCCGTTTTGGTTTACCCCGGGCTTGCGCCCGGGGTTAGAAAACCTCAATCAAATTAACGGCTTCAAACTCCTAGTGTGTATCTCTTCTTTGAGCTTCCCTACAAACTCGCTAACCGGCATCATCACCTGCTTGTTCGCCGCACCCCGCACCCGCACGGCCACAGACTTCGCCTCCGCCTCGCGCTGACCCACGATCGCCATGTATGGCGCTTTGTGCGTCTCGGCATCGCGGATCTTGTAGTTCAGCGTTTCGGAGCGCTCGTCGAGATGGGACCGAATCCCGGCCTGCACCAGCGTGTCGTGCACGGCGCGCGCCGCGTCGAGCTGTGCGTCGGCGATCGGCAGCACGCGCACCTGCTCGGGCGATAGCCAGAGGGGGAACGCGCCGGCGAAGTGCTCGATCAGGAAGCCGACGAATCGCTCGAGTGTCCCGAAGATCGCTCGATGCATCATCACGGTGCGGTGCGGCTTGTTGTCGGTGCCGGTGTACTCGAGCTTGAACCGCTCGGGCAGCTCGTAGTCGAGCTGGATCGTGGCGCCCTGCCACTCCCGCCCGATCGCGTCGTTGAACTTGACGTCGATCTTCGGACCATAGAACGCTCCACCACCGGCATCGATCCTGTGCGTCAACCCGCGGCGCCGTAACGCGCCTTCAAGCGCCTGTTCAGCGACTTGCCACATCGCGTCGGTACCGAGCTTCTTGTCGGGTCGAGTGGCGAGGTCGAGCCGGTAGCTCAATCCAAACGTCTTGCCCATGACGAGCTCGACGATATCGAGCAGCGCGAACACCTCCTGCTCGATCTGATCTTCCCGCAGGAAGATGTGCGCGTCGTCCATCGACAGGCCGCGCACGCGCAGCATGCCGTGCAGCGTCCCCGACCGCTCGTTGCGATACACGTTCGCGATCTCGGCGAGGCGAATCGGGAGATCGCGGTAGCTGCGCTGCTGGCTCGCGTAGATCAGGATGTGCATGGGGCAGTTCATCGGCTTGACGCGATAGCGCACGTCTTCCGACTCGCCCTCGCCCGCCGCCATCGGCGGGAACTGGTTCGCGGCATAGAGGGGCAGGTGGCCGGAACGCAAGAACAGCTGCTCGCGTGTCACGTGCGGCGTGTACACGAGCTGGTAGCCGCGCTGCAGGACGACGTCCTCGATGAAGCGCCGCAGCTCGAAGTTCAGAATCGCGCCTTTGGGATGCCACAGGATCAACCCCGGCCCGACGTCCTCCTGAATCGAGAAGAGATCGAGCTGCTTCCCGATGACGCGATGATCGCGCTTGCGCGCTTCCTCGAGCCGGCGGATGTACCCCTCGAGGTCGTCCTTGCTGAACCAGGCCGTGCCGTAGATGCGCTGCAGCATCTGGCGCCGCTCATCGCCGCGCCAATACGCGCCCGCCGCATGGAGCAGCTTGAAGTGCTTGATCCGGCCCGTGCTGGGGACGTGCGGCCCGCGGCACAGGTCGACGAAGGGCCCGTCGGTATACACCGAGATGATCTCTCCCTCCTTGAGATCACCAATTCTTTCCAGCTTGAGCGGATCGTCGGTGAAGCGCTGCTTGGCTGCGGCGCGCGAGACTTCTTCGCGCATGAACGGGTAATCCGCCTTGGTGACCTCGGCCATCTTCTGCTCGATCGCGGCGAGGTCCTCGGGTGTGAAGGGCCGCCCGATGTCGAAGTCGTAGTAGAATCCGTCCTCGATCGGCGGACCAAAGCCGATCTGCGCCTTGGGGAACAGCTGTCGCACCGCGGTCGCGAGCACGTGCGCCGACGAATGACGCAGCACGTCCAGCGCCTGAGGGTCTTTGTCAGTCAGGATCGAGACTGTGACGCCATCGGGTAGCGGCCGCTGCAAGTCGCGCACATCGCCGTTCACCCGAATGGCGAGCGCGGCCTTGGCGAGGCCGGGGCCGATCGCTTTCGCCAGATCGGCGCCGGTCGCGCCCGCCGGTAAGGTCTTCGTGCTCCCATCCGGCAGGACGACCTGAATCTCGGAAGGGGGCATGGCTACGGAGTCGACGTCGTCGCGGGCACCGCGGTGCCCATTGGCTCAACCCGCAACCCGAAGCGGAAATAGAGTCCCACCGAAAACAGAATTACGCCCGCGAGCAACAGCCAGCGGACGACGCGACTCGGCGGCAGTGTGTCATCGGTAGTCGGCATTGGACGATATTCTAGTGGCCGCTTCTATATTAAGGAATGGCATACGATCCACGCCCCGTAGAACGCGCGATCTACAAGCGTTGGCTCGACGCCGGCGTCTTCCAGCCGCGCCCGGACGGCGAACCGTATGTCATCGTGATTCCGCCGCCCAACGTCACCGACATCCTGCACGTCGGCCACGCCCTGAACAACACGATCCAGGACGTGCTGATCCGGTTTGAGCGGATGCGGGGCCGGGCGGCCGAGTGGCTGCCCGGAACCGATCATGCCGGCATTGCGACGCAGAACGTGATGGAGAAGAAGCTGGCCGCCGAGGGGAAGACGCGCTTCGACCTGGGCCGCGACGAGTTCGTCAAGCGCACCTGGGACTACGTCCGCAAGACGGGCACCACGATCATCGAGCAGCTCAAGGTCATCGGCTGCTCGTGCGACTGGAGCCGGCAGCGCTTCACCCTCGATCCCGAATACGCGGCCGCCGTGCGGGAAGTCTTCGTCCGCCTGTGGGAAGAAGGACTGATCTATCGCGGCCACCGGGTGATCCACTGGTGCCCGCACTGCCTGACCGCGCTCGCGGATGAAGAGGCCGAGCACCACGAGACGAACGGCAATCTGTACTACATCCAGTATCCGCTGGTGGACGGGACAGGCTCGATTACGGTTGCCACGACTCGCCCCGAAACGATGCTGGGCGACACAGCCGTCGCGGTGAACCCCGAGGACCCGCGCGTGCGGCCGTACATCGGCAAGAAGGTTCGCCTCCCGATCGTGGGTATCGAGATCCCCATCATTGCGGACGACGTGGTGGACAAGGAATTCGGCACGGGCTTCGTGAAGGTGACGCCGGCGCATGATGCGAACGACTTTGAAATCGGGACCCGTCACAAGCTGGAAATGCCGTTGATAATGTCGGAGGATGGAAAGATGCACGACGCAAGTCGTGTACCTCAAGAGCTCGAGGGAATGGATCGTTTCGAGGCCCGCAAGAAGATCGTCGCGATGCTGGGTCCTCTGCTCGTCAAAACCGAACCACACCACCATTCGGTGCGCCGCTGCTATCGCTGCGACACGGTCGTCGAGCCGCGGCTTTCGGACCAGTGGTTCGTGAAGATGAAACCGCTCGCCGAGCCGGTGCTCGCCAAGTTTCGCGAAGGCGCGTACAAGATCGTGCCCGATCGCTGGCGCGCGACCTACGACAACTGGATGGAAAACATCCGGGACTGGAACATCTCGCGGCAGATCTGGTGGGGCCACCGCATTCCGGTGTTCACGTGCACGAAGTGCAAGCATCAGTGGGCCGACCGCGTGGATCCGAAGGAGTGCCCCAAGTGCGGCGGACCAGTCGTGCAGGATCCGGATGTGCTCGACACCTGGTTCTCGTCGTGGCTGTGGCCGTTCGCGACCCTCGGTTGGCCCAACGACACCCCCGATCTGCGCCGCTTCTATCCCGGCCACACCCTCGTCACCGCACCCGAGATCCTGTTCTTCTGGGTCGCGCGCATGCTGATGTCGGGCTACCACTTCATGGACCGACGCCTGCCCTTCACCACCGTGTACCTGCACGGCACGGTGCGCGACACCAAGCACCGCAAGATGTCGAAGTCGCTCGGCAACGGCATCGATCCGCTCGACGTCGTGAAGCTCTACGGCGCCGACGCGCTGCGCTGGACGCTGATCGCGGGCAGCTCGCTCGGCGCGGACGTCATCCTCGATCCGAACGATCTGGAGACGACATTCGCCCCCGGCCGCAACTTCGCGAACAAGCTGTGGAACATCGGACAATTCGTGCTGGCGCAGCTGCCGAAGAGGATCCCCGCCATCGCCGCGGTCGATCGCCGCAAGCTCACCCTCGCCGACCGCTGGATCCTGTCTCGTGCCCAGGCAATGATCCGCGAGACCACGACATCGCTCGAGCAGTTCCGGCTCGACGAGGCGGCCAAGCGGTGCTACGAGTTCGCGTGGAACGAGCTGGCGGACTGGTATGTGGAGG
>DASZCG010000153.1:0-3264 GCA_035943355.1 Gemmatimonadales bacterium
TTGATGGCAATACCAAAGTGCTCGGCGGAATGGCGAATCTCGTCTATCCGATCAGCATGCAGGGCAGCGTGAGACCGTACCTCATCGGCGGCCTCGGCTACAACAGCACCAAGGTTACGACGTCTGGTGTGAGTGAGTCGAAGGGCGCTGTAGGGTTCGGTGGTGGCGCGGGCCTGCAGTTCGCGCTGAGCTCGGCGAACCTGTACCTCGAGGGGCGCTATCTCACGCACAAGGCCAACGACGCCACGTTTTCTCAGGTGCCGGTCACGCTTGGTCTGAGCTTCCCGCTCGGCGGCAGCAGCAGCAAGAAGTAACGCAACCGGCCCGGCTCCCTGTGAGCCGCGTCACCGGATCATGCGTAAACCATGGCCCGTCAGTCCTATAGCTGACGGGCCATTGGTGTCAAAAGACGACTCATGCTTGACAGAAAAACCGCTGGTTCTTAACGATGTGGCGGTTTTCACCACCCCAAGTGGAGGATTCGGTAATGCGCAAACTCATGGGTTGTGTACTAGCGGCCGCCGCGCTGGTCGCGCTCCCGCACGTCGTGCTTGCGCAGCGCGCTCATCCGAGCACGCATGCGAGCGGTCCTGCACAGAACGAATGGGGCGTTGACTTGGGTGCCGCGTTCGGCCAAGAAGGAAGCGGCTGCACCACAGATTGCGGCACGTTTTCATTTGGCACTCCGGTTGATCTACGGGTCGGGTTTCCCGCTGGGCACATGTCGGTTGAGCCACGGGTGAGCCTCTCGTATGTGAGTCAGGCTGGTGGGCACCTGCTGATTTTCAACCCTGACGTCAACCTTTTGAAACCGATGGGCAACAGCACCTCCCGCAAGGGGCTCTACCTTACCGGAGGTCTTGGAATCAATGTGATTAGCGCCACCGGCGCTTCATCGGAAAACCAGTTCTCTCTGAATGCTGGTGTTGGTAAACGCATACCGATTGAAAGCACCGCTTGGAGAATGGAAGGATTCTTCAAGTACAACTTCGAGGCCGGCAACCTCGCCAGCGAGTGGAATCTCGGTGCGCGCATCGGCATGTCGTTCTGGAGGTAAACCCGTCGCTGCGTAAGCGCATCACTGCTTCTGCGTAACCAATGGCCCGTCAGGCTTCTAGCCGGCGGGCCATGCGGTTTTCTGACCGCGTCTCGCTTGACAGAAAACCGTGTGGTTCTTAACGATGGGGCGGTCTTACCCACCCCAACTGGAGGATCGGGTTTATGCGGAAGCTCTGCGGCGGGTTGGTGTTCACCGCTCTCGCGCTGTCACTTCCGGGGGCAGCCACAGCTCAACGGCACGCAGCGGCGCCTGCGAGCTCGGCCAAGCACGAACTCGGCGTCGACCTCGGCGTCGCGTACGTCGCGTCGAACGCCACGGGCGTCAGTGACGGCATCAACATCCAGACGCCGGTCGACATTCGTCTCGGCTTCGTTCCGCGGCTGGTGACAAGTTGATGTGGGAGCCGCGGCTGACGTTCTTATTCAACACTGTAAACGCGGGTGGTAACACCACCTACCTCTTCACCCCGCAAATCAACCTGCTGTACGCAAACAGCACCGGCGGGCACCATCGGGGCAGGTACTTCACCGGTGGCGCAGGCCTGGTGATGGGTGATGGCGGCGCTGGCAGCGGCACCGCACTCAAGCTCGAGGGGGGTGTCGGCTGGCGGAAGCCGTGGGAAGGCGCTGCGTGGCGCTATGAAGTCGGAGTACAGTATGTCTCCAGCAGCGACAACCTCGGCACGTTCGCGGATTACTTCGCGATCGGCGGGCGCGTCGGCATTTCACTCTGGCACTAAGCCTCTTGCAGGTGGCGCGGCGTTCCGGAACTCCGGAACGCCGCGTTGTTCGTCGGGTACCCTTCGCCAACCAATCTTCGGAGACCGGCATGCGCCCGAACCTCGCTGGGGCCCTGTGGTTGTTGGCCAGTTTCGCCTTGGCAACCACGGCCGCTGCACAAGCGACCGGAATGCCCAGCTTCAACGCGCCGTATCGCGCATTCAAGCGTTCCGAAATCGGCGTCGCGCTGAGTTTCCCGAACGGTGGCGGCACCGCGTTCGAGGGGGTCTATCGGATCGCAAGCGGAAAGTTCGACCTGGGCTTTCGCGGCGGGCTGTTCGATCCCGGCGGTTCCGGCAACGCTGAGCTGCTGGTTGGCGCCGAGGGTCGAACCCGAGTGGTCACGCATACCGAGGACTTTCCGCTCGATGGAGCCCTGATTCTCGGCATCGGCGGGCACTTCGCCAGCGGCGCCAACGGACTCATCGTGCCGGTGGGTCTCTCGCTGGGCCGGCGCATCGATCCGAAAGATTCGAAGATCAGCATCGTGCCCTATGTCCAGCCGACCGGCTTCCTCGTCGCGGGGAACGGGACGTCCGAGTTCCGCTTCGCGCTCGGCTTGGGCGGTGATTTCCGGCTCTCCTCGCGCTTTGACGCACGGATCAGCGCCGGGCTCGGCGACCTGGAGGGTGTGTCACTTAGTGCCGTGTGGGTGCATTAGCCCGACACAATTGACTTGGCGGAAGTGATTTCCTAGCGTAGGCGCTGGTGTTGCTCCCGTGCCCCTTATGCTGGTGGAGGAAACGAATGAAGCGGACTTCGCTGGTCATGATGCTGCTCGGAACAGTCTGCACAATCCCGGCAGCCGCACAATGGCAGGGGATGCCTATCTGGAACAATCCGAAGGGCGGGACCGGCGTCACCATCAACGGCGACGCGGGATTTCCCAATACGAACGGCGGAAAGGGCACCGCGTTCGGCGCGCGCGGCGAGCTCGGTCTGACAAACCTCGCGTTCACGGCCGGCGTCTCCAGCTGGAAACCGGACGGGGCCAGCTCCAGCACGACGACATGGGCCGGCGTCGGGCAGCTCCGCGTGATCGGGGGGAGCCTTATGCCGGTCGCGCTGAACATCCAGGCCGGCGCGGGGACGGCGAGCGCGATCACCACTGGCACTGTCACCATGGCCAAGACGACCAACATGTTCGTGGGGGCGGGAGCCAGCGTGAACGTGCCGACGCCGGGAATCACCATCGAGCCCTACGTGTCGGTATCTAACCGCTGGCACACGCCGTCAGGCGGCTCCAGCGAATCCAACATCGGCTGGGTGCTCGGCGCGAACGTGGGCTTCGGCATGTTCGGGGTACACGTGGCATTCGATTCAGAGAAATTCAATGACGGCACAACCCGAGGGGTTTTCGGCATCGGCGCCCATTTCGCTCTGAACGCTCCCGCTGGGATGTAAGGGGTAGTAGCTTTGGGGCGG
>DASZCG010000154.1:0-5069 GCA_035943355.1 Gemmatimonadales bacterium
GAAGCGCGCGAGACGTTCATGTTGCTGCGGCAGCTCAGCCCGGAACAGGAATGGCGAGAAGTCTCCGATGCTGAGTATGCGGAGAAGGTTGCGAAGTTCGAGGCCGATCGCCGCGCGCGTTTGAAGACGCTCGAAGGAATGGGCTAAACCAGTCCCAGCCGTTTTCCTCGCACTCCGGGTGTGCCTTAAGTGTGCCTTACCCGATGCGCTGCGTGCAGGGAATGCACAACGGGCCGGGAGTGACCCCGGCCCAAGTGGTTGCAACTGTGCATCCTGTGCATATGGTGTTCTGCTGTTCGGTGTTAGGTGGGGTTCAATTCCCCGCGCCTCCATCGAGCAAAAAAAGAAACGGGACACGCGCAACGTGTCCCGTTTCTCCTTTTCTCGCCGTTCTAGTTCAGGGACGCCGGCCCAGCACTCCAGGCGACGGAGAGACCAGCCGCGGCGCAATTGAGAATGCACTCGGCACCGCAGGGCGCATCGTCGGAATCGGTCGATCGAATCGTAACCGCGACTGACGGAGGAAAGCGCCACCAGGATACAGCGGGTAGTACGTGTACGTCACCGGCGCTGGTTCGTAGATCACCTGAGGCGGCGCGGGGGGCGCTGCCGCAAGCGAGACGCTCCCGCTGTTCACTCCACAGAACGCATTCGTGAGCGACGCGTTTGTACAGTCCACGGAATTCGTGGCAACCGCGACAGCAGGACCCGTGACGGGAGCCGCACGGCGCACGCAGCCCAGGCACACATCGGGCGCTTGTACCGGTCCGCGCGCCAACACGCTTCCATCCCGCGCGTACGTCACGACGCCATAGTCGTACGGACGCCCATGGGTGATGCGGTCTGCGATGTCGAATAGGGCCGCGAGGGGATCGCCCGCGGTCGGCTGCAGCAGCAACGCATCGTAATTCCACTCGATTCCCGACCGCAGCGCCTCAAAGTCGAAGCGCCAGCGGGACCGGACCGCAATGAACGTTGCCGGATTGCCCTGGGCTTCCGGTGTCAACTCGACGGCGACCGGCGCGTTCGCCGAAACGGCCGTGCTGTCCCAGGGGGCGGATGGGAACAGCACCCCGATCCGGCCGATGGCATCGACCTCCAGAACCACGAGTTGGCCAGGTTGCTGTAGCTGCACGTAGGCGGTTGAGTCGGTGCGCCAGACGCGGACAGCGTCGGGAGGGCGGGGGGAGCGGGGGGGGCGCGGGGCGCTCGTAACCGCTTGCGGCTGTGGACCACCCGCCGCTTGCACCAGCAATCCGACCGTCAGCACGAGAGAGGGGAACATAGGGGCCTCCGTCCCTCCCCTAGCCTACATTGCCGCCCGGGAACTGGGAAGGGGCCGGGGGGCCGCGCAGCGGGGAAACGGCGCTACGTTTCCCGCTGCGCCGATTCGTGGCCGAATCCCCATCCTCCCGGGAGACCTCGTGAGCACTACCGCGCAGCCATCGCCGACACCGACAACCAGCACCTTCCTGAGCGACATGCTCGACGTGTTCAACGTCATCCATGATCCGGACGCGGTGTTCAAACGCGTCAGCGACCGGGCGCGTATCGTGGCGCCGTGGATCGTCTTGTCAGTGGCGGTCATCATCATCTCCATCCTGATGCGCCCGTATCAGCAGGCTGCGTTCGAGGCGTTCAAAAGCACGCTCAGTGCGGAGCAGGCGGCGAAGATGGGCAATCGCGGCGCCGGTGGTGGACCGCTCGGGTTGATTTTCACACCAGTCGTTGTCCTGGGGATGTTTGCGGCGGGCGCCGGGGTCTTGTGGATCGCGGTGTCGATCACGGGAACGCAGGCTCGCTACAAGACCCTGTTCAGCGTGCTCGCCTATTCGAGCATCACGTACGTGCTCTTCGCAGTCGTGGGGATCGCGGTACTGATGGTGCGTGGCAAGGCAGGGATTACGGGATTCGAGGATGTACGCCCTCCGTTAGGACTCGATCTGGTGGCGCCGAACGCAGGGCTCTATCTCGGCGGCGTTTTGAATGGTATCAACCCGTTCTCGGTGTGGGGCGTGTGGCTGGCGGGAACCGGAGTTGCGATTACGCATCGGATCTCGCGGAGTGCCGCGATTGGCGCAACCGCGGTCGCTTACGTCATCTGCTTGCTGATTATTTGTGTTCCGTACCTGTTCGTCGCCATGATGACTAAACAGTAGCCTTGGTGCGACTGACGACGCCCGCCTCTTCGAGGGCCGCCTGGGCCGCGGCGAGGCGGGCGATCGGCACCCGGAAGGGTGAGCAGGACACGTAGTTCATTCCCACGCGATGACAGAACTTCACCGAGCTGGGCTCCCCACCGTGCTCGCCGCAGATGCCGATCTTGAGGTCGTGCCGCGTTTTCCTGCCGAGCTTGACCGCCATTTCTACCAGCTTGCCGACGCCGCCCTGATCGAGCACCTGGAACGGGTCCTCAGGCAGCAGCCCGTGCTCCACGTAGAACGGCAGGAACCGGCCGGCGTCATCGCGTGACAGGCCAAAGGTCGTCTGCGTGAGGTCGTTCGTGCCGAACGAGAAAAACTCCGCCTCCTTGGCGATCTCATCGGCCGTCACGGCGGCACGCGGCAGCTCGATCATCGTGCCGATCAAGTACGGCACCGCGCGTCCCTCGCGATGGAACACCTCCTGCGCCACGCGGCGAATGATCGCGGTTTGATTCATCAGTTCGCGCACGTCCGCGACGAGCGGGACCATGATCTCGACCGTGACCTTCTTGCCGCGGCTCGCGACATGCCCCGCGGCCTCGAAGATCGCCTGCGCCTGCATCTCGGTGATCTCGGGATAGGTAATTCCCAGGCGGCAACCGCGGTGGCCGAGCATCGGGTTCGCCTCTCGCAGCGAATCGATGAGCTTGGCGAGCTGCGCCGCCGGCACCTTCGCGTGCTTGGCCAGCGTCGCGATTTCCTCGCGCGTGTGCGGCAGGAATTCGTGCAGTGGGGGATCGAGCAGCCGGATCGTGACCGGCAGCCCATCCATGACTTCGAAGATCCCCTCGAAGTCGCCGCGCTGAATCGGGAGTAGTTTCGCCAAGGCCTTGCGCCGGCCTGCTTCGTCGGCGGCGACGATCATCTCACGCATCAGCGTGATGCGATCGCCCTCGAAGAACATGTGCTCGGTCCGGCACAGCCCGATCCCCTCGGCGCCGAACTCACGCGCCCGCCGCGCATCGGCGGGGATGTCGGCGTTCGCCCGCACGCGGAGCCGGCGCTTCGCGTCGGCCCACGCCATCAGGCGGTCGAATTCCTTGCCGACCTTGGGTGTCACGAGCTTCGCTTCGCCGAGGATCACGCGGCCGGTAGTGCCGTCCACCGTGATGACCTGACCGCGCTTCACCACTCGGCCGTTCACGCGGAAGCGTCCAGCGGACGGATCAACGTCCAGGTCCTTGGCACCGACCACGCAGGTCTTCCCCATGCCGCGTGCCACGACCGCCGCGTGGCTCGTCATGCCGCCGCGCGCCGTCAGAATTGCGCGCGCCGCGACGATGCCATGGAAGTCCTCAGGCGACGTCTCCGGACGCACCAGAATCACATCGTGGCCCTTCTTCTTCAGCGACTCGGCCTCGTCCGCATCGAACACCACCTCACCGGTGGCGGCACCGGGGGAAGCCGGTAATCCCTTGGCGAGCACAGTGACGCTCGCCTTCGGGTCCACCATCGGATGGAAGAGCTGATCGAGATCCTGCGGAGGGACGCGCTGGATCGCTTCTTCTTCCGTTATCAATCCTTCATCGACCATCTCGACCGCGTTTCGCACGGCGGCGATGCCGGTCCGCTGCGCACGACGCGTCTGCAACATGTACATCTGGCCGTGCTCGAACGTGAACTCGACGTCCTGCACGTCCTTGAAGTGCTTCTCGAGCTTGGTGGCGAGACGCTCGAGCTCCTTATAGATCTTCGCGAACTTCCCCTTCTTCATTTTCTCGATCGGCTCGGGCGTCCGGGCGCCCGAGACGACGTCTTCGCCCTGCGCGTTGGTGAGCACGTCTCCGTTCAGCACGTTCTCGCCGGTGCGGCAGTCGCGCGTGAATGCGACGCCCGTGCCACAGTCGTCGCCCATGTTGCCATAGACCATCGCCACGATGTTGACCGCGGTCCCTAGACTGTCGGGGATGCCGTGCACTTGCCGGTAGTCTTTGGCACGGCGCGTATTCCAGCTCTTGAACACCGCTTCGATCGCGCCCCAGAGCTGCAGTTGCGGGTCGTCGGGGAAGGGATGGCCCGTCTTTTTCTTGACGATCGTCTTGAAGTCGTGCACCAGGTCGTGGAGATCGTCGGCCGGGAGATCGATATCGCGCTTGACTTTGCGGCGCGCCTTGGCCTTCTCGAGCTCTGCTTCGAAGGGCTCCTTGCCGATGTCGAACACGACGTCGCCGTACATCTGCACAAAGCGCCGGTACGAATCGTAGGCGAAGCGGGGATTCTTGGAGCCGGCGATCAGGCCTTCGACCGTCTCATCGTTGAGGCCGAGGTTCAGAATCGTTTCCATCATGCCCGGCATCGAGACGGCGGCGCCCGAGCGGACCGACACGAGCAGCGGGTTCTTCGGGTCGCCAAAGCCTTTCTTGGTGATGCGCTCGAGGTGCTTCAAGTGGCGATCGACTTCGCCGTGCAGTGCGGGAGGGAAGGTGCCATGGTCGACGTAGGCGATGCACAGCTTGGCGGAGAGCGTGAAGCCGGGGGGGACGGGAAGACCCAGGTTGGCCATCTCGGCGAGACCGGCGCCCTTGCCTCCCAGGATGTCCCGCATCGCGGCGGAACCATCGGCGCGGCCGTTGCCGAAGAAGTAGACGTGGCGTTCCACGGACATAAGGCGATTATGGAGGCCGAAAAGGTTCGGCGATAGGGGCACACGATGAAGCTGGCTGTGTCGAGGCCCGTGGGGGCTTGCAGTGATATTGCGTTTAGGCAGACCGGCCTATTTCGTTCATTGAGCACGGAAATGTCGAATTAGGCTGCGAGGAATGATGGGCGAAATATTATGACAGTTCTGTCGAATTCTCGTTCTATGAGAGTGATTGTCCAGACGAGACCCGGCCGTCGCTGATTGCTGAGCGTCCTGGGCAATCA
>DASZCG010000155.1:0-22657 GCA_035943355.1 Gemmatimonadales bacterium
GTTCCCGCTGAACCTCGCGTACCCCGATGTCGGGGACTTCATCGGGTTTGTGTCGAACCTCAAATCGCGTCCCCTGCTCCACCGCGCGATCGGTGCGTTCCGCGCGCACACCGCGTTCCCGACGCAAGGCGCCGCGGCGCCCTCGTGGGTCCCCGGCGTGTGGTGGACAGATCATTGGGCGTTCTGGAGAGAGGGCTACGCGGCAATCATGATCACCGATACGGCCCCCTATCGGTATCCCTTCTACCATACTCCGCAGGATACGCCGGACAAGCTGGACTACGACCGGATGGCACGAGTGGTGGATGGACTGAGGCACGTCGTTCGAGCCGTGGCTAATTAGGAACGAGCCCGAATGCGCGAACGGGGAAACTGCCCATTCCTCGGACGCGCGGCGGCACAGCAAAGAAGCGGAAGCCGGTCTCGGGCAGCGCGCCGAGGTTCGTCAGGTGCTCGACGATGGGGATCCCGGCTCCGAGCAGCACGCTATGCGCCGGCCGCGAACCATCCTTATCATCGTCAATGTTGAGCGAATCGATGCCCACCAGCGCGGCGCCGCGCTCCGCGACATACTCCGCGGCGTCGCGCGTCAGGAAGGGATGCTG
Source organism: Gemmatimonadales bacterium (assembly GCA_035943355.1). GTDB lineage: Bacteria > Gemmatimonadota > Gemmatimonadetes > Gemmatimonadales > GWC2-71-9 > 20CM-2-65-7. Next base: position 606 of record DASZCG010000155.1, read on the forward strand.
CCCTCCCGAGTAGGTATCGGTGCGCCAGTGAGTGTCCCACCCGCTGTGCACGAGCACGGCCTTGCCTTTCACATCGCGGGCTCGGAGGTGTGAGGCGTCGAGCGCACGACCCGTCCGCTGCGTGAAGCCAACCACGATTCCGGGGAGGTTCGCGACCGCTTCGAGCGAAAACGCGCCGACATCTGCGCCCTCGGCATACCGGTGGAAGGGAGAATCGATGTACGTCCCAGTATTGGCGAGCAGGTCGATCTTGCCGATCTGAAATGTGGTGCCCGATCCGTAGCGCGAACGCGACTCCTCGCGCGAGAGCCAGTCGCTGATAGCGGGCGCGGGAAGGCCACGATAGGTGACCATCCCGTGCTCGATTGCATGACTCAGATCGATCAGGCGGGCCATACTCGCGCGAGTGATCTCAGCAGGTGACTCTCCGCAGTCGTGCCGTCCGGCGCTTCGGACAGGACGGTCGCGAGACGGCGGCGCAGCAGCGGGTCGCGCACTGCCTGCGCCGCGAACTGGAGCGTGAGCGGAATGAACCAGGACGCCTGTCGCGCACCAGAGCCCGCGCGCGCGACGGCTGCGTACTGCTCGAACAGCGCGAGCAGGAAGGCGCCCTTCGAGGGAAAGTGACGGTAGATCGCGCCCTTGGTGAAGCCCGCGGCGAGAGCCACCTCATCAAGGGTCACAAGCTCGAACCCCTGCTCGGAGAAGAGCTGCAGGCCAGCCGCCACGAGCAGAGCCCTTGTTTCCGCCTTGCGGCGCTGGTGAATGATACCCACGGGTATCTAGGATACCCAATGGGATCGGATGCGCAAGACTCCGACACGATGGTCCCTTGACTGAGCTAAACGCTTGTCTAGCTTTGCCATGCGCCGCCGCACAACCATCAGATTCACACTCAGGAGCAGGAATGCCGTACATCATCGCAGAGCCGTGTATCAACGTCAAAGACCGGTCCTGCGTCGATGTGTGCCCAGTGGATTGCATCTACGAGGGGCCGGACATGCTGTACATCCACCCCGACGAGTGCATCGATTGCGGCGCCTGCGAGCCGGAGTGCCCCGTCACGGCGATCTTCCCGGAAGAGGATACACCGCCGCAGTGGAAGGACTACATCGCGAAAAACCGCGACGTCTTCCAAAGCGATAATCCACCCGGCAAGCCGCAACGCAAAGGCGCTTAGCCCAGCTTCTCCAGGAATCGCTGCATCGCGGCGTTGACGGGAACGGGCTGCTCGAGGGGCGCGAGATGTGCCGCCTCCGGGATCACCACAAACGCAGCGTCCGCAATCGCCCCCGCCATCTCCCGCATCGCCGGGGCAGGCGCGATTTGATCTTCCGCACCGGCAATGACCAAGACAGGCACTCGCATCGTCCGTAATAGTGGCGTCGAGTCGGGGCGTTCGCGCAGCGCGTGCAACGCTCCGGCGATTCCTCGCACAGGGGCGCGCGTGATCATCTCACGCACCTCGTTCACGACCCGCGGCTGGTTCTCGAACGTGGCACGCGACAGCAGCTTCGGCACCAGCTGCTCTGCTACCGCGGCGGCACCGTGCTGCCGGGCCAACTCCGCCATCGCATCACGATCCCGCTTCGCTTCACGAGTATCCGCGGCCGCCTTGGTGTTGCACAGAATGGCAGCCCGCACCCGCTCCGGGTGGTTCCGGAGAATCTCGAACGCGATGTAGCCGCCCATCGACAGACCGCAGATCACCGCCTGACGAATCTTCGACTCATCGAGTACCCCAATCAGGTCACCAGCGTACGATGCGACCGAGTACTCGGACAGCGACTCGGGGCCGGGGGAATTGCCCGCGCCACGCAGATCGGGAGCGATACAGCGCCAGCGTGACAACGCAGCTATTTGATGACGCCACATCGAGTGGTCGAATGGGAATCCGTGAACGAAGAGAACGGCGGTCATGGCCAGGCGAACGTATGCCAGAACACCGCGCGGTTCACCAGCACGTCGGCACGTCTCAAGAAAAAGCTGAATGCCTTCGCGCCATACGTCGGGTCGAGTCTCAGACCGTGCTCGGCCGCCAATACGCGAGCCCGCTCACCTTCCGGAGTGGGATGACCGTAGCCCTTCCCCATCGCATGTACCACGCGGACGCGAATCGCGGACTGGGGAACGGTGAACTCCACACCCGACCGTCGCAACAGTGCGGCCGTCTTCCGAGCGAGCCGTCGAGTTCTCCAACTGTTCGCCGCGAGCCGCGGGGCGACGCGCACAGCGACGACCTGCGTCGTCCAACCGAGCCACGCCATGCCGAGGGCGATGCCTGCCGCCGTGCCGCCCGTGCCGAGTGGCACCACGATCGTATCGGGCGGCGCATCGAGCTGGCTGCTCAGCTCGATTGCGGCAAGGAAGTGACCGACCACCGCGCGCGGATCGGCGCCGCCGCCGGGAATCCACTGCGGTTTGCCAGCGCCAAGCTGCAGCGCCGCGCGCCACGCGCGCAGCACGGCCCACGGCAAGGTGACGAGACTCGAAGCGCGGAACACTCGATCGGCAGTTGCCGCCGTCGCGGCACCGATGGTCAGACTGGCATCTGTCTCCGGCTGGGGAAAGAGTGCGACCGCAGTCCGAAACCCCTGCGCCTTGGCATGCCGCGCCGTCGCGAGGCAGTGCGTCGACCCGCTGCCGCCTACCGTCACAAAGACGGAGCGTGACGAAGCGCGCGACAACAGGAACTCGAGTCCGCGGACTTTGTTGCCGCCGCTGAGATCCTCACGCTTGAGCCACAACGCCTGCAGACCCAACGCCCGCGCGAGCGCCGGCTGCACCTCGAGCGGCGTGGGCCACCTCGCGAGTCTGCACGGCGCGAGGGCGTCGCGTATCTTTGTGGCCAACATTGCGGAGCGATCCATGCACGTTGCCACCGATTACATACGTCATGCGGCGCGCGCCGCCCGCAAATGCGCGGGCGACCCGCTGGGCGGAGCCCCACAAGCTCCCGATCCAGAATTCTACAAGACGCTCGCCAAGGCGCTGGAAGAGATCGCCGCCGGCATGGAGGCACTCGGGAAGGAGGAGTGACGGCTCGATACGTCGCGACGCCGCAGGCGCTCGCCGAAGTCGTGGGCGCACTGCGCCAGGAGCCGCGCCTCGGCGTCGACACCGAAGCCGCGAGTTTTCACCGTTACCGCGACCGCATTTACCTCATCCAGGTATCGGGGGGAGCGGGGGGGGCGGGGGGAGCGGGGGGGGGCCGCAGCGAAACCGCACTCATCGATCCTCTCGCCGTGGCGGACCTCTCGCCTCTCGGCGAGCTGCTTGCCGATCCCCAGATCGAAAAAGTCTTTCACGACGCGGATTACGATCTCCGGGTGCTCGATCGCGACTACGGCTACCACGCCGTCCGCCTGTTCGACACGCGGATAGCGGCACAACTGGCGGGTGAACCGGCCATCGGGTTGGCGGCGCTGCTGGAGAAGTACGTCGGCGTAAAGCTCGACAAGGAACACCAGAAGGCCGACTGGTCGCGGCGGCCGCTCCCTCCCCCCATGCTCGCCTACGCCGCCGCCGATACGCAGCACCTCCTCGCCCTGCGCGACGCGCTGGAGCAACGGCTCAAGGCGCTGGGCCGCCTCGCGTGGGCCAACGAGGAGTTCAAGCAGCTCGAGTCGCTCCGCTGGACCGGTGCCCCGGTGGGAGGAGCAAGCGACGACGACAGCTACCTCAAGCTCAAGGGCGCGAAGGGACTGACACCGCGCAGCCTGGCGGCGCTACGACTGTTGCATCGCTGGCGCGATAGTGTCGCTGAACGAGAAGACAAGGCGCCGTTCCGAATCATCGGCAACGACGCGCTGCTGGCGGTGAGTCGAGCCCTCCCGGCGTCGCCCGCGGAGCTGGGTCATCTCCGCGAGGTGCCGCCGTCGTTGGCGCGGCGCCACGGTGCGGCCCTGCTCGATGCCGTCACGCGCGCGAAGCAGGTGCCCGACGCGGAGCTGCCGCGCCTCGAGCGGCGCGCACGCCCGGTCAAAGATGCGGGGTTCGACGCGCGGCTCGAGAATCTCAAGGCGGCGCGCAATCGCATCGCGCTCGAGTTGGGACTCGATCCGGGTGTGTTGTGCGGCAGGACGGCGTTGGAAGCAGTCGCGCGCGCTCGGCCCGCGAACCGCGAGGCGCTCAAACAGATTCCCGAATTGCGCCGCTGGCAGATCGACGTGCTGGGGGAGGCGTTTCTCGCAGCGAGAGGACCGGCGGGGCCGGCGGGGCCGGCGGGGCCGGCGGGGCGCTAAAACCCCATCATCGCGCGAATCTTCGGATCGATGCGCTCGGGCGTCCAGTACGGCTCCCATACGATGTCGATGTCCACGTCTTTCACGCCCTCGAGCGCGCGCACGACCTTGTAGATGTCGTTCGTGATCATCGGACCGGCGGGGCATCCCGGCGACGTCAACGTCATGTTGATGCGCACGAGCCCGCCGTCGACCTCTACGTCGTACACGAGGCCCAAGTCGACAATGTTCATGTCGAGCTCAGGATCCTTGACCTGACGTAAGGTCTGGCGAACCGTATCGGCACTGAGCACAGCAGTCGTCACTTCAGGCAACCTAGCGACCCTCCATACCGCGCACCAGACAACGCCGGTGCAGCGCGATCGAGGCGTAGATCCGACGGGCGATTGGCAGCACGCCGGGAATTCCGAACAGGGGCGCGAGCCAGCGTTTCCCGGGGAAAAGACGGAGCAGCTCTGGCAGGGCGTCCGCTCCTGGGTAAACGCGACCGTCGGGCCGAATCAAGTGCATTGCCGCCGCCAACGCCGGAAGAGCGATTCCGAACTGGGCGACCCGCGCCTCGTCCTGAAACGGGACAAACCGCAGCGCCTGTTCCCGGTCCCACCGCTGCGCAATCGCCACCGCCCGCCGGCAGATCCCGCACTCGCCATCGTAGATCAGCGTGGGACGGGTGGGATACGCGTGATCAGTGGCCGCCATCGACGGCGCGCGCCGCGGCGTCGGCCACGCGCCCGCGGACTTGCTTGAGTTTCGTGAATGAGCCTCTGGTCCGGGGATCGAAGGCGCGATTCGTGAGCAGCAGCACGAACACGTCGCGGTCAGGGTCGATCCAGAGCGATGTGCCGGTCCAACCGGTATGCCCGTAGCTCTGTGGGCCGAATAACGTGCCGGCGCTCGACGTCTCCTCACCGGTTGGCAGTGCCTCCCATCCGAGCGTGCGCGCGCTGACACCGCGCCGCGCCGGAACCGCGATCTGCGTGAACTGCCGGACGGTCTCCCGCTTGATGATTTGCCCATCACCGGGCGCCGCGCCCTCGTTGAGCATGAACTGCGCGTAGCGGGCCAGCCCGCTCGCCGTCGCGAACAGACCGGCGTGGCCGGATACGCCGCCGAGCTTTGCGGCGCTGGGATCGTTGACGATCCCGGCGATGGCATGCCCATGCCACAGTCCGGTGGGGGCGATCCGCCGCTCGAGTTTCTTGGGCGGCCGGAACATCAGCTGCTGCTCGAGCGCCAGCGGCGCGTACACCTCTCGCGCCACGAACACATCGAGCGGTGCGCCACTGACGCGACGCACGATCTCACCCAGCAGAATGGCGTTGAGGTCCGAGTACACCATGCGGGACCCCGGCGTCGCGACCGGCACGGTGGTCAGCACCATGTTCAACGCCGTCGCGCTGTCGGGTGCGTCCTTGAGCGGCAGGGTGGCGCGGAGGCCGGAGGTGTGCGTCAGGAGATGGCGCACTGTAATCCGCTCGGTCCCAGGGCTGTTGAATTCAGGGACATACCGCACGACGGGCGTATCGAGAACGACCTTGCCGCGCTCGACCAGCAACATGAGGGCCGGCGTAGTCGCAACGACCTTGGTGAGGGAGGCGAGGTCCCAGATCGTGCTGTCGACGCTGACGCCGGGACTCGTCGCGCTCCAGGTCAGGTGCCCGTACCCTTTGGCGAACAGCAGCTTGTCGCGCCGGCCGACGACGAGAGCGGCTCCCGGGTAAACGCCAGCCTGAATCCCGGCTGACACGATTGGGTCAAAAGTCGAATCAAGCGGGATGCGGGATGTTGGATGCGGGATACGCGGGGTGCTGGCGCATCCCGCATCCCGTATCCCGCATCCCGTTTTTTCCGACGAGAACAGCAGGAACAACACCGAAAGCAGTGCGATCAGGCCCAAACCCCCGGAATCCGCCGGCTGCAGGAGGGACAGCGGCCGTCGCTGCCGACGCGCTGCCGCTTGATGACGTAGCCGTACCGTTCGATGAGCATGTCGCCGCAATCGGGGCAGTACGTGTGCTCCCACCGCCCCACCCGGCCGGGGAGATTGCCGGCGTAGACGAACTGCAGTCCCGCGCGCGCGCCGATCTCGCACGCCCGCACCAGCGTTGACGCCGGCGTGTTGTCCGGATCGGTCATCTTGTAGTCCTTGTGGAAAGCCGTGACATGCCACGGGATCTCTGGTGAGACGGCGGCGATCGCCTGCGCAGCGCCCGTGAGCTGCGCCTCGTCGTCGTTGAAGCCGGGCACGATCAGCGTGACGACCTCGAGCCAGAATCCCCGCTCGTGGACCAAGCGAACGGCGTCGAGCACGTGCTGCAACACGCCGCCGAGTTGGCGGTAGCGCTTATCGTCCATCGCCTTCAGGTCGATCTTGTAGCAATCGGTCCAAGGCCGGATGTAGTCGAGCACTTCCGGCGTGGCGTTGCCGTTCGAGATGAACGCCGTCTTCAGTCCACGTGGCCGAGCCGCCTTGAAGACGTCGACCGCCCACTCGGCGGTAATGAGCGGCTCATTGTAGGATGATCCCACCATGCGCGCGCCCTGGCGCAGGGCGAGGGTGACCAGGGCGTCAGGGGTGATGTCGGTGGGCACGACGCCCGCCGTTTCGTCGCGCAGCGCCTGCGATGTCAGCCAGTTCTGGCAGTAGCCGCAGTGGAAATCGCACCCCAGCATCCCGAACGTGAGCGTGTCGCTTCCGGGCAAGCAGTGGAAGAACGGTTTCTTCTCCGTCGGATCGCATTGCAGCGCCGCGACGTATCCCGCCGGGACGAACAGCGTCCCTTCATTATTGAAGCGCACCTTGCAGATGCCGCGCCGTCCCGGCTTCACCACGCAGCGGTGGCCGCACGCAAAGCAGCGGACGGTTCCGCCTTCCAGCTTCTCGATCAGCTCCGCTTCCCGCACCCGGGTATCGAGCGCCTGGGCGAGCGGGATCTCAGACGGGGAGGTCGTGCGCGTGAGGAACGATGTGATGCTGCGACGCCCCGGCATATCCTTACCGCAGGCTTCCCGGTGTGAGCTGGTAGAGCAACAGCACCGTACGGACGTCGCGATCCGACAGGTCGCGGACTTTCGCGGTCGGAAACATGATGTCGGTCGAATCCTTCGAGTGGTCGAGGCCCAGCAAGTGGCCGACTTCGTGTATCGCGACGACGCGGATGTCGTCGGCCTCCATGGGACGACCCTTGGGATCGAACGTCGAGAGCGTCACAATCGCGGACTGGATATAGCCGTTTTCATCCCATGTGACGTCGGTCTGACCGGTGCGCTCGATCTCGAACTGAATCCGCCATTTGACCGTCACCTCGGCGTTGGTCGAGTCCGCGCCGAAGTCAAAGCGCACAGGCACACCGACACTGGTCCATTGCCCAAACGCAGTCTTGATCGCGCTGAGAAACTCCGGCTTGAAGTTCGCGGCGTAGGTCGGCGCAAAGTACACGCGAATCGGGTTCGTGGTGCGGTTTTCCCAGCGGCGCAGTACGGAATCGTTCGATTGTGCCAGCATCTCGCCCAGATACGTCGTGGTACCGCTCGAGCGGATGCGACGCCGCGTCTCCGAGCGCGCCAGCAGATCGAAGTATGTCGGCTCGCGACCGGCGGTGACGGCCGTACCCTGCGATGTGGTCGTTGGGGGAGGCACGGGCTGCGCCACGGGTGCCGGTGCCGCGGGCTGGCCTGCCGGCGCGGAGTCCAGCGCGACGGGAGCAACGACCGCCGGCTCGGAATCGCGCGGGCGGACTTTGGGACGGAAGGCATCCCAAAAAATGAACAGAACGATCAGCACCGCCGCGGCGGCGATCATTCCGGTAAGTCGGCGTTCCACCATGTCGGCAATATGTGAGAATCGGAGGGGGCGACGCTAGCTTTGGGCTCCGCCCCTCTCTATGATTGTGGCCCGCATGTGTTTGGACGATAGGTGATCACGTTACCGGGAAAACACGTTATCCGCTGGCGCGGCTGGGTTATTGCCGCATGGGCGGGGCTCGCGTTGCTATTCGTGCCCAAGGCCACCCACGTGCAGCGCGTGCTTACCGTACGCGGCAGCGCGGTGGAGCGAACCGAGTCGGCCCGCGCGACTCAGTTGATTCGCGACGCCTTCCCAAACCCCATCGACGAATACGTCGCCCTCGTCGTGCACGGCCCGGTGCGCTACACCAATCCCCGTTTCGTGGCGGTGCTCGATTCGCTTGCGGCGGCCCTGGCGCGCCAACCAGACATCAGTCAGGTCATTTCCGTGCGCACGATCGGAGAGTCGACGTTCGTGAGCTCCGATCGCCAAACCACCTTCCTCATCGCCGTGCTGACCCCATCGCGGACGGCAGAAGTCAACGACAACGTGGTGCCGGATCTGCGCGAGGCGGTGAACGGCACGCTCGCCCGGCTGCCGCGCGCGGACGGCTTCGACGTCAAGGTGACGGGTAATCCGGCGCTCGACTACGACGTGCGCACGATCAGTTCGGCCGACACGCGCATCGCCGAGCAGCGGGCAGTACCCCTGACACTGATCGTGCTGGTGCTCGCGTTCGGCGCACTGGTAGCCGCGACACTCCCCATCATCGTGGGCGTGCTGGCGATCACCATCGCCCTCGGCGTCGTCGCCGTCGCCGCACAATTCCAGACGATGTCGGTCTTTGTGCTCAACATCACGACGATGGTGGGACTGGGCGTCGGCATCGACTACTCGCTGCTGATCGTGACACGATTCCGCGAAGAACTGAATCGCGGCTTGTCGCCGGCCGATGCCGCAGTGCGCACGATCCAGACGGCGGGCTCGGCCGTGGTAACGTCCGGGCTCACGGTCGTGGTGGGTTTCGCCGCGCTGATCCTCACACCGCGCACCGAAACACGCTCGGTCGGCATCGGGGGACTCATCGTGGTCGCGATCGCGGTCCTTCTGGCGACGACCTTCCTTCCCGCCTGCCTCGCGATTCTCGGCCGTAACATCGACCGGCCCAAGTGGCTGGCGCGCATGCTGGCATGGATTCACGCGCCCACGGGATGGGAGCGGTGGGCTCGCACACTGGGACATCATCCCTGGCGCGCAATTCTGGGCGGCGGCCTCGCGGCGGCGTTTCTGACGTCCCCCCTGACGCAAATCAAGATCGGGCTGCCCGCGCGGAACTGGTTTCCGCCCGACGCGGAGTCGGGACAGGGCCTGGCCGCGCTGCGCGACATGGGCGCAAGCGGTGTGATCCAGCCGCTGCGTGTCGTGGTGCAGCTGCCGGCGGGGGAGTCGGCGCTGTCGGGTCGCCGCCTGTCGGGGCTCAAGGCATTGTGTGATTCGATCGAAAAGGATCCGCGCGTGCGGGAGGTGCGCGGTGTAGCCACGATCCGGCCCGGCCTGTCGACGCTGCAACTGGCGATGTACTACAGCGACGCCGATTCGGTCCGCAACCGTTACTCCGCATTCTTCAATGCGTATCTGAGCGCAGACCTGCAGACGACGCTCATGGACGTGATCGCCGCTGACAGCGTCTCGCTGACCGGCATGATGGATCTCACGCGGCACGTGCGACACACGATCGCGAACGTAGGGGGGCAACGACTGCGCGGCGCGGAGATCGTCGTGGGCGGCTTCGCGGCGTCGAGCCTCGATCTGCAACAGCACTTGCTGCAGCGTTTCCCCGGCATCGTCGCGATGATCCTCGGCGTAACGGCCATCATGCTGCTGATCGCGTTTCGCTCGGTGCTCGTGCCGCTCAAGGCAGTCGTCCTCAACTGCGTGTCGGTCGGTGCGGCGTTCGGCATCACTGTGCTCGTGTTTCAGCACGGCTACGGCAGCCAGATATTCGGGCTCGACGGACCGACCGAGGCGATCTTTGTCGTGGTGCCGGTGCTCGTGTTCGCGACGGTGTTTGGTCTGTCGATGGATTATGAGGTCTTCCTGCTGACGCGCATCAAGGAGGTCTTCGACAAGACGGGCCGCAACGATCACGCGACCATGGAAGGGTTGTCCGCGACCGCGTCGACGATCACCTTCGCCGCCTTGATCATGATCATCGTGTTCGGAAACTTCGCGTTCACCCGGGTACTCGCGGTGCAGTTCATCGGCTTCGGATTGGCGGTCGCGGTGCTGCTCGACGCCACGCTGATCCGCATGGTGCTGGTGCCCGCGATCATGCACATCGCCGGCCGGTGGAACTGGTGGCCGGGAGTACGAGCACCGCGCCGTGAGGTCGAAGCAGAAGAGATTACGTAGGGTTCAGCAGTGTCAGCTTCTCACCCCAGACATCCCAATGCCACGCCGGAACCCGGACTCCCGTGTCCGGGTCCTTGAGCGGCTTGTACTGCAGCCACCGAGCCTGGAAGCCGAGAGTGCGACCCAGCGCGAGCAGCCGTTCCTTGTCAGAGCTCACCAGATGGACCATCGGCTCGTTGTGGATTTTGTGGCGGTGAAGCCAAACGCCGCCGTTGAGGGCGAATCGCATCCCCTCACGGCGGCGTTGGAATTCTCGATAGGACGGTTCTATGTGCAGGTGATACTACCCTCGAGCGTTGCAGGCGCGACCGGCGTCGCATTCCCCTGGAACAGGACGCACTGGCGAGTCGTCTGCGCATGGATGGCGCGAGCCGACCAGCCGCCCGGCGTCGCCTGGAGCACGTTCAGCGTCACGCCAGTGGACGAGCGGAAGTTGTTGAGCGCCACCAGGCTGGTCGTGTAGAACGTGCTGTCATAAAAGAAGGCTTCCTCCGCCGTCGCCAGATTCTTGAGGTCAGACTTCATCTGGGCGACGTAGGCCTTCTGTTTAGTGTTGGCGAACTTCGGGATGGCAAAAGCAGCCAGGATCCCGATGATCACCACCACAATCAACAGCTCGATGAGCGTGAAACCACGTGCCTTCACAGCTATGCCTCCGGGGCGCGAAAGGCGCCAATCCGGGGATCGCCCGAAATTGACGCCCCAATTGTGGGCACCACCCCCGATTCACGCAAGAGGCGTGCTTAACCTTTTGCGTCGATCCAATTCTTTCCGGCGCCCACACTTACGACGAGGGGCACTCCCAAATCGGCCACCCCCTCCATCTCGCGTTTTACAAGACCTCCCGCACTGTCGGCCTCGTGCTCAGCGACCTCAAAAACGAGCTCGTCGTGCACCTGCAGGACCATCTTGGCGCCCAGGCCAGCCTGTTGCAGCGTGGCGTGAATCCGGATCATGGCGATCTTGATCAGGTCGGCGGCCGACCCTTGGAGCGGAGAGTTCGTCGCCGTGCGCTCGCCAAAGGCGCGGATGCTGAAGTTGCGGTCCCGCAGCTCGGGGATATAGCGCCGTCGTCCGAACAGCGTCTCCACGAATCCCCGCTGGCGCGCCTCCTCCACCGTCTTATCGAGCCAGGCGCGCACGCCGGCGAAGCGTTCGAAGTAGTGTTTGATGAAGGCCTTGGCTTCCTCCAGCGTGATCCCGAGCTGCCGCGACAACGCGAGCGCTCCCTGGCCATAGATGGTCGCAAAGTTGATGGTCTTCGCCCGCGCCCGCATTTCTGTCGTAACGCTCGCCTCGGGCACCCCGAAGATCACCGCGGCCGTCTGGCGGTGAATGTCGCCCCCGCGTTGGAACGCGGCCACGAACTCCGGATCGCCGGACAGGTGCGCCAGCAGGCGCAGCTCGATCTGCGAGTAATCGGCCGTCAGCAGGAGGCGTCCCGGCGGCGCGATGAAGGCACGCCGGATCTCACCGCCGCGCTTCGTGCGCACGGGGATGTTCTGCAGGTTCGGATCGGACGACGACAGGCGTCCGGTGGCGGCGCCGGTCTGGTTGAAGGTCGTGTGTACACGGCCCGTGTCGGACCGGATGTATCCCGGCAGCGCGTCCAGGTACGTGGATTGGAGCTTCGAGAGCTCGCGGTACTCCATCATGAGGCGCGGCACCTGGTGCCCCATCGTCGCGAGCTGCTCGAGCACTTCGACGTCAGTCGATGGTCCCGTTTTGGTTCGCTTCACCACCGGCAATTTGAGCCGCTCGAAGAGCACGGCACGCAGTTGCGGGGTCGAGCCGAGGTTGAACTCGCCTCCCGCTGCGCGGTAGATGTCCAGCTCCAGCGTCGCCAGCTCCTTGTTGAATCCGCGCGACATCTCGCCCAGGATGGCGCGATCGACGAGCACTCCCGTCACTTCCATGTCCACGAGCACGGGAATGAGCGGGATCTCGATCTCGTCCAGGAGGCGGGTCAGGTGATGGTCTTCGATCTCCGATCGAAATGTTTCCTCCAGGCGCAGCACCATCTCCGCCTGCGCGGCGGAGACCCGCGCCGCTTCCCCGGGCGGCACCTCTGCAAATTGGCGGTCCTTGCCGACCAGCTGCGCCGACGTGGGCAGCTCGACGGAGAGACGCTCGCGCGCGAGATCCGCGATGGCATGCGACCGGTTGCCAGGATCGAGCACGAAGCTCGCGACCATGGAGTCGTACGTGACGCCACCGAGTGTCACTCCGGCGCGCGCGAGCGCGACCCACGCGGCCTTGATGTCATGTCCCGCCTTTTTCACGGCGGGATCCGCGAGGAACGCCCGCAGGTCCGCCATGGCATCGCTGGTGAGCGGGGGCAGATTGCGCGGCGGGGTTCCTGCGTCGAGCTCGTCCAACGCGGGACGATGACCCAGCGGCAGGTACCACGACCGGCCCGGCGCCACCGCGAACGACATCCCGGCCAGCTGCGGCTCGGTCTGGATGCCAACCAGTCGTGCCGCGCGCAATTCGTCGAGCACTGCCCGGAGCCGCGCGGGATCGTCGACGATCTGCGGATCTGCCAGCGGGGGCGCGCGCGACGCGGGGGCTGGGGCGGGGGCGCCTCCCGCTGACTCGATCGGCGCCGCAGCAACCGCGGCGAGATCGCTGAGCTTGGGAATCAAGGTGCGGAACTCGAGCTCCGTGAACAGCGCCGCGAGGCGCTCGGTGTCCGGCGTTTGCACGCGGAGCTGCTCCAGATCGAGCTCGATCGGCACGTCTCGCCGCAGCGTCACGAGCTGGCGTGACAGCCGGGCGTTGTCGGCCTGTTGCAGCAGCGCCTCGCGCGGGCGTTTGCCGGGAATCTCCGCGACACGCGCCAGAATCGCGTCGAGATCGCCGTATGTCTGGAGCAGCTGCAACGCGGTTTTGTCCCCGATGCCTTTCACGCCGGGAATGTTGTCGGAGCTGTCGCCCACCAGCGCGAGAAAATCCACCACGCGCTCGGGCTGCACGCCGAGGCGCTCGCTCGCGTTGGACTGATCGACCCACTGCTCTTCCACCGCCGCTTGACCACCGCGGCCAGGGTTGAGCAGCGCGATCCGGGGACCGATGAGCTGATAGAAGTCCTTGTCGCCCGACACGATCACCGCCTGCAGTCCGGCCTCGGCCGTCGCGGCGCGCTGGGCGAGTGTGGCGACGACATCATCCGCTTCGTATCCGTTGATCGCGATGACCGGGATGTGGAAGGCGTCGAGGATCTGGCACACCCGCTCGAGGGAGCGGTCAAAGTCCTGCTGCATTTCCTCGCTCAGCTTTTCGCGCGTCGCCTTGTATTCGGGGTACTCCTGCTGCCGGAACGAGACGCCCCGATCGTGCACCCACCCGATGTACTCGGGGTGATAGTTCTCGTAGAGCCGCAGCAGGAAATTCGTGATGCCCCAAACCGCGGATGTGTTCTCTCCGCGCTTGGTGGTGAGGGGCCGCGCGATCATCGCGAAGAAGGCGCGGTAGATCAGCGCATAACCATCCACGAGGAAGACGCACGTCTTGCCGGCGGCAGAAGCGGGAACCGGGGGCGCGGGGCGCGGCGGCATGGGACGAAAACTAGCGCTCCAAACAAGAACCCCGCCCGAGGATCCGGGCGGGGTACCACAGTCGGTGAAAGTGGGCGGTGGTTAGGCGCGCACGACGTTCGTCGCGTGGAGCCCTTTATCGCCCTGCTTCACTTCGAACTCCACGACCTGACCTTCGGCGAGCGTTTTGAAACCGTCCATCTGAATCGCCGAGAAATGCACGAACACGTCTTCGCCACCCTCTTGCTCAATGAAGCCATATCCCTTGGCGTCATTGAACCACTTCACCTTTCCCTTGATCACGATCCGCCTCCTGCAGAGTCTGGTAGGGCCCCGGGCTGCCCCCGCCCCCTGCGGGGATGCGTGCCCGGCCGTTGTCGAGCGCGGTACAAATGACCGGCCGATTGGAGAACTGTCAACCGGCCTTTCTACGGGCCGTACAATGCGCGATACAACTCGCGATTGCGCAACAAACTGCGCACGTACCCGCGGGTCTCGGGATACGGGATCAATTCGATAAAGCGGTCGGGATCCGACGCGCCCTCGCGATCGAGCCAGCGGCGCACGGGGATCGGTCCCGCGTTGTACGCGGCGAGCGCCGCGTCCACGCGCCCGAATCGCTTGAGCAAGTCGGCGAGATGCGCGGCTCCGAGGTGCAGATTGAGGTCCGGAACCGTAATCCAGTCCGGATAGAACGCGACATCCAGACCCCGCGCCATGAGCGCGGCGGTACTCGGCAGCAGCTGCGCGAGGCCGCGCGCACCCGCGGGCGAGAGCGCTTCGACATCGAACACGCTCTCCTGCCGCACCAGGGCCGCGAGCAACAACGCATCGACGCCAAATTCTTCCGCTTCCGCCTCCACCGCCGACCGATTGGGCCAGGGGAAAATCGCGCGCAGCACGCGCACGTCGCCGGGCGCCTGTAACGCCGCCTGCCAGCCGAGGCGGACCGCCGCCGAGCCGTACCCGCGCACGCTCAGCCCCCCGCTCCAGCCGAGCAGCGTTGCGAGATCCTGCGGCGGCCGCGCCAGCACATCGCGCACCTGCGCCTGGGCTTCACTGTCCAGACCGGCGAGCAGCAGCGTGTCGATGCGCGCGAGACCGGCGGTGACGGCGGCGGGAGGTGGTGCGGCGGCGAGCGTGGGTGGCGCAAACGCAAGCGGCGGCAGTCCCGTCTCGCGCCGCGCGCGCATGCCGTAGTACCCGAGCGAGTCTTCACGCGCGAGCGCGAGCCAGGTGCTGCGCGCATTCGTCGAGTCACCACGCTCGAGGGCCACTTTTCCGAGCCAGAAGCGCGCGGCGGTGCGCTGCGGTCCCGCGGCATCGATTTCCGACTGATAGAGCGCCGCGGCGCTGTCGAGCTGCCGCACATTCTCGGCGCGCGTCGCGAGACGGAAGCGCGCCAGCGAGGCACGCGCATCTGCCGGGTACCGCGTGATCAGCTCGCGATACCACAGTGCCGCGGTCAGCGAGTCGTTCCGGCCATCGAGCATGTCGGCCAGGACGTAGAGCGCGCCGGGGGCCGCGGTATCGGCGGGGTAGCTCTGGGCGAAACCAGAGAGCGCACTGGCGGCCGACGAGTCACCCAGCCGGACCAGCACGCGCGCGCGCCGGTACAACGCGAGCGGCCGGGCGCTCGAGTCACGCGCGGCGACGCCGTACGCGCGGGCCGCCTCGCGCATCCGGCCCAGCGCGACGAGCAGCTCGCCATACAACATGAGCGTCGTGGCGCTCGAGTCGCCCGCGCGCAGGGCGCGCTCGACGTGGATGCGCGCGTCGTTCGCGGTGTTGCGGCGGTTGAGGGCGCGCCCCAGCGCGACGTGTTCGGCGGGCTCGCGCGGCGGAAGTGGGCCGAACGCGAGCGTCACGCCCGCCGCCGCGTCATCACTCAGCGGATCGCGCGCCAATAACGCATACAGCGCCTTCCGGCCGCGCACGCTGTCGCCCTGCGTGAGGGCGAGTCGCGCGACGTCGAGCCCCTTCCCTGCCGCTTGCAATGCATCGAGCGCGCGGGCCGTATCGCCCGCGAGCAGCAATGCGCGGGCGCGCGCGACGGGCACGGCGCGGGCCGCGGGTCCGGCGACGTCGCTGAGCAAGACCCGCGCGGCCGCGCTGTCCCGCGTGACCCGCGCCAGATGCACACGCAGCCAGTCGTCGATCGCCGCGAGCCGGCCGCCCGCGCGCGCCGCGCTGAATGCGGCCGCGGCGCTGTCAGGTTGCGCGGCGGCCTCGTATGCCAGTCCCGCGCGGACGGCGAGCAATGCCGTGCGCTCCTCCGGCGCGCGCGCGCGCGCGAGAGTGAAATGCGCCGCCGCGTCGGTATAGCGGCCAAGCCCGTACTCGGCCTGCGCGAGCACCGCGAGCGCTTCGCCATCGCCGTATTCTGTGAGCCACGGCTGGTTTACGAGCAGCGTGCGGGCGTATTCATAGCGCCGCGCGTGAACCTCGGCTTTCGCGCCCTCGACGATGAGAAACGCATTGGGATTGGGATCGCGCCGCGCGGCCGCGAGCAGGGTCTCGGCGGCATGCCAGGGGCGCCCGGAAAGACGCAGCGAATCGGCGCGGACGGTTGCGGTGTGGTCCGGCTGGACGGCTTGTGCCGGAGCACGCCCCCCGACCACCGCCGCCGCGATGCAGAGCGCGGCAGTGCGCATCACCGGCCGGTTCGCCTCACTCGCGCCAGGACCCGCTGGTAATCGGAGCGTGACGTCGGGGTGAGCAGGAAGTGGTTGAACCCGGTCTGATCCTGGAAATAGAGGACCAGCCGATCCGTGTTATAGGTCCAGCGCAAAGTCCTCAGGCCGTTGCGATCGACACCGTTCGACATGTCCAGCACTTCATCCGGATCGCCAAGAGTAATCAGCACTTCCCCACGCTCGGTGAGCCAACCGGGTCCCCCCTCGTCCTGGAATCGCACATTGGCCTGCTGCAGGCGCCGGAAGTAGTCGTCGAGCGCCTCGTTCTCCGGCGAAATCGGATTGGGATCGGTGGCCTTCCAGAACTCCCGCCAGACGTCGGCGCGGCTCTCCGGAGGGGAGCGCTTCAAGGAATCGACCCAGTCTTGCCGGTCAAAGTAACGGAGCAGGCTCGCCATTTCGTCGAAGTTCGTGATCACCCACTGGTTCGAAAAGCTCACGAGAAAACGCGTCCGCGTCGTGTCGCCGCCCTCCGCGGGCACCGCCTGGAGCTCCGCCTGCCCCACAGGGAGGTTCCCCTGGGCAATAATGAGAGTCGCGGACGCGAGGTCTGTGTCCCCCGTCAACAACACCGAGTCGCGCCACAGCTCCTTGTCCGTTCCATCCACTACCCGAGCATGGAGTATTCCGGGGCCGGCCGAGTACCGCTCGACGTAGAAGCGTATCGAATCGGAGCCGTACGGCAGCGTGGCACGCGGATTGGCGACGAGTGTGGGCAGCTCGTGGCGGTGCTGCCGGCCGTGTGCGGCGTACACCGCCAGCGGACGCGACAGACGGGCGCCCCAGAACCGGGGCACGGTGTCCGCGCGTGCCGCGCGCGAGAACGCGGGACCGTTCCCGTCGCGCAGCGTGACCGACACCTGATAGACGCCCGGCGGCAGCGTAACAAACTTCTGATAGATGACGCTTTCATCGGTCCGCATCGTCTCGCCGAAATGGCGCACCCGGATCTGTTCGTCGCTGGCGATCTGGCGCACGGGAGGGGCGCCCGTGCTATCGGTCTGAAACGTCGCCTCGACGTGGTAGGCGGCCACGAACTCGTTCCCATGGTGCTGGAACGTCAGCGTCTGATTCGTGAGTGAAAGGGAGAAGAGCGCCAACGTCGAATCGGGAGTCGGCCCGGCCAAATAGCGCACGGATGCGACGAAGGGCAACGCGCCGCCTCCGACCAGCGAGCCCATCGAGCGGTAGACCGAGCTCGCGTCGAACAGCCCCGGCAGCGTCGTCCCTGGCGCGGGTGACTTATCAGTCTGACCCACGCGCTGCCAGGAACCGCACCCGACCGCGGCCCCCGCTGTACTGAGAATCAATATTGAAAGCGCTGTCGCGCGTCGAGTCACTTGCCGAGCCTCAAAACGGGAAGTTAGTTTCGCGCCAACCCCAATGGCCAACGAGAACCTGGCCGGCAGGACGATAGCCGGCTACCGCCTCCTCGAGCGCGTGGGCGAGGGAGGGACGGCGGAGGTCTACCGCGCCGAGCACCGCGCGCGTGGCGCCTGTGCGTTCAAGGTATTGCGGGAGCGGCTCAGGGGCGACCCCACCGTGGTCAAGCGCTTCCTGCGTGAGGCGGGCTACGGCTCCCGCGTCGTCCACCCCGGCGTGGTCCGCACGTACGACTTTGGTGAAGCGGACGGCGTGTATTACCTCGCACTCGAATGGGCCACGGGTGAGCCGCTCGCCGACTTCCTGCATCGTGAGGGACCGCTCGCACCGGCCGACGCCGTGCCGCTCGTGCGGCAGCTCGCCGATGCGCTCGCCGCCGCGCACAGCGCCGGCATCATCCATCGCGATCTCAAGCCGGAAAACATCATGTACGATCCGAAGACGCGCACCGTGAAGCTGCTCGACTTCGGGATCGCGCGCGATGCGGAGCAGCCACCGGAAGAGCGTCTGACACGCACCGGCTTCTTCGTCGGTACACTGCAGTATGTCGCGCCCGAAGCACTGTCCGGTGAGCTGGTGGACGGCCGCGCCGACATTTACAGCCTCGCGAAGATCACGTACTACATGCTCACGGGCCGGAATCCTCACCAAGGACGCAGCCCGCGCGAGCTGTTCCAGCAGCTCCTCAGCGGCACGCCCATGCCGCTCTCCGAGGCGCGTGCCGACGCCAAGTTCCCGCCCGCGCTCGAAGCCGCCGTGATGAAGGGGCTCGCGCGCCAACCCGCGGACCGGCAACCCACGATGTCCGCCTTTGCCGATGAGCTGGAAGCGGCGCTCACGCAGTCCAAGGACGCACCGCCGCGCGGCTGGCTAGGGACGCTGAAAAACATCGTTGGCAAGCGTGACAGTGAATAGTAGTAGCGACTACTACTACCTACTCAATACGCTCAAGGATTTACTCCTGACGCGCTCGCTGCGGCGCGGTGATTTCCTGCTGGCGTCCGGACGGCGGTCTTCTTTCTATATCGATGCGCGCCTCACGACCATGTCCGGCGAGGGCCTCGCCGTCATCGGTGGATTGGGACTCGATCGTTTCGCGGCCCGCGGGTGGACCCCCCGCTCCGTCGGAGGGCTCACGCTCGGCGCGGATCCTATCGCGTACGCGCTCGCGCTCACCGCCCAGCGCCGCGGACAGCTGCTCGACGCGTTCACCGTTCGCAAGCAGCCCAAGAACCACGGCACCGGAAAGCGCATCGAGGGCTGCTTCGCGTCAGGCTTCCCCGTCGTCGTCGTCGAAGACGTCCTCACCACCGGGCGGTCGGCACTCGACGCGGTGAGCGCCGTGGAAGGCGAGGGTGGGCATGTGCTCGGGGTGATGGCGGTGGTCGACCGCCAGGAGGGCGGCCGCGAAGCGATCGAGCGTGCAGGTTATCTGGTTGAAGCCTTCCTCAGCGCCGCCGACCTCGGGTTGACGTTGGCAACGTGACCCTCTCCTCACCCCGCTCTTCATTCGCCGCCCGGGTCCGCGGCTGGCAGGACGAGGCGACCGCCCTCGAGCAGCGCTTCAAGGATCTCGAAACCTTCCAGCGCAGTCATCGCCGTCGCTGGGCCATCGCCACGGCGCTGCTCCTGCTTGGCATCCTCGGGACCCTTGCCGGCCTGGTTCAGACTCGTCCCGGCACGATCGTCCTGATCGCCGGAGCCGGCGCAGTGGCCAACGCACTCGTCGGCATGATCAACGAGCGGGGCTGGTATCGGTGGTGGTTCATCTACGCGCTCGCGCTGCTCGACGTCGCCCTCGTGAATGTGCTGGTCGTCTGGTTCGGGCATGGTGGCGTCGTCGCGGCGCTGTTCATCGCTGTGCTGCCCTACGCATTCGATCAAGGGCGAGCGGTTGGTGACTTCCTCGTCCTCGTCGCTTCACTCGGCTATCTGCTCGCGAGCTGGTTGCACGGCCAGATGTACCCAGGGGGCTCCGGTCTCGACACAGCGGCATACCTCGAGACGGGGGTGTTCATCGTCGTTGCGATGACGCTCAAACGAATTCCGGCGACGCTGATTCAGCGGATTCGCCACGCGCGCGGCGTGATGGGAGAAGCAGAGCAGGGATACCTCGCGGTGCGCGCATCCGCCGCTGAAGCGGACGAGCTCGGGTTTCTCGAGAAGAGCTTCAATAGAATGCTCGAGGAGATCGGCGCCACAATTTCCTCGGTCCAGCGTGAGGCCGACGAAGTCGCCGCGTTTGCCGAAGAGTTGGCGGCAGCCGCGCAACAGCTGCACGCCACGACCGAGTCATTCACCAAGACCTCACAGCGACTCGCCGGCGACCTCAGCCAACAGCGCGGCCTCGCCGATGGCGCGCGCGGCGAGAGCGCCAAAGCCGCCGATCAGGCGGAGTCATTGCGGGTACGTGCCGAGCTGATGCAGGTCGACGCGTCGCGCCTCGTGGGAGCGGCGGAGCGGGGACGAGAGCGTGTGGCGCGCGCCAGCGCCACGCTGCGCGCCGTCGGCGAGGAGGTGCGCGCGACCGCGTCCACCGTCGCCGGCCTGTCGGGGATGTCCGAGCGCATCGGGGTGTTCGCGCAGACGATCGCGCGGATCGCGCGGCAAACGCATCTCTTGGCGCTGAACGCCGCGATCGAGGCGGCGCGCGCGGAAGAGCACGGCGAAGGCTTTGCCGTGGTCGCCCACGAAGTGCGCGCCCTTGCGGCCGAGGCGGGGAAGTCCGCCCGCGAAGTCGCGGAACTCGTCAGCGAGCTACGGACCGGGATCGAAGCGGCGGCGCGGGCGATGCAGTCCGGCGAAGCGAAGGTCCGCGACATCGGGGCAGTGGCCGCCGAGGCCGACGGAGCGTTGCAGGAGCTCCACCAGGGCGTGCAGCTGATAGGCGACCTGGTCAACGCCACGGCCGAGGTCTCGCGCAGCCAGGCCGCACGGCTGGCGGACCTGGCACAATCGTTACAGCAAGTCGCCAGCATCTCGACAGCATCTTCAGAAAGTGCCAACAGTACGGCGGCCGCCACCGAGGCGCAGATCACCTCGATGGGTGAGCTGACTGCGACGTCGCAGCAACTCGCACAACTGGCGGAGCGGCTCCGTGCCGGCATGGCCCGCTTCTCGATGCTGCGGCGCGAGCAGCGCACTGTCGATCACGCCGCCGATTAGGGACGGCTAAACCGGGGAAACCACTGCGCCGTTTGGGCCTTGGTCCCACGACCCCGCATTGAAGGGGTGAAACGCGCGCAGGGTTTCCCGGTAGGGGGTGATCAGTAGGTCGATGTAGCGCGTTAGCGCCACATCGAACGGGAAGCGACGGCGAAATTCTCCGGCGGTCACGCCGAGGACCGCGCGCAGGTGCCGTCCGAAACTCTGTGGTGACGAGTAGTCCATGCGGTACGCCACATCCGCTACCGACAGCCCAGGATTCTGAAACAGGAATGCGGCGTGCAGCAACCGCATTCCCGCGAGATAGCTCTTGGGCGATGGCAGGCCCGCCCGGCAAAAGCGTGACATCAGCGTACTTGGCCGCACCCGGAGATGGCGTGCGAGGCTGCGCACCGTACTGAGCGCCGGTGCCAGGCGCGCGACCGCCTCGAAAAAGAGTCGCGTTTCCTCGGACGGTTGACCGAGGGCGGGGACGAGCGGGGCGAGAATGCGCGCCGCCACGGGCGATGCTGGATGTCCCACGAGGTCACGCAGGCGCCGCCAGCAGTCGGGCTGGGTGCAATCCACCGCCGTGCGCACGCCGGTAGCACCGAGGCGCAGCAATGTTTCGGTCGCTTCCCAATCATGCCGGGAAACGAGTGCCACGGCGGGGATCGCGGGGAATTCCCGCACAAAGCGGGCGACGGCTGGCAGCGCTTCTCCGTGGCAGCGATGCACCGAGATGACAACCGCATCAACGCGGCGCCGCCGGGCCACCTGCAGCGCTTCGCGCAGTGAGTCGGTATGCAGCGTCTGGAAGCAACCGTCGCCCGCGGCATCGCTGCGCGGG
>DASZCG010000156.1:0-27599 GCA_035943355.1 Gemmatimonadales bacterium
CCCGGCCCCCCCCCCCCCCCGCGCCCTGCTCGCTCATCCGTTTCCTCTCACTGGATCAGGTAGACTACGGTAAAGATCACGATCCACACGACGTCCACGAAGTGCCAGTAGAGACCCGTGATCTCCACGGTCATGGCATTCGCGGGTCCGAGTTTGCCCCGCAGCGCCTGCACCCAGAGCGTGAGCAACCAGATGACGCCGACCGTGACGTGCGCGCCGTGCGTTCCGGTCAGGACGTAAAACGTCGACCCGAACAGGTTCGTCGTCAGCCCCAATCCTTCATGCACGAAGTGGCTGAATTCCCAGAACTGCCCGCCCAGGAACACGAGTCCGAGGAGCGCGGTCACCAGCAGCCAGAGCTTGCCCTGCTTCATGTCGCCGCGCTGCACCGCCGCCAGAGCGAGCACCATGGCGAGACTCGACATCAACAGATCGAATGTGCTGAACGAGGTGAACGGAATGTTCAGGATCTCGTGCGGATACGGCCCGACGAGGCTGCGGCCCTTGTACACCAGATAGGTGGAGATCAGCGAGCCGAAGAGCAAACATTCGGAGCCGATAAAGGCCCAGAACGCCATCTTGCGGCTGTCGAGCCCCATGCTCGTGTGGTGGGTGTGCGCGGTGTCGTGTGCCATTTACATCTCGAAGGGCTCGAAGGCCCAGCGATAGATCCCGACGATCGTGACGAGTACGCCCACCAACACGACGGGCAGGAAATGCGACACCGCGCCGACCGCCATGATCGGAAGGCCCGCGGCAGTGATCATCGGCCACCAGGAGCCACCCGGAACATGAATCGGGGCCGGCGGCCGCTCCGGCAACGGCGCCATGGGCCCGTGGCGCTCGGTCTGCCAGAGCGGAAGCCGGTTCGCCACCGTGGGAATGACCGTGAAGTTGTAGACGGGCGGCGGCGACGGGATGGCCCATTCGAGCGTCGCGCCATTCCATGGATTGGCCGGCGCATTCACCGGCTGCCAGCGCGTCCGCAGCAGATTCCACAAGAAGAGCAGCGTGGCAATGCCGATCAGGAACGCGCCGATCGTGGAGGCGAGATTGAAGCCGGCGACGCCCAGCTCGGGCGCATAGGTGTAGATGCGGCGCGGCATTCCCAGAAGGCCGGAGAAGTGCATCGGGAAGAACGCGAGGTTCATGCCGATCAGCGTCAGCCAGAAGTGCACCTTCCCGAGCCGCTCCGACAACATCCGGCCGGTCATCTTGGGCCACCAGTAGTACATCCCGGCGAACAGGCCGAGGATCGTCCCGCCGAACAGGACGTAATGAATGTGCGCCACGACGTAATAGGTATCGGTCTGCTGCAGGTCTGCCGGGGCGGACGCATGCGACACGCCCGACAAGCCGCCGATGATGAACATCGCGATGAAGCCCACCGCGAACAGCAGCGACGTCGTAAACCGGATCTGGCCACCCCACAGTGTCGCGATCCAGTTGAAGATTTTCACACCGGTTGGGATGGCGATGAGCATGGTCGTGCCGGCGAACACCGAATCGGCGATGGGGCCGAGGCCGGCCGCGAACATGTGATGCGCCCAGACGCTCCAGCCCAGGAACGCGATCACGACGCCCGAGTACACCACGACCGTGTAGCCGAACAGCGGCTTGCGAGAGAACGTCGGCAGCACTTCCGACACGATCCCCATGGCGGGCAGTATCAGGATGTAGACCTCAGGATGGCCGAACATCCAGAACAGGTGCTGCCACAGAATCGGGTCGCCGCCGCCCGACGGCAGAAAGAAATGCGTCCCAAAGAACCGGTCGAACATGAGCAGCACCAGCGCGACCGTGATGACCGGGAACGCGGTGATGATCAGGAACTGCGTGATCAGCGCCATCCAGGTGAACGGCGGCAGGCGCAGCATGCGCATGCCTGGGGCCCGCATGTTGAGGATCGTCACGACGAAATTGAAGCCGGCCGCGAGCGATGCGATGCCCAGGATCTGCAGGCCGAGCAGCCAGAAATCGACGTTGGGACCCGGCGAGAATTGGCGTGACGTGAGATTGGCGTAACCGAACCACCCCGCATCCGGGGCGACCGAGAGCCGCCCTGCCCCGAACAACGGTCCTGCGATGAAGCTCGCGTTCAGGAACAGCCCGCCGAGCAGGAATACCCAGTAGCTGAAGGCGTTGAGCCGTGGGAACGCGACGTCGCGCGCGCCGATCTGCAATGGAATAATGAAGTTGAAGAACGCGGCCGACAGCGGCATCAGCGCCAGGAATACCATCGTGGTGCCGTGCATCGTAAACAGCTGATTGAACGTCTCGGCGCTGACGCCGATCCCCTCGGGACGGGCCAGCTGCGCGCGGATGATGAGCGCCTCCAACCCGCCGATCAGGAAGAAGGCGAACGCCGTCCAGAAGTACAGCAAGCCGATGCGCTTGTGGTCGGTCGTCGTCAGCCAGCTCTTCATTTCAGGCTCTGCAGGTAGGCGACGACGGCGTCGAGGTCCGCGCCCTGCAGGTTCTGCGGCGGCATCAGCGCGCCGGGCTTCAGCGACGGCGCGTTACTGATCCAGCGATGCAGCGACTCGGTCGTATTGGGGAACAAGGCGCCGGCGATCGTGCCGCGGCCGCCCACGTGGCTCAAATCCGGCCCGACTTTCGCGTTGGCGATGCCGGTGATCGTGTGACACCCGATGCAGGCGCTGCGGCGGAAAATCTGCTGGCCCGTTTCCTCCACTGAGCCCTTGGCGGGCGTCACCGGAGCCACGCGCTGGCGATCCACCCAACGCTGGAACACCGAATCCGACTGTACGATGACGCGCAGGCGCATGTTGGCATGTGAGGCGCCGCAGAACTCCGCGCATTGGCCCCAATACTCGCCCGTCGAGTCGGTACGAAACGCGATGCGATTGGTCCGCCCCTGGATGAGATCGCGCTTCCCGGCGAGTCGCGGTACCCAGAAGCTGTGAATCACGTCAGCCGACGTCATCTCTACCAGAATCGGAGTTCCCGCGGGGATGTGCAGCTCGTTCGCCGTGCCGATGCCGAGCGTGGGATAGCGGTACTCCCACCACCACTGGTGCCCGATCACCTCGACGCGGAGCGCCCCCTCAGGCGCGTGACCCGCCGTGTCGAAGATGGTGCGCATGGTCGGTACCGCGATGAACACCAGGATCAGGGCCGGCGCGAGCGTCCACCCGATCTCGAGCGCCGTGTGTCCGTGCACCGGCTTCGGCTCGGCGCCGCCGGCGCGCGCACGGAAGCGCACGACCGCCACCAGCAGCAGCGTCTCGACGACGACAAAGACGCCCACTGCCCAGATGAAGATGCTCCTGAACAGCCCGTCGAGTGCTCGACTGAAATCCGCTTCTGCGTGGAACACCGACTGCGGGTACTGGCCGCCGCCGCACGCGGTGAGAAACAGGAGGACTAATGCAACAAGAGCCAGCGGCACGGCGTCAAAGTAGACGGGGTCCCGCAGCGCGTCAACGCGCGGGTTAGGCGCAGGCCGCGTTGACGCGCTTGAGCGCTGAACCGCGCAACGGCGGCAACTAAGGCGTCCCGCTCATCGACGACTTGGCGTTGTCCCCCTGCGCCGTCAGCACGCCGACCGAGCCGTCCTTCGACTTCAGCTCGACGATGCCCGACCGCGGACCAGCGGTGATCCAGAATTCCAGCGATGTCCGCGGGTTGCGGAGATGCAGCGCGTGGAACTTGCCGGCGGGGACGGTCAGGTCCTCCCATGCGACGGCGTCCATCGTCTGACAATCCCGCGCCATCTGGGCGACGTTGATGCCGTTGAACATCTGCATCGTCTCCGGCGGCATGCGCATGGGCGGCATGTTGCCGGTCTTCATGATCACCGTGCGGACGCCGGTGAAACCGGACGAGGGACCACCCACCAGAATCTGGAAGGTCATCTTGGCGGTTGGACGAGCAGGATCGTCCATGGTCAGCTCGTACCAGTAATAGGGGACTCTATCCAGCGAGTCCTGACGCACGACCGCAACGCGCGTCTTACTGCCGTTCAAGGTGCCGCCAGTCCAGTCGTGGGTCATCCAGGTCCCGACCGTAAACGCTCGACTTTCCAGCTCGCTGCAGGTTTTCTGCTGATCCGGAACCTGCGCACGGGCCGTGGCCGAGCCGGTACCGGCGAGTGCAAGCACGATAAAGGTCGTCCTGACTGCGCTGTGGAACACGAGACGCTCCTGAGTCGTTGGGTGACAACATTAAACCCCAAGAAGTATAAATTTCTCCTGGGTTTTGCGACCGTGGCGGAATTGGCAGACGCGCCAGCCTTAGGAGCTGGTGGGGCAACCCGTGGGGGTTCGAGTCCCTCCGGTCGCACCTTCCTCCCATGGTTAGATTATCGCCACATGCCTGAGATCCTCGTCAAGAAAACTCGCATTGAACCCGGGGAGGCAGCCCTCGAGGTAACCATTCCCCAGGACAACGTGCGTGCGGCAGAGGAGCGCGCGACCAAATTCTACCAGGAACGCGCCCGCCTGCCCGGATTCCGGCTAGGGAAGGTACCGGCGGCCGTGGTGCGGAAGAAGTTCGCCGATGGCATCCGCGAGGAGACGCTGCGCGAGCTGGTGCAAGAGAGCTGGCGCGTCGCACAGAAACAGGAAGAGCTGAAGCCCATCGCCGATCCGCACATCCATAATCTGAAGTGGGAGGATGGCTCCCCTGTCACGTTCGAGTTCCACGTCGAGCTGAAGCCCGAGCTCAAGCTCGAGCGGCTCGGCAACTTCCGGTTGACCCGTACCGTGGCGGCCGTGAGCGCGGCACAGGTCGACGCGCAGCTCGACGCGATGCGGGAGCAGCGCGCCCCCTGGACGCCGGTCGCCGGCGAGAAGCCGAAGCCCAAGGATCTGGTGGACGTCATCATCGCGACGCGCGAGAACGGTGAAGCCAAAGACCCACAGCCCTATCAGTTCGTGCTCGGCCAGGGACGCGCGATTCCCGAGGTCGAAGAGCGCATCATGGCGTTGGCCCCCGGCGAATCGGTGGATGCCACCGTGCGCTTTCCCGATGACTTCGCGGAAGAAGCGAAGCGCGGCCAGACCCGCGACATCCAGCTCACGCTCCGCGAAGTGAAGCGCCAGGAATTGCCGGTGTTGGATGACGCCTTCGCGCGGGAAATGGGCGACTTCGAGTCGGTCGACGCGTTGCGCACCGTCGTCGCCGCCGACCTCGGGAAAGAGGCCGAGCGGGAGGCGGACGCGAAGCTGCGAGCCGAGCTGGTCCAGCAGATCATCGATGCGAACAACGTGGTCGCGCCGCGCCCGCTGGTCGAGCGCGTGCTGGGCGCCTACGCCCAGGCGTACGAGATCCCCGAGGAGCGCTGGCAGCAGTTCGCCCAGGAGTTCCGCACCATCGCCGAGTCGCAGGTCCGGCGCGACCTGGTGCTCGACTACGTCGTCGAGACGCAGAACCTGCGGGCGACCGAAACCGAGCTGGATCAGAAAGTGCAGGAGCTCGCCCAAGGGCGCGGTGTGCCGGCGGGCCAGCTGTATGCCTCGCTGGAAAAAGCCAAGCGGCTCCGTGACGTCGCGCGGAGCATCACCGAGGAGAAGGTGTTCGCCTATCTCCTGTCGCAGTCCACCGTGGAGCAGACGTGATCATTACGAACGAGAGCCACATCTATCCGCCGTACATCATCGAGCGCTCCAGCCGCGGCGAGCGCACCTATGACATCTTCAGCCGGCTGCTGATGGACCGTATCGTATTCCTCGGCACGTCAATCACGGACGATGTCGCCAATATCATCATCGCCCAGCTCCTGTTCCTCGATGCAGTCAACCCGGAACGGGACATTTACCTGTACGTCAACTCCCCAGGTGGGCTCGTCTCGTCGGGCATGGCGATCTACGACACGATGCAGTTCCTGCGCGCCCCCGTGAACACGATCTGCATGGGGATGGCGGCGTCCATGGGCTCGTTCCTGCTCACGGCCGGCCGCAAGGGCAAGCGGTCAGCGTTACCCCACGCGCGCATCATGATGCACCAGCCCTCCGGCGGCACCCAGGGCACGGCCTCCGACATCGAAATTCAGGCGCGGGAGATCCTGTTCCTACGGCGTAAGCTCAACGAGCTATACGCGAAGCACACGGGGAAGACGGTGGAGTCGATCGAGAAGGACATGGACCGCGACCGCTTCATGTCGGCGGAAGAGGCGAAAGACTACGGGCTCATCGATCACGTCATCTCCAACTTCGAAGAAATCAAGGAAGATGGGAAAGCGAAGAAGTGATCCCTTGCGCCACCCCCCGCACCTTCCCATGTTAAGAGACGATGTCTCACGATAAGCATCTCCGCTGCTCGTTTTGCGGCAAATCCAAGGATTCGGTCAGGAAGTTCATCTCCGGCCCGTCGGTGTACATCTGTAACGAGTGCATCGCGCTGTGTAACGAAATCCTGGCGGAAGACGAAGAGAGAGAAGTCGCCGAAGCCATCACGCAGGTCCCCACGCCTGCCGAGATCAAGGACGTGCTGGACCAATACGTGATCGGGCAGGACCGCGCCAAGAAAACCCTCGCCGTAGCCGTCTATAACCACTACAAACGCATCAATTCCCATTCCGGCCGCGATAACGACGTGGAGCTCGACAAGAGCAACATCCTCTTGATCGGCCCCACGGGCGTGGGCAAGACGCTGCTCGCCCAGACGCTGGCGCGCATTCTGGACGTTCCCTTCACCATCGCCGACGCCACGACGCTCACCGAAGCGGGCTACGTCGGCGAAGACGTTGAGAACATTTTGGTGCGCCTGCTGCAAGCCGCCGATTTCAACGTTTCCGAGGCCGAGCGGGGCATCGTCTATATCGACGAGATCGACAAGATCGCGCGCAAGTCAGAGAACCCCAGCATCACGCGCGACGTCTCGGGCGAAGGTGTGCAGCAGGCGCTGCTCAAGATCCTGGAAGGCACGGTGGCGAGCGTGCCGCCGCAGGGCGGCCGCAAGCACCCCCAGCAGGAATACATCCAGGTCAACACCAAGGATATCCTGTTCGTCTGCGGCGGCGCATTCGACGGGCTCGAGAAGATCATCGAGTCACGCACGGGTCGCCGGCAGATCGGCTTTACTAAGGAAGAGGTCGCGGAAGGCGTCGCGGCGAAGCTCAAGAAAAACCCGTTTGTGGACGTGGAGCCCGACGACCTGCTCCGCTACGGCCTGATCCCGGAGCTCGTCGGCCGACTGCCGGTGACGGTGCCGCTCGACGCGCTCGACGAAGACGCGCTGGTGAAGATTCTCACCGAGCCCAAGAATGCGCTCGCCAAACAGTACCAGAAGCTGTTCGATCTCGAGGACGTGCGGCTGACGCTCGAGAAAGAAGCGCTGCGCGCGATCGCGCAGAAGGCGATGAAGCGCGGCACCGGTGCGCGCGGCTTACGCGCCATCCTCGAAGAGATGATGACCGAGATCATGTTCGAGCTGCCCAGCCGCGATGACGTGCGCGAAGTCGCGATCACCGCCGAGTGCGTCACGTCGGGCCGCGCGCCGCTCCTCGTGACCGAGCGTCCCCGCCAGAAGAAAGAAGCCTGACGGATCCGAAATTCATCGGCTCATTCCCCCGAGCCGATGCGCTGCTCGACCCCCCACTCCCCGAAGTCGCGATGCTCGGCCGCTCCAACGTCGGTAAGTCGTCGTTGCTCAACGCGCTGGTGGGGCGGCGGATCGCCAAAACGTCGGGTACTCCAGGCAAGACCAGAGCGCTGAACGTGTTTTTGGTCCCGGATTTGAGCACGGAGCACGGAGCAGGGAGCAGACGGCTCCGTGCTCCCTGCTCCGTGTACTTTCTCGACTTGCCGGGCTACGGCTATGCACGCGCCGGCAAGGCGCAGCGCGCCGCCTTCCGCGGCCTGCTCAAACACGCGCTGGTGCGCGAGCGCCTGCGCGGCGTGGTATGGCTGCTGGACATCCGCCATCCCCCTTCGGTTGACGACCGGGCCATGCAGGACGTACTTGTGGAGGGGGGAATGCACGTCCTCGCTGCGCTCACCAAGAGCGATAAGCTCTCTCAGGCGCACCGGCGCACTCGGGAATGCGAGCTGCGTGACGAATTGGGCCTGCCGGAGGATCAGATAGTAGTGACGAGCGCCGTCAGCGGCGAGGGAATTGTGGAGTTGAGAGAGGCGATTGCCGGGTTGATCAGGGTGTCGGAATGAAATGCACGACGGCACGTCGGCATGTCGGCACGATGCTCGTGTTTCTTGCCGTCGTGCCGACGTGCATCCTGGCCTCGCAGGATACCGTCCCCGCGGGCTATGGTTCATTACGCCGCGACGACATCGTCATCCGCTTCTCGACCGGCACCATCGAGGTGCAGGTATTGCCGCTCGACGAGCAAGTCATCCGCCTGCTCGCGCCCGACACGTATCGCTCGCTGCATGCGCTGGTGCGAAGCCGCTACAACGACATCGCGGAAGCGGCGACCCGCGCCGCGACCGACAAGGCGACGCTGGTGATGGTGACATTTTTCGGCGTCGTGCCGCAGGCCCGGTTCAACCCGGAAGACCTGAACATCACGAGCCGCGGCCGGCTGTTTCGTCCCGTCGCGATCGTGCCCCTCTCGCCGACCTGGAGCTCCTATCAGCTCGACGCGCGCCAGCAGGCGGCGGCGATCTATCTATTCGAGCCCGGGACCAGCGTGCGCGAGGAGATGGGCGTGAGTTATCAGGGTGTTACGAACGACAGCTGGAGTCATGCGATCCGGCTGCTCGATCAGGAGCGGGCGCGCGTCAGGGCCCGCGCGCAGGCCGGGACACCCCCAGGACCCTGACACGCTTCTCGAGATCTCGAGTCCAGCGGACTCCGGCCGTATCCGCGCACACCACACCGATCTGTTTCTCCAGACTCGCCGCGACGGCGAGCGCACTGTCGCACCCCAGCGCAAAGAGCGCTAGAGACCAGGCGTGAGCGGTGAGGGCGTCGGGTGCCAGCACCGTGACCGAGCGAGCGCGCCCGTGATCCTCACGCGATTGCGGCTGCGTCCGGATGGAGCCGCCGCGCAGCTCGACCATTGCCAGCGCGACCAGGGAATTGTCGGGATCGGAAATGCCCACCGTACGGTGGGTGACCCGCCCCGGAGGCCCGATCCACAAATACTGGCCGCCGAGATCGAGCAGCGCGCTATCGCTGACGCCCGCGAGCGCCCGCGCCGCACGATCGAGCGCATAGCCTGACGCCAGGCGTGCGGACGCGGCCGTCACGCCGGTGCGCTGCAGGAGATCGCGCTGCACCGAATCGAGCGCTGCAATGCGCGCGTGACGCGTTATGAGGGAGTCGATGCGATCGACCGAGTCGCGCGCCGCAGTCAACGCGCCGGCCAGGCGAGTGGTGTCGGCCGCCCACGCGGCGGCCGACATCATCGTGCCCATGACGGGCCACGCCCGCGACACCGCCGGCGGCGGCTCCGCGCCGCAGGCCGCGACAAACAGGCTGAGCGCGACCGTGATGACAGTGTGATGCGTACGATTGATTCTCAAGAACGATAGTTGAATATAGAAGGCCATGGACCTGATCCGACCACACCCGCTGCTATTCACCGCCCTGCTCGTCGTGGTGCTGGTCGTGGGCGGGGTGTTGTGGCGGCTGCGCGAGCGATTGATCCAGTCCGAGCAGGAGCGCCGGCGTGCCGCGGAGGAGCTCAATCGCCGGCTCTCCGAGCTGTTTTCCCTGCAGGAGCTGTCATACGTGCTGTCCGACTCGCTCGAGCTGGACCGCATCGTGGATCAGGTCGTGCGCTACGCCGTGCGATTCCTCGACGCGCAGGGCGCCCTGCTCGCCCTCGTGGGCGATGCGCCGGGGGATCCGATCCAGATTGCCGCCGCAGAGGGGACGTTGACCGGCCTGCGCGGCCGCAAGATTGCGGCCGATGATGCCGGGCTGGTGGCGCGCGCCACCGGCCGCGACCACCTCGAGCTGGTGCGCAACTCGGGCCCCGAGCCCACCTCGGTCGTGCAGGGATTCGATGCCGCGGCGGCTGCCGCGGTGCCACTGCGCTCGCACGGCGCGGTCATCGGCACGCTCGTCATCACCGATCCCCGCGAGGGTCAATTCGTCCCCGAAGACGTGCGCCTGCTCTCGACGCTGGCGACGCACGCCGCCGTCGTGATCGCCAACGCGCGGTTCTTCGAGATGGTGCGGCGCGCCAAAGACCAGTGGGAGACGGCGTTCGATGCGCTGAGTGAAGGCATTGCCGTGGTCGATACCGACGGCATCGTACGGCGGGCGAACCGCTCGCTCGCGAGCCTGCTGGGCGTTCCGGTCTCCACGCTGGTGGGCACGCCGCTGGGCGACGCGCTGCTCGGAGCCGGCAAGTCGCAGGCGCTGTCGGACCTGTTGTTGGGGACGCGGCGGGGCGAGCGGTCGGCGCCGCTGATCGCCCGCTCGGAGCGGCTGCAGCGCACCGTGCGCGTGAATGCGGCACACATCGCCTCTGGTTTGGAGCAGAGCGTCGTGGTGCTGGTGGAGGACGTCACGGAGCAGCAGGCGCTCGAGACGCAGCTCGTCCAGAGTGAAAAGCTCGCCGCCGTCGGCCAGCTCGTTTCGGGTGTGGCGCACGAGCTGAACAATCCGCTCACTTCCATCGCGGGCCTCTCCGAGTTCCTGCTCGAGCAGAAAGAGCTCGGCAAGAAGGACCGCGGGCACCTCCAGGTCATTCAGGAGCAGGCGGAGCGCGCGGGACGCATCGTGCGCAACCTGCTGACATTCGCGCGCAAAGGCACGGGCGAGCGCGCGCCGGTCGACCTCAACGACGTCATCCGGCGAACGCTCTCGCTCACCGCCTACGACCACAAGCTCACCGACATCACGGTTACGCGGGCGCTCAGCGGCGCATTGCCCGAGGTGCTCGGCGACCGCCACGGGCTGCAGCAGGTGGTGCTCAACCTCGTGACCAATGCGGCGCACGCCGTCGCCGAGAATCCGCGGGACCGGCCGCGCGAGATCACCGTGTCCACGTGGTTCGACGGCCAGGTCCATTTGCGCGTCGCCGACTCCGGACCCGGCATTCCCGAGCAGGTGCGGCAGAGTGTGTTCACGCCGTTCTTCACGACCAAGGAGCCGGGCAAGGGCACGGGCCTCGGGCTGTCGATCACGTATTCCATCGTCGAGAGTCACGGCGGGCACATCACCATCGAGCCTGCCCCGGCGAGCGGCGGCGCCGCGTTCCGGGTCGATTTGCCGCCCGCACCGGCCGACGTCGTGGCCCAAGCGAAGACGCCCGCCGCGGCCCAACCGGAGGGGAGCACGGCGGGCACGCACTTCGTCAAGCGGACGATCCTGCTCGTCGACGGCGATCCGGCGGTGCAGCGCACCATCAAGGCGTTGTTCGCGCGCGACGGGCACGACGTCGAGGTCGCGGGGGATCCGCAGCACGCGCTCGACCTGGCGCAGCGCGGCGGCTTCGATTTGGTGATTACCGATGCGCGCGCGATGGCGCCCGGAAAGCGCGGGGTGCTGCTGGCGGAGGAATTGGTGGCGAAATTGCCGGCCTTGCGGGAGCGCATCATCGTCGCCACGGGCGACGTGCGTCCGACGACCGAAGAAACGCTGACGCGCCTCGGCGTGCGCTACGTGCGCAAGCCTTTCAACCTGCGCGATCTTCGCGTCGAAGCGGCGCGCTTGTGGGAAGCCACCGCCGTGTCGTAAGCCTCCGCGGGCCAGCCGTACGTCCCGAGATTGACGGCGCCGCCCGGCGCGAACCGCACGCCTTCGCGCAACAGCAACGCGCGCTGCAGCACCGCGGAGTGATCCGATCCGGAAAACGAAATGCGGCCGGCCGCGTTGATCACGCGCCACCACGGGACGTCGTTGTCTTCGGGAAGTGCGGAGAGCGCCCAACCGACGGTGCGCGCGGCGCCGGGCCGCCCCGCCAACCGCGCGATGATCCCGTACGTCGCCACCCGTCCCTTGGGGATGTGACGGACCACGCGGTAGATCCGATGATAGAATGGATTCACAAGGGAACCTGCTACTAGCTTACGCGCAGAACATCTTCCAGCAAGCCCGCGTCTCCACCCCCCACTATTGACAAAATGTCGTCCAGTGCTCTCCGCTCGCGGGGCCAGGCGAAGCGCAGCGCGGCCTCCGCCAGGCGCAACCACTCGGCGCGATCGTGCTCATCCGACAGGCGCACCGTCGCATTGCCCGGGACGAATGCCGCGAACACCGGAATCAGCGCCATTTCGTCGCGGCGATGCTGATAGAACGCTTCAGTGCGGCTGAGATTGTAGAATTTTTCGGGAACGAGGCCTGTTTCTTCGCGCAATTCGCGCAGCGATGCCTGCACCGGCGTTTCACCGGTCTCGATAGTGCCGTGAATCGTTTCCCACGAGCCGACGTTGCGACCCTTCGCGCCGCGCCGCAACGCGAGCACCTCCAGCCGCTCGCCGGCGCCACGCAAGGCGTAGGTATCGACAAACGCGACGCGAACAGCAGTCAGCGGCGGCGACCGAGAACGGCCTCGAGCCGCGCCGTCAAGGCGCGGGCACGGAATGGCTTGGTGAGAAAATCGTCGGCGCCGAGCTCGAAGACGCGCACTTCGTTGTCCTCGTCGCCTTTCGCGGTCAACACGATCACGGGGATGTTTGCCGTCGCGGGACGCGAACGCAGGTGGGACAGGACGCCGTAGCCATCCAGCCCGGGCAGGTTCAAATCGAGCACGATGATGTCCGGCCCGACGCGATCGACCTGGTCGAGGGCCTGCACACCGTCGCGGGCCTCGGCGACCACGTAGCCGTCGCGCTCGAGCAGATCGCGCATGACCTTCCGCAGGCTGTCTTCATCGTCTACGAGCAGAACTTTCGAAACCGGCTGGCCGTGCGCGCCGGAGCGGTGCGTGGGCGTGACGGTCTCTTCCAGCAGATCGAAATGCGTCGCGACCGCGGCAACGGGCTCCGGTATCGTCGCCGTCCCCGGGGCCGGGGAGCGCCGCGGGGCTTCCGTCACGGTGCCCGCAGCCCGCGCCGGAGCGGCCGGCCGCGGCGGCGCGGCGGGGGGCGCGAGTTCATCGTCCGCAGGGATGTCCACGACGCGTGTCAGCTCTTCGATGGTGGATTCACCGCGCGCCACATGCGCGAGCCCGGATTCCCACAGCGATTTCATCCCGTTGCGCCTTGCCGCCCCGGCGATCCGGTCCGCGGCCTCACCTGCGGCGATGTGGCGCTCCAGCTCGGCGCTCATCGTAAGAATCTCGAGAATGGAGAAGCGGCCTCGATATCCTGTCATCGCGCAGTCGGGGCAACCGGCGGCACGATACAGCGGCGTGCCTTTGGGAATCCAGCGCCGCAAACGCTCCGGCGGCGCCTCCATCCAGACTTCCTTGCAGGTGGTGCAGAGCTTGCGCATCAGCCGCTGCGCCACCACGCCGCGCAGCGACGCCGCGATCTTGTACGGCTCGACCCCGATATCGACGAGCCGCGTGACGGCATTGCTGGCGTCGTTGGTGTGCAGCGTGGAGAGGACCAGGTGGCCGGTGAGCGAGGCCTGCACGGCGATCTGCGCCGTTTCCTTGTCGCGGATCTCGCCGACGAGCACGACGTTCGGGTCCTGGCGCAGGATGGAGCGCAGCGCGGCGGCGAACGTGAGCCCCGCCTTCTCCTGCACCTGCACCTGCACGATGCCCTGCATCCGGTATTCGACCGGGTCTTCGACCGTGACGATGTTGACGCCCTCGCTCTTGATCTGATTGATGCACGAATAGAGCGTCGTCGTTTTTCCGGAGCCGGTCGGCCCGGTGACCAGCATGATGCCTTCGTGGTTCTCGAGCAACCGCCTGATCGCCTCGGCTTCGCCGGGATTCAAGCCCAGGGAGTCGAGCGACTTGACGGTGGCGCGGGAGTCGAGAATGCGGATCACGACTTTTTCGCCGAGCTGCGCCGGCAGGGTCGAAACGCGCAGATCGATCGGCTGGCCATTCACCGCCACCCGGGCGCGCCCGTCCTGCGGCCGCAACCGGTCGGCAATATCCAGCGACGAAATGATCTTGATGCGCGAAATCAGGGGCAGCCCGGCCTGGCGCGGAATCTTCATCACCTGGCGCAGCACACCGTCGATGCGGTAGCGCACCGCCACGCCGCCCTCTTCCGGCTCTACGTGGATGTCGCTGGCACGTGAGAGAATGCCCTCGGAGATGATCATGTCGACGAGACGCACGACGGGCTTCTGGCTCGCGTCCGCCTCGGAGACGTTCAAGTCCGCGGGGAGCGCATTCTCCGCGAGCTGGACGAGATCAGCGGAGCTCTCCATTCTCTCGAGCAGCTTGGCGAGCTGCTTCTCAGGCTTGTAGAGCTCGTCGAGCTTCTCGCTGATTTTGGAGGGTGGGACGAGAAACAGCCGGATTTCGCGAGCCGTGGCAAATGCCAGCGCCTTCTCAGCGTCGAGATCGAAGGGATTAGCGGTACCGACCTCGAGGAACGAATCGGTGAGACGGAGCGGCAGGACATGATAGCGGCGGGCGAGCTGTTCCGGCACACCGTCACGGAGGGACAGGTCGAGCTTGGTGAGGTCGCCGACTTTCAGCCGGAAGCGATGCGACAGCTTGTCGATGACGTCGGCGTCGGTCGTGATCCGTTCGGCAACCATGACCTCCCAGAGAGTGCGGCCTGGGTCGGCCTTCCCCCGCAGCTCCTGCAGGAGCTCGGGGGTGATCAGGCCCTCCATCGATTGGGCCAGCCATTCGTCGGGGAACGCCGTGACTGCCATGAGGCTCCTCCAAGCTATGGGTGCGGGCGTTCCAGTCCAGTATCGCGGCTCACAGAATGTCCCAAAAATCGCGCGTTACATCGAAGGCGACGCGGACGTTATGCGATTGGACGCCATAGCCTGCTTCGACGCGAAACACGCCCAACCACTCGGCAGCTACGCCCAATGTCAGGCGCGTGCCGGGCGTCACAGCCCAGGGGGTCGGAATTACATCGATCTGGCCGCCGGTCCATCCGGCGGCGACGTAGGGCGCCAGCGTGATCGTGCCGGGGGTGCGCGCCGGTCCTGCCGACACCCGCGGAAATGGCACCGGCGTGCGCCACTCGCAGTGAATGAGCGCCTCGGACCGGCCGCCCCACTCCCGAAACTCGTCACCGAGCAGTGTCCCGTGACCGCCGATGACGAACGCGCGATGCGGCGGCAGGTGGGCCGTGGCGACACCGACGTCGCCACGCACCAGCACATGGTTGCTGCCGACCGGCAAGAGCACGTGCCCCGACGCGCTGAGCCGGGCATACTGCGCCGTGCTGTCGCCCTTTCCCGCTTCGAGCGTGACTTCCGCGGCCAGGTCGCGGCGCACCGCGAACCCTTCACTGCGCCGTCGCAGCGTCACCGTTCCGTAGTAATAGTCGCCGTCCAGAATCGCCGGGTTGGGCCGGTAGGTACCGCTCGCGGGTGTGGCGTGAATCGACTGCGACTCGACCCGCTCGCCCGTCACGGTGAATCGCACTTCGCCCCGACCGCCGATTCCGGTGCGGTAACTGACGCGCCCACCGGTGGCGCGGTAGTAATCGCCGTAATCGTCGCCGAACTCCTGCGAGGAAATCGAATTCACGAGCGGCGCGATCACCGGCGCGTCCGCGATGTCGCGCACCTCGCGAAATCCGGCGAGCTCGAACCCGTCCGCCGAGCTAATGGCGAGCATCCCCTTGCCCGCCCCGTCGGCAAACCCGTAACTGCCGAGTCCCCGGAGCTCGAACCCATCGCCCGGCGCGCGCCAGACGAATCCCGCTCCCAGCGCGAGCCCTTCCACGCGGTTCGCGTGGATCAGCTCGCTCAGCGACCGGGTGCCGAGCCGTTGCCGTTTCAACCCGGTGAGCGCGCGCCGCCCCGCGATGCGGCTCACTTCGGCGCGAACCTGTTCGAGATCGTTCTGGCGCACGGGCTCCGCGATGTCCTGAATTGCAGCGCTCAGCGGACCAGGCCATGGGTAGGCGTCGCGCTCGGCTTTGGGGCTGATGCTGATTTCCTCACCGGCAAACCAGCTGTCCACGAGCCCGACGTTGAACACGTAGTTGTCGATCTCCCAGCGCCCGCGGATGATGCCGCGCGCCGCGATGTCGAGCCACGTCGCGCGCCGGCGGATTTCGATCTCCTGGCGATAGGGGAGCCAGAAGCGGCCGTCCCACAGGGCGTTGTCCAGCACGATGCTGACGTCTTCCAACGATGTATCCAGATACGCGGCGGGGGTGAAGTTGAACGCCATCCGCACCAGCTCGGCGGTTTCCGCGTCCAGGAACAGCGTCCCGACAATCGCGGCTGCGGCAAAGCTCTTGGGCCGCACTTGCAGCGCCACGACGCGGACCGCGCGCTGCGGCAGCACGATGGTGGTCGTGTCGCCCAACGCGAAGTTGTAGAGGTCGGTGCCGCCGGCCGCCAGGGGGTGGGGCACGTCGCGCACCTCGTCGCCCTCACCCAGCCGGATCGCGCGGCCAAAGTTGTTCTGCACGATGCCGAGGTGGTCGCGGTGGTAGTTGATGTCGGTGGGCAGCTCGGTGCGATCGCGCCAGCCGATGATGCGCTGCTTGCTCAGCTGCGGCGCCTTCCAGTACACTTCCAGCTCCAGCTGGTCCGCTTTCACAAGCCGGGGCGGCTCGGTGAGCCCTTCGCCGAACTGTCCGAGGAAGAAGAGAAACCCGTGAGCCTGGGCTTTGTAGTCGCGCAACGCAGTGTCGACCGCGGCGCGCGTGCGGCGCTCGATGGCGCGGCGCGCCAGCGCCAGTGCCGAGTCGCTGTTCCAGTCCTGCGCAGCGGCGCGGGCGGGCAGTATCAGGAGCAGGAGCGCAGCGGACCGGCGCATCGCCGCGAAATCTAGGGTATGGACCCACGCGACGCATTCCTGGAGCGATCGAAGCGCGGCGGCATGGTGCCGGTGCTGCGCGAAGTCGTCACCGACGCCGATACACCCGTCGCGGCATTCGCCAAGATTGCGCGCCCGCCGTTCGCGTTCCTTCTGGAATCGCTGGTCGGCGGCGAGCGCTGGGCGCGGTACACCTTCCTCGGCACGGAGCCGCGGGAAGCGTGGCGCTATCGCGGCACCAGCGTCGAGCGGTGGACGCCGGCCACGCGCTGGGAGCCGGCGGGCGAAACCGCCGATCCGATCACGCATCTCGCCGAGCGCATGCGCGCCCTGCCGGGCGCGTCGGTACCGGGGCTGCCGCGCTTCATCGGCGGCGCGGTCGGATTCATGGGCTACGATCTCGTCCGCAGCATCGAGCGCCTGTCGCGCGGGCCTGAGGACACGCTCGGCGTAGCCGACGCGGTCGTGATGATCGCCGACTCGCTGGTGATTCTCGACAACGTGTTCGGCCGCGCGATCGTCGTCGCGAATGTCGAGGTGCCGGCGGGCGCGTCCACCGCGCAACGGCTGCGGTTGTACGACGGCGCGCAGGAGCGGATCGAGACCCTGATCGCCCGGCTCGGCGCGAGCCACCACCTGACGCCGCTGCCCCTGCAGAGCGACGGGCGCGCGCCGCGCGCCGACTCGCGCTACCCGCGCGCCGCATTCGAGCGCGACGTCGAAAAGATCAGAGAGTACATCGCGGCCGGCGATGTCTTTCAGGCCGTGTTGTCCCGCCGCCAGGTCGTTCACGGGCCGATCGATCCGCTGCGCCTGTACCGCTATCTCCGCGCGTTGAACCCGGCGCCGTATCTCTTCCATCTGATGCTCGACGATGTGACGTTCGTCGGCAGCTCACCGGAGGTGCTGGTGCGCGTGGAAGGCGACGAAGTCACGGTGCGGCCGATCGCGGGCACGCGCCCGCGCGGCGCCACGCCGGAGGAGGATGCCGGGCTCACCGAGTCGCTGCGCGCCGATGAGAAAGAGCTCGCCGAACACCGCATGCTCGTGGATCTGGGGCGCAATGACATCGGGCGCGTTGCGCAGTACGGATCCGTGCACGTCACCAGCTCGCTCGAGATCGAACGCTACTCGCACGTGCAGCATCTCGTGAGCGAGGTGCGCGGCACCCTCAGCCCCGGTCACGACGCGCTCGACGTGTTCCGCGCGTGCTTCCCCGCGGGCACCGTGAGCGGCGCGCCCAAGGTGCGCGCCATGGAGATCATCGACGAGCTGGAGCCGGAGCGCCGCGGACCGTACGCCGGCGCCGTCGGATACGTCGGCTGGGGCGCGGCGAGCATGGACACCTGCATCGCGATCCGCGCAGCGCTCGTCCTCAAGGATCGCGTCATCGTCCAGGCCGGCGCCGGCATCGTCGCCGATTCCAATCCGGCACGCGAGTTCGCCGAGACGGAGGCCAAGGCACAAGCGGTCTTACGCGCGCTCGCGCTCGCAAAAGCTGGAGATTAGGCCCTTCCCGCCTCTATATTGCGATCCTGTGTTCAAACTGTTGAGCACCTCCGGTGACCAGTCGATCGACCTGCAGCTCGGCCGCAAGCTGGTGGTGGGCCGAGCCGTAACGAGCGACGTCCCGATCTACGACCCGACCATCTCGCGGCGTCACGCCGAAATCGTTCTCACGGAAAGCGGCGTCCGGGTCACCGATCTCGGGTCGTCCAACGGCACGTTCCTGAACGGTGCCAAAGTCACCGAGGCCGAAGCGGGCGCGAACGACGTCGTGACGTTCGGGAAGGTGGCGTTTCGCGTCAAAGAAGTGACCGCGCCGATAGCCCGCCCTCAGGTCGTTCCTGCCCCCGCGGAATTCACGAGTCCCAGACCCGGCAAGGGTGGTGTCGTGGCCGGAACGATCGTGCGCCAAATGCCCGTGAGCATATCGGGCGGCGTCCCGGCGATCGTCATCGACGAGCCGCAGGGCTCCTCTCATCTCAAGGTCAAAGCCGACAATCTGGAAGAACGGCGGGAGAAGAAGCTGTCGCTCCTGCTCGAGGTCTCCAAGGAGCTCTCCAAGCAGCAAGAGCTCGACCGGCTGCTCGACAAAGTCGTCGATTTCACGTTTCAGATCATGAACGTGGACCGCGTGTCCATCCTGCTGCTCGACGGCAAATCCGACGAGCTGGTGCCGCGCATCTCCAAGAGCCGGACCGGCGATGCCAGCGCCGCCAAGCACGTGCCGCAGTCGATCGCGCGCAAGGCGGTCGAGGAGCGCGTGGCGATTCTGTCCGACAACGCCGCCGCGGATGAGCGGTTCAAAGGGAAGTCGATTCTGATCCAGAGCGTGCGCAGCGCGATGTGCACACCACTCATGGGCTCCGATTCGAAAGTCCTCGGCATCCTGTACGTCGACAACCTCACGGCCACCCACTCATTCGCCGATGAGGACCTCGAGTTCCTGATCGCGTTCGGCGGTCTCACTGCTGTGGCCATCGAGAATTCGCAATTGTCCGAGCGCATCCGGCGCGAGGCGCTGGTGCGCTCGAACTTCGAGCGCTACTTCTCGCCCAACATCGCGCAGGTGATCGCGCAGCAGCAGGACGGGGGTCGATTGCCGAGCGAGAAGCGGCCGGTGGTCGTCTTCTTCTCGGACATTCGCGGCTTCACGCCGATGTCCGAGACGATGAGCCCGGACGATATCGCCCGGTTACTGACCGAATACTTCACCGAGATGGTGGACAAGGTGTTCGAGCACAGCGGCACGCTGGACAAGTTCATGGGCGACGCGATCATGGCGCTGTGGGGCGCCCCCATCGCCCACGCAGACGACGCCGACCGCGCCGTGCAATGCGCCCTCGCGCAGCTTACCGAGCTGGAAAAGTTGAACCGCAAGTGGAGCGAGCAGGGTCGCACGGAGGTCCAGATCGGGATCGCCATCAACTTCGGCGAGGTATTCGCCGGGAACATCGGCTCCGACCGCCGGCTCGAATACACCGTCATCGGCGACGCCGTGAACACCGCCTATCGTCTCTGCGGCAAGGCGGGGCCGAACGAGATCCTGATCTCAGAGCCCCTGTACCAGCAGCTAAAGCAGAAGCCCGCCGTAGAGGCGCTCGACCCGATTCAGGTCAAAGGGAAAACCAACAAGGTCCCGGTTTACCGCGTAAAACGGTAAGGCCGGCCGAACCGCGCCAGGAGATCCAGGGCCAGTCGCAGCGGTAGCCCCATCACCCCAAAGAAGTCGCCTTCGACCCGCTCGATGAGCGGTGCGCCGAGGCCTTGAATCGCGTACGCGCCCGCCTTGTCGAGCGGCTCACCCGTCGCGACGTATTCCTCGAGGGTGTGCCGATCGTTGGGCCGGAAGGTCACGCGCGAGACGTCGAGGGCCTGTTCGAGCCGGCCGTTTTCCGTCACGGCCACGGCGGTCAACACCTCGTGGGTCTGCCCCTGGAGCTGCTCCAGCATCGCGACGGCGTTCGCCGGCGAGGTCGGTTTCTCGAAGATCGTGCCGCCGAGGACGACTGTCGTATCGGCGGCCAGAATCAGTTCACCGGGGGCGCGCCGCACGACCGCCTCCGCTTTCGCCCGCGACAGCCTCGTGACGTAGGCGTCCGGCTTCTCGCCAGGCAGCACCTGCTCGTCCACGTCGGGGGCGATGACGCGAAACGGAATGCGCAGCATTTCGAGGAGCTGCTTGCGGCGTGGGGAGCCGGATGCCAGGACGATCGGTTGGGTGGCGGCGTCGGGCGGCACGCGAAAAAGATAGCTCGCGGTAAGTTTGGGTGTGCCCTGGATCGCATTGTTCACGCTGCAGGTCGCCGCCGCCCCCGTCGCCCCCGCCGCCCCCGCCGCCCCGCCAGCTGCGACCGACGTCTATCTGGCCGACCTGCGCGTCGCGCAGGGCCGTCTCACCGTCGGCCAGCCGGTCAACGTCACCGCCAGGCCGGGTTACGACAACCAGCCGTTTTTCCTCGCAGACGGTCGCGCTTTCCTCTATACGTCGATCCGTGACAGCCAGGCGGACATCTACCGCTACGACATCGACAAGCACATGAGCGTCCGGGTCACCGCGACGCGCGAGAGCGAGTACTCGCCGACTCCGCTGCCGGACGGCACAGGCTTCTCGGTGGTTCGCGTCGAGGCCGACTCGACACAGCGCCTGTGGGCGTTCGACCTCGACGGATCACGGCCCCGGGTCGTACTCGATTCGATCAAACCGGCCGGCTATCACGCGTGGGTCGATGCGCACACGGTGGTCCTGTACGTCCTCGGTTCACCCGCGACGCTGCGGATCGCCGACGCCTCCTCCCCAGGCCGGCGCGGTGAGGTGGTGGCCACGGACGTCGGCCGATCGTTGCAGCGAATCCCGGGCCGGTCGTCGGTCAGCTTCCTGCAGCGCGACTCGGTCGCCGGTCCCCGGCTTGAGGAGCTCGATGTCCGCACGCATCGCGTGACGATACTCGTGAAGCCGCCGTCAGGCGCCGAGTTCTTCGCCTGGACGCCGGATGGAATCGTGCTGACTGCCAGCGGAACGACATTGTATCAGCTGAATCCGCGGCGCAGCGACGTGTGGGAAGCGGTGGCGGATTTCGCCGCCGCGGGTCTCACGAACGTGACGCGTCTCGCGGTGAGCCCTCAGGGCGATCGGATCGCAATCGTCGCGGTACCCGCGGCCCGCTAGCGCTCCAGCAACAGCGTCACAGGACCGTCGTTTACCAGCTCGACGTCCATCATCGCGCCGAATTCTCCGGTCTCGAT
This sequence comes from Gemmatimonadales bacterium, assembly GCA_035943355.1. Classification (GTDB taxonomy): domain Bacteria; phylum Gemmatimonadota; class Gemmatimonadetes; order Gemmatimonadales; family GWC2-71-9; genus 20CM-2-65-7. The sequence continues at coordinate 21,500 of DASZCG010000156.1, forward strand.
CGGTACCGTGCCGGCCGATTTCTGCTTGAGGAGTGCGATGAACTGCTCGTAGAGCGGAATCGCCACGTTCGGCGGCGCCGCGTCGATAAAGCTCGGCCGGCGGCCTTTGCTGGCATCGCCGTAGAGGGTGAACTGCGAGACGACGAGCACGCCCCCGCCCACCGCCGCGAGATCGCGATTCATCTTTCCCTCCGCGTCGCCGAACACCCGCAGGCCGAGGATCTTGTCCGCCATCCACTCCGCCGTCGCGTCCGTGTCACCGGGCGCAAAACCGGCGAGCACGAGAAAGCCGGGCCCGATACGTCCGGTGACCCGGCCTGCGACGCGAACCTCGGCGCGCGAGACTCTCTGGACTACGACTCTCACTCGACCGTGACGCTCTTGGCCAGATTCCTCGGTTGATCGACATTACAGCCCCGACGCACGGCGATAAAGTACGCCAGCAGCTGCAGCGGCACCACGCTCAACACCGGCGTAAGCAGATCCATTGTCTCGGGGATCTCGATGCGATAGTCCGCCAGCTCATCGAGCGCCGTATCGCCTTCCGTGACGATGGCGATGACTCGGCCGCCCCGCGCTTTCACTTCCTCGATGTTGCTCACGACCTTTTGATGCACGCCGTCTTTCGGCGCGATGAACACGACCGGCATCAAGTCATCGATGAGCGCGATCGGCCCGTGCTTCATTTCCGCCGCCGGATACCCTTCGGCGTGGATGTAGGAGATTTCCTTGAGCTTGAGCGCCCCTTCGAGCGCGACGGGGAAGTTGTAGCCGCGGCCCAGGTAGAGCACGTTCTGGGCGCGCACCAGCCGGTCGGCGATCTGCTCCACTTGCGTTGTCTTGGCCAGCACGCGACTCACCAGCTCCGGGAGCTTGGCGAGCGCGCGAACCACTTCCCTCCCCTGCAGGATCGACAGCGCGCGCAGCCGGCCCATCTTCAGCGTGAGCAGCGCGAGCGCCACGATTTGACTCGTGAAGGCCTTGGTGCTGGCCACGCCGATTTCTGGTCCGGCGTGGAGGTAGATGCCCCCGTCCACTTCGCGCGCGATCGTGCTGCCGACGACGTTGACCAGGCCGAGCGTCCGCGCGCCCCGGCGCTTGGCCTCGCGCAGCGCCGCCAGCGTGTCCGCCGTTTCGCCGGACTGCGAAATGCCGATGACCAGCGTGCGCTCGTCCACGATCGGGTTGCGGTAGCGAAATTCCGACGCGTATTCGACTTCCGTGGGAATGCGCGCCAGTTCCTCCATCATGTATTCGCCGATCAGCGCCGAATGCCACGACGTGCCGCAGGCGGTGATCACGATGCGCTGCACCTTGAGCAGCTCGTCATCGCTGATGTTCAAACCGCCGAAGCGGACCGTGCCCTCTTCCTCGAGCAGGCGACCGCGCAGCGTATTCCGCACGCTCTCGGGCTGCTCCATGATCTCCTTGAGCATGAAGTGGGCGAAGCCGCCGCGTTCGATCGTGGCGAGGTCCCACTCGACCTGCGTGACCGTCTTCTCTTTCTCCGTCGCGGCCAGATCGGTGATGCGGTACTCGGTCGGCTTCACTTCCGCGATCTCGCCGTCGTCCAGGTACACCACCGAGCGCGTGTGCGACAGCACGGCCGACGCATCGGAGGCGACAAAATTCTCCCCGTTGCCGATGGCCACGAGCAGCGGCGATCCACGCCGGGCGGCGACGATGGTATCGGGCTCGCGGCTCGAAATCACCGCGATGCCGTACGCGCCTTCCACCTGGCGCAGCGCTGCGACGGTCGCGTCGACGAGCGACATGCCCTTGGTGTGTGTCTCTTCGATGAGATGGGAGAGCACTTCGGTGTCGGTTTGCGAGCGGAAGACATGGCCGCGCTTGGTCAACGCCTGCCGCAGCACACCGGCGTTTTCGATGATGCCGTTGTGTACCAGGGCGAGCGTGCCGCCGCAATCGGCATGTGGGTGGGCGTTGATCGTATTGGGCGCCCCGTGCGTGGCCCAGCGCGTGTGTGCGATCGCGGTCGTGCCTTCGGGCAGATTGGTGCCGAGCTCCCGTTCGAGCACGGCGATCCTTCCCGGCGCGCGGAAGATCTCCAGTCCTCCGTTCACCACGGCGAGTCCCGCCGAGTCGTAACCGCGATACTCGAGGCGCTTCAGGCCCTCGAGGACGACGGGGGCCGCCGTTCGCTTCCCGGTATATCCTACGATGCCGCACATAACCGCCGCCCTTCGTCAATCAGTTTTTCCGCGTCCACGCCGGACGGCGCTTCTGCGATCAACCGGATGATGGGCTCTGTCCCCGACGGCCGGACATGCAGCCAGCGATCCGGCCATGCGAGGCGGAGCCCGTCCTGCGTATCGATCTCCGCATCGGCAAACGTCTTTCGTAACCCGTCGTACACCGCGTCGAGCCGCGCTCCCCGCTCGACCTTCGCTTTCACGATCGTGTACCGCGGCGAGCGCGCGACCAGTTCACTGACCGTTACGCGTTCGCGCGCCAGCAGCCCCAGCAACAGCGCCCCAGCCACCGGCGCATCGCGACCGACATGCAGCGCCGGATACATCACCCCGCCGTTCCCTTCGCCGCCGATCGCCGCCTGCAGCTCGATGATCTTGCGCGCGACGTGCGCTTCGCCGACGGGAGCCCGGATGACCCTCGCTCCACAGTCTTTCGCGGCGTCCGCAACCACCAGGCTCGTCGAAAGGTTGCAAACGACAACACGTTTCCCGTGTCTCGTTGCACGTTTCCCGAGGACCGCGCGAATCGCAAACGCGAGCGTGTAATCCTCACCGATCGGTTTGCCGTGCTCATCGACTATCGCGAGTCGATCGACATCAGGATCGACGGCTATTCCCACATCCGCTTTCGCACGCCGCACGAGCGCGCTCAGCGCCTTCAGATTCTCGGGCACCGGCTCGGGCGGGCGCGGAAACAGTCCGTCCGTTTCCAGATTGATCGCCGTCACCCGGCAGCCCAGCCGCTCGAGCAGCTCCGGCATCACCGCGCCGCCGGCGCCGCGGACCGTATCGAGCGCCACGCGAAACCGGCGCCGCTTGATCGCCCGAACGTCCACTCCGCGAAGCGCGAGCACGGCGGCGAGATGGCGGGATATCGCGTCGGAGTCCGCCTCCACACCGCCGATCGCGTTATAGTTGGCTCGTGGCAGGGAAGTCCCCGCCGCCAATTCGCGTACCCGCGTGCCCGCTCCACTATCAAGAAAGATGCCATCGGGCCCCACGAACTTAAGGGCATTCCATTCAATGGGATTGTGGCTGGCGGTCAGCATAATGCCACCCGCAGCGTGATGGTATTCGACAGCGAGTTGCACCGTTGGTGTGGCAACTAGTCCCACGTCGATCACGTCGCAACCGACCGAATTGAGGCCTGCCGCGGTTGCACTCGCGAACATCGGGCCGGAGGTTCTGGCGTCCCGGCCCACGACGATTGATCCCGCCCGTCCTGCCCGTCGGTCGCTCGCCCAGACGCCAAACGCGGCGGCCCACCGGGCCACCACTTCAGGGGTGAGATCTTTCCCCACCAGACCTCGAACCCCCGACACGCTCACCATCAGTGTGTCGGACATGGGACGCTCAATTTAATGAATCGGGTCAGGCCCGACGGGCTTCCATGACGCGGGTGGGCAGGCGCAGCGGCTGCAGCTGCGGGGTGGGAATCGGCAAGGCGGTACCCTCGGCGAAGGCGCGCAGGAACGCATCCACGATCTGCGGGTCGAACTGGATGCCCTTGCCCTCCTCCAGCTCGCGCATCGCGTGTGTCACCGACAGCGACGGCCGGTAGGGACGGACGCTCGTCATCGCGTCGAACGCATCGGCGACGCTGACGAGCCGCGCCTCGAAGGGAATCAGGTCGCCCTTCAGGCCGTCCGGAAACCCGCTGCCGTCGAGGCGCTCGTGATGCGAGCGCACAATCGACAGCGCGCCGGGAGCATCGCGCATCAATGGGCCGAGAATGCGCGCGCCGATCACCGTATGCTCCATGATGTGACGGTACTCGGCGTCGGTGAGCTTGCCGGCCTTGTGCAGGACACTCTCGCTGACGCCGATTTTGCCCACGTCGTGCAGCTCGGCGCCGAGCGCGATCGTATCGACGAGGTCCGTCTCGAGCCCCAACGCGCGAGCGATCTCGATGGAATAGTTCGCCACGCGCATGGAATGGCCGCGCGTGTACGCGTCTTTCGCCTCGAGCGCGTACACCAGCGCGTGGACGCCTTCCAGGAACAGCTCTTCGATGCGGCGCGCCTGCGCTTCGACGCGCTCTTCGAGGTTCTTTTGATAGCTGCGGTTTTCGATCAACAGCCGCCGCTTATCGAGCGCCTGCGACACGCGCGCGCGCACTTCGTCCAGATGGAACGGCTTGGCGACGTAGTCCAGCGCGCCCATCTGCAGGCAGGCGACCGCGCTTTCGACTTCGGCAACCGCGGTCACCACGATCACGGCCGTGTCCGGCCAGCGCCCGATGATCTCGCGCAGCAGCGTGACGCCGTCCATCTCGGGCATCCGCAGGTCCGAAATCACCAGTGGTACGGGGGTGCGCTCGAGCTCGGTCAGCGCTTCGACGCCGGAACCCGCTTCGGCACACGCAAAGCCTTCACCTTCCAGTAACCGCACGAGCACGCGGCGCAGCCGCGGCTCATCGTCGACGACCAGGCAGCGCATTCCGGAGAAGTTTGGCATCGCGGCCCCAAAGTATAGGTCGCTTGCCCCTGGCGATAGCCGCCCTTACGTTCCGACCATGACGCGCATTGCCGAGCATGACCTCGCGAGACGCTTCGCGACGCGCGCGGTGCATGCGGGATACCTAGGTGATCCCCTAAGTGGCGCGGTCATGACTCCCATCTACCAAACGTCCACGTACATCCAGGACGGACTCGGCCGCAACAAAGGCTACGAGTATGCGCGCACCCGCAATCCGACGCGCGAAGCGCTCGAGCGCAACGTCGCCGCACTCGAAGGCGGCCATCACGGGTTCGCGTTTGGATCCGGATTGGCGGCGCTCGACGCCGTGATGAAGCTGCTGTCCGCCGGCGATCACGTGGTGAGCGGCGAAAACGTGTACGGCGGGTCGCACCGACAGATGACGCATATCTGGGCGCGCATGGGTCTGACGTTCACGTTCGTGGACGGGGGCGACACCAAGGCGGTGGCTGCCGCGGTGACTCCCACCACCAAGCTCATCTACGCCGAGACGCCGACCAATCCCATGATGCGCCTGTGCGACCTCGCCGCGACTGGCGAGATCGCGCACAAAGCCCGCGCGCTGTTCGTCGTGGACAGCACGTTCGCCACGCCCTACTTCCAGCAGCCGCTCGAATTCGGCGCCGATATCGTGCTGCACTCCACCACCAAATATCTGAACGGCCACTCCGACATGGTGGGCGGCATGCTCGTCACGAGCCGCGACGACATCGCCGAGCGGCTCGGCTTCATCCAGAACTCGTCGGGTGCGGTTCCCGGACCGTTCGACTGCTGGCTCGCGCTGCGGGGCACCAAGACGCTGGCGCTGCGAATGCGCCAGCACGATGCCAACGGCCGCCGCATCGCCGAATGGCTCGAGCAGCACCCCAGAGTTCAGCGTATCTACTATCCCGGCTTGCGCTCCCATCCCCAACACGACCTGGCATCGCGCCAGATGAAGGGCTTCGGCGGCATGCTCAGCATCGACGTGGGCGACACCGCATTCGCCCGCCGCTTCGTGGAGCGCACGCGGATCTTCGCGCTCGCCGAATCGCTCGGGGGCGTGGAAAGCCTGATTGGACATCCCGCCTCCATGACGCACGCCAGCGTACCTCCTGAGATGCGGCGCCGCATGGGGCTCACGGACAGCTTGGTACGGTTGTCTGTGGGGATCGAGGACGTGGAGGACCTGATTGCCGATTTGGATCAGGCACTGGCGGATGATTGATAGGGACAGCGATGCATGACGTCAGGTAGGGGCGCAGCATGCTGCGCCCCTACAAAGACCACGCGAAACACGTTGTTTCACAGCGCGTATGTGTTGGAACCCATTGCTGGAGACATAAATGACCGACGCCTCACTGCCCGCGGCACGTCCGCGTAAGATCCTCACCCAGATTGCTCCCGTGTCGTGGGAGCATCCGGCGGAC
>DASZCG010000157.1:0-11664 GCA_035943355.1 Gemmatimonadales bacterium
GTTCTGCGACCAGTACCCGGAACCTGCCTGAATCTCGCGGACCGGCCCGGCGCGATCCCCATAGCGGAGCCGCAACTGCGCGCCGATGCCCGACGGATTCCCGGGCGGCCCGGCGATGTGCACCCCCAATCCCGGCGTCGCGCCGATGTTGTGAAACAACTTCGTCGGGGCGCCGTTTTCGCTGACCGCGATGTCGAGCCGTCCATCGCCGTCGTAATCGGCATATGCCGCGCCGCGCTGCTCGCCATACACCATCAGTCCGGACACTTGCCCACTGAGGGGCAGCAATGCCCCCGCTCCATCGCCCAGGAGCAGCAAGCTACGCCCCGCGTCGTAGCGGGGCGTCTCGACATCGGTCTGAAAGAAATTCTGCGTCAGCAACAGGTCTTCCTTGCCATCGCCATTGAAATCGGCGATTCCGACGTAGAATGCCGGCGCCAGTTGCGCAGCGTCGGGAAGCGGATGCGCGTCGAACCGGTTGCCGCGGTTCAGGAACACCATGTGGTCCAGCGTGGTCGCGCCCAGTCTGGTGGCCGTCGGTGCGAGCGGGCCGAGCACCTGGTCGATGGTCGCATCCGCGTATGCGCTGTATGAGCCCAACCGCATCGCGACAGCCGGTAGCGTCGAGTTGAGACGATCGAAGCTCGTGAGCGGCGCGACGCCGTGGATGCGCGGATCGTTTTGCGCCACCAGAAAGTCGGGTCGTCCACCGCCGGCGAAGAAGCCGACGTAGAGGAGCAGCGGATTATCGGGCGACACCCGATAATCGGTGTTTCGCCCCCAGCTCGTCGCGACGATGTCCAGTCGGCCGTCGCCGTCGAGGTCGCCCGTGGCGAGACCGTTCCACCGGGTGTACCACTCCGACAGACCGGGGATAGTCACGGCAACGAAGTGTCCGCCATCGTTGCGAAACACGCGAATCCCCCCCCATTCGACGGCAAGGAGCAGATCCGGATCGCCGTCGCCGTCGATGTCGGAGAATATCGCGGACGACACCATCCCCAGACCAGCAAACACCCGAGTATTTGCGGAATCGAGGGTGAAGCGGCCGCCGTCGTTGCGATACAACCGCGATGACGGAGAAAGTGGGTATCCGGCGGGGAAGATGCGGGCGCCCACGAAGAGGTCGAGGTCGCCATCTCCGTCATAGTCGGCCACCGCCAGTGGCCCGACGCTGGCCGTGTCGCCGTCGATCATCGGTGTCACCACGCCCGTGCTCGGAGAGTATGCAACGACACTAGGGGTGGCCCGCGCCTCCCGGTTCGTCGCAATTTCGTACGCCGCGACGCCGGCGAGCAGCTGCCGTCCGCCATGACCGTCCGGCCAGCCGACCAGTGTGGTGAGGTCACCGGGGGCGGGTGGAAAACGCACGCCGCTGGGTCGCAACTGACCGTTCGCGTTATGAAAGTACGCGAGCCTCCCCGAGCGTCCGGTGCCGACGAATAGATCCTCTCGGCCGTCACCGTCCGCATCCTCCCAGGCGACGCCCGGCCCGAGTTGGCTGAACGCGTTCGGGAGCAGGGGCTGACGTGCGTAGTCATCGAAATGCGGATCGACGTGCTGATGGCCGGCCAGCTCACTGCTGGCGTCTTCGAAAATCGGCGTCGGGACTACGTGCGGCGTGCGGCGTGCCGCGTGCGTGGTGTCAGGCTCAGCGATCTCGTACTCACGATTGGGTGTGGCACTGTCGATCTCGCTCCGCGCGCCGTCGCGCCACTCGACTTCGATCTTCACGTGGGTCGCACTGCCGGTCGCAAACGTGAGACTCGCGTCCGAGCTCGAGAGATACAGCCCGCCGCCGATCATCTCGCGCGACTGCATTGGCACGGCACCACCGCGCACAACCACGCGGCTGCCTAGTCCGCCAGTATTCGGCGCCGTGCCGCGCAGGCGAACCGAGATGCGCGGGGCAGTCGCGTCATTGCGCAGCACGGCAGCCGGCTGGTCCAGGCGATTGATCACGACGTCGAGGTCGCCATCACCGTCGAGATCCGCCAACGCCATCCCGTGCGAGATGTCATTGCCGATGTCGAAATGCCAGGTCTTGCTCGCATCCTCGAACGTGAGATCGCCGCGATTCCGAAATGCGACGTTCGGCAACGGCAAGGGTGGGAACTCGAACAACATGTGGCGCCAGTCAATCAGTCCGATCCGGCTGCGGAGGCGTTGCTGCGCATCACCGTCCATCACGTCCCAGACGTGACCGGTCCCGATGAGGAGATCTTCCCACCCGTCGAGGTCGACGTCGAGAAAGGTCGCGGACCACGACCACCCCGAGCGGCCGACGCCCGCAAAGCGCGCGAGTTCTGCGAATGTGCCGTCGCCACGGTTCAATTGCAGCGTGTTGCGCTGCATTTGGGGGCGATCGTCACCGATACCGGGCAGCTTGGCGACGGCCGTGTGGGTCGGCACCTGAGTCTTGAGCCGGTGCGTGTCCAGGCTCAGCATATCCACTTCGAAAAGGTCGGGGTAGCCGTCGCGATTCACGTCGCCAAGGGCGACCGCCATGCCGGAGTTGCTGGTGCTGCGCAGTGCATACCATGGCGCGAGACGGAATCGTCCGTGTCCGTCGTTCATCCACAGCTGATCGGGATCTTCGAAGTCGTTGGCGACATACAGCTCCGGCGCGCCGTCGCCGTTGAGATCGGCGAACACCGCGGCGAGTCCGAAGTCCTCGCGTTCCTCCCGCAATGGAGCGCCCGTTTCATCCACGAAACGCGGGCTCCTGGCCATCGGCTCGCGGACAAAGTGCCCGGTGCCGTCGTTCAGATAGACGAAGTCGGGATCGGCGCGCTGAGCCAAACTGATGCCGCCCAAGTCCGCGCGGTCCACGAGCTTGTAATCCCGGCGATAGGCCGGCAGTACCTCATAACGGTTGGGCCCCAGTTGGCGGGTCACCCGATTGAACGCCCGCTCGGACGGCGCCATGCGATCGAGTGCGGTGTAGGCCTTGTTGTTCACGATGTAGAGATCGAGGTCGCCGTCTCCATCGACGTCGGCGACCGCGATCGACATGCTCCCGGCGACGTCGGTCAAACCTCGCCGCTGCTCGCTGAAATGGCCCTTCCCGTCGTTCACGAAGATGGCGTTGGGTCCGCCGAGCGATGTGAGGACGAGATCAGCATCGCCATCCCCATCGACATCGGCGAACGCGCATCCGGTGGACACCCGATCCGGCGCAGCGACACCGGCCTGCGTTGTGATATCCTCGAACTTCCAGTTGCCGAGGTTGCGATAGAGCGCGTTCGGCCCTTCGGTGCGAGCGAGGAAGATGTCGGGCCGCCCGTCTCCATCGACATCAGCGAGGCAAACGCCGGCGCCCTGCGCGAGCTGGCGATTGTGTACGAGCGAGGACTCGCTGACGGTGTTGGTGAACGTGACGCCGGTCCGCGCGGGCTCGAGCAGCGTGAATCCAGCGGTTCCGGTGCGGCCGCCCCCCCTGACATCAAGAGATCGCCAGCGGTAGCCGGCTGCGTCGTGCCAGGCTGATTCGGAGAGTGGCGCCGCGCGCCCGCAGGCGGCGACGACCACAAGCAGAAGAAGACGCCTCAACTTTCGACGAGACCCCGGACGAGCGCCGTCGTGCGCTCGGATGCGCCGCGCCCCGCTTCGACCATTTCCAGCGCCGCAGTCCCGGCCTTGCGCCGGGCGGCGGGATCGTGATGCCAGACGAGCCACTGCGAGTGGAGCGGGTGACGGCCGTCGGCGGGCAACGCGACGGCCCCTCCGTGGTCGAGCAGCAGGGCGGCGTCGCGGCTCATCCGCCAGTGCGGGCCGAACATGATGGGCACACCGAACACCGCCGGCTCGAGGACGGAATGGAGCCCGGCGCGATGGTACCCACCGCCGACGAATGCCGTTTCTCCCAGCGCGTAGAGGTCTGCCAGAACGCCAACGCGGTCTACCACGATCACGGGACCGGGCTTGGCATGCTCGAGCTGCGACAGGCGCACGGGGCGTGGCAGCTTGAGATGACGCAGCCGCTCGGCGATCCCCGCGAGGTGATCGGGATGCGGTTCGTGCGGCGCCAGCAGCAAGCGGGCGGTGGGCAGCTGCACCAGCAGGTCGGCGAAGGCCGGAAGAATGACCGCTTCATCGCTGGGCCACGTGGAGCCCGCGACGATGGTGAACGCGTCGGGCGCATTGCCCGACCTGGCGAGCCGCGCCAGCGGCTCGCGTTTTCGATCGATGCGCGCGGCGCGCTCCGCCACGCTGTCGTAGCGTGTGTCGCCCGTGACGGCGATCGCCTCGGGCCGCGCGCCCAACAGCTCGAGCCGCCGTCCATCGTCTTCGCTGATCGCGCCGATCCGATCGAGCGCGGCGTACGCGCTGGCGCCCCACGTCCGCGCCGGCCAGCGCAGCCGCGAGCTGTCGGGCGCGACCGTCGCGGAAATGAGCCCGAGCTTGACGCCGCGGCCGGCGGCGGCGAGCGTCAGCTCCGGCCAGACGTCGAGCTTGCTGAAAACGAGCGCCGTCGGCTGCAGCGCATCGAGCACGGCGTTCACGTCGGACAGACGGTCGAGCGGGAGGTAGTCGGCGACGTCGACCGGCAAATTCTTCGCGAGACGCTCCGCCGACGGCGAAAAAAATGTAAAGGCGAGCTGCCAGTCGGGATGCTCCGCGCGCAGGGTTTCCAGGACCGGCTTCGCCTGCAATCCCTCACCTACCGAAGGCGCGTGCATCCACACCAGCGGGCGTTGCACATCGCGCTGTGATGCCGCCCATGCCGCGAGACGGGCGGCCAACCCGCGCCGCCCGTCGAGCCCGCGCGCCACCTTCTTGTCGAATCGTGCGATCAGCGGCGCGGCGCGGGTCGCCATATGCACGCTCAAGCGGTACAGCAAGGAAGGCCGGGACGCGCTCACTGATTCGCGCGGCTACGTACTGCATAGATCGAGTCGAGAACCTTGACCATGGGATCGGGCGTGGGCGGCGCGCCCTGCATCAGCCCGCCTTCGATATAAAAGGAAGGGGTCGCGTGGGCGCCCGAGAGCATGGCGCGCTGGGCATCCTGCTGCACCTCCGTGCGCGCGGTCCCGCTGTCGATACAGGCGATCAGCTTCTTACGGTCGACGCCGGCGCGCTCCGCAAGCGCGATGAGCTTCACGCGCGGCTGCGGCAGGCCGGCCCAGTCGTCTTGCAACAGGTACAGCGCGTCGTGTGTCTCCCAGAAACGCCCCTGCCGCGAGGCGCACATCGCGACTTCGGCGGCCGCCATCGCGTTGGGATGAATGCTGACGAGCGGCAGATTGATGAACACCCAGCGCACTTTGCCGCGCTGGATGAATTGTTGTTCGATCGCCGGCATGACGTTCATCGTGAAACCGCGGCACGCCGGGCATTGAAAGTCCGCCATCTCGTACACGGTGACCGGCGCCGTCGCGGCGCCCTTGGAGCGGGCGGCCAGCGCGTCCCGCTGCTGCGGCGCGCGGGGGGGGGGGATGCGAGGACGGTCCCGAGCAGCATGCCCGGGACGATGATCGCGATGCGCGCGCGACGCGACGTGGAACGGTCGAGGGTCAGGGGCCCGACTTGGTCCAGATGGCGATGACTCCACACTGGGAGTCCGCTTTGAGGAACTCGGCGGGTGCTTCACCGGGACTGCGGTAGATCTCGATGCCAACGATGCCGACGACCGGGAGGGCCGGCGTCGACGACATCGTGGCGGGCAGGCCGTCGAGGACCCAATCGGCGGCGCATATGCCTCGTGCACCACGCGTCATTTGCGCGGTGCAGTTGCCCGAGCGGCAATTCAGGCGGACGCCCGGAACGGCCCGCAGCAGGTCGGCCATCGTCGCGGCATGGCTGGTCTTGATCTGCTCTTCCGTAATAAACACGCCTCTCCCGCTATGACGCCGTTGCTCGAATTCCTGCAGGCGGCGTTGCGCGTATGCCGGACGAGCCTCGACGGTCACGGGCTCGAGGTCAACGCCGAGCGGCGCGATTGCAAAAGTGTAATCGACCACTTCCCCGTCTTTCAGCTTCAGGATCCAGGAGTTCAGACCATAACCGATGGCGCGAACCTCGATCAGATAGGTACCAGGGCGGAGGCCCGCCTGGGTGAACCGGCCGCCACTATCGGTCGCCAACTGCAGGGGTGTACCGAGCAGGCTGACCATCGCCCCCCCGAGCGGAAGCTGAGATTGCTGGTCGATGACCCTGCCAATGATCCCGCCGCTGGGAAGCAGCGCGCGGGATTGGGCCGGCAGGGGGGAAGACAAGGCGGCTGCCAAGCCAACCACGACGGCTACGAGCAGAATGTAGGGTACACGAGCCACGAGCCGGTCCTGGACCCGGGTTAATAGATGATAGGCCCCGCCTGCCGGTATGCAACCCGGACAAACAGGCCTTGACAGGATTATGCGTCGCGTCGTATAACCGAGTGAGGCCCAAAAAGCCTCCTGGGTTCCCCAGGCCGTCACCTGAGCCCGAGCGGCATGACCGTCACGCTCGCTAGTCAAGACCGCCCCGCCGTTAGCGGGCGGTTTCCCGTCAGGGAAACCGCGCGCCTTTCGTTTGCTGCCACTCCTATTCCCGTTTCTCGTGAGGGTGTTTCCATGCTCCAGAATTGTCGTGGCGTTTTCTTCGCCGGGACTGCGGCGCTGGCGCTGCTCGTGGCCATGCCGCGTACGGCTCTGGCGCAGGATGCGGTGATTCGCGGCACCATCACCTCCGACCGAGGTGAACCGGTAGCCGGCGCGAACGTGCTCGTCGAAGAGCTCCGGATGGGCGTGCTGACCAACGCAACGGGTCAGTACACCGTGCTTGTTCCGGGAGCGCGGGTGCGCGGGCAGCCGATCGTGCTGCGCGTGCGGGCCATCGGCTTCAAGCCCAACAGCAAGGCGATCACGCTGACGTCGGGCGAGCAAGCCGTGGACCTCGTGCTCTCCTACGACGTCAATCTCCTCGAAGCGGTGGTCGTCACCGGCACGCAGGAAGCGACCGAAGCGGTGAAAGTGCCGTTCACGGTAACGCGCATTGACGCGGCGCAGATGCCGGTGCCCGCATCGAATCCGCTGACGCAGCTGCAGGGGAAAGTCCCCGGCGCCAACATCGTGAGCGCGAGCGGTCGCCCCGGTGCGCAGCCGGCCGTGCTGCTGCGCGGACCGACGTCGATCAACGCGGCCGGCCGCGGCCAGGATCCGCTGTACATCGTCGACGGCGTGATCATCAACGGCGGCTTGCCCGATCTCAATCCGCAGGACATCGAGAGCGTGGAGGTGGTCAAGGGCGCCGCCGGGGCCTCGCTGTACGGCGCGCGCGCCGGCAACGGCGTCATCAACATCACGACGAAATCGGCGCGCCGCAGCCTCGAGGGTGTGAAGTTCGGCCTGCGCAGTGAAGCGGGCATGAGCGACATCGAGCGGGACTTCGGCCTCGCCCGGTTCACCGCGCTGGCGACGGATGAAACCGGCACGCAGTTCTGCGAAGCGATTACCGGGCTGCCGTTCTGCGCGCGCACGTTCGATTGGGCCACGGAAGCAGCCCGCATCAACAATGCGCCCGGTGACTTCTCGCTCAATCCGAAGGGCTTTCCGATCGATCCGGGTTCGACAATTTCGGGACAGCCACTGCGCCAGCGGTTCCAGGTGCAGCCGTGGCCGACGACGGGATACAACGCGGTCAACCAGCTCGTCACGCCGAAGCCGTTCCTCGAAAACTCGGTCGACTTGACCGGCCGCTTCGGCACCCAGACGCGGTTCTTCGCGAGCGCGTCCAACCGGCATGAAGAAGGCGCGATCCGCTACCTCAATGGCTTCACGCGGAATGCCTTCCGTCTCAACATCGATCAGGGAGTCGGGGCCGACTGGAACCTCGCGTTCCGGACGGCGTACACGCGCAGCACGCAGGACGGCATCAACCAGGAGGAGGGCGGCAACGCGTTCTTCCGCCTCACGCGCGTGCCGGCGATCTCGAACATCCTGGAGGCCGACACGCTCGGCCGGCTGTACATCCGTCCGAACCTGCAGGGCGGCGGCTCGCAGAACCAGAATCCGCTGTCCACGCTCTATCAGACCAAGCGTCTCGATGTGACCAACCGCTTCATCGCCGGCGTGACGGCGACGTATTCGCCCGCGAACTGGTTCAATCTCGACGCGAACTTCAGCTACGACCTGCGCCGCGGCGCCGGCTCGCAGATCAACGACAAGGGCTTCCGCACGACCTCCGCGAGCACAGCGAACCTCGGCTCGATCCTCTACGGCACGGCGAATCGTGAGGCGATCAACGGCAGCGTGAACGCGGCGTTCAGGAAGGACTTCGGTCCTGACCTGCACACGCGCTACAGCCTGCGCTATCTCTTCGAGCAGCGGGATTTCGACACGTTGAACGCGAACGGCTCGCAGCTGTCCGTGCAGGGCGTGGCGGATCTCGGTAACACGCTGCAGAGCACGCGCGCGACGACCGAGAATCAACAGCGCATCCGCCAGATCGGACTATTCGCCGGAGCTGGGCTCGATTACAAGAGCCGTTACATCGTCGACGCCTTGATCCGCCGGGACGGCAGCTCGCTGTTTGGTCCGGACAACCGCTGGGCCACGTTCGGCCGCGCCTCACTGGCCTGGCGCGTTGCCCAGGAGCCGTGGTGGTCGATTCCCGACATCACGGAGCTGAAGCTCCACGCCTCCTATGGCACCGCGGGCGGGTCGCCGCCCTTCGCTGCGCAGTACGAGACGTTCAGCGTCGGCACGGGCGGGCTGCTCTCCCTGGTGACCCTCGGCAACAGCAAGCTCCGACCGGAGTTGCACAAGGAGACCGAGGTTGGCGCCGATCTCGAGCTGATGAATCGCTACGCGTTGAACGTCACGTACTCGCACGCGAAGATCGAGGATCAGATCCTGCCCGTGCCGGTATCGGCGTCGACCGGGTTCCAGCGGCAGTGGCAGAATGCCGGCGAGCTCACGAACAAGACGTGGGAGATGTCGCTCAATATCCCGCTGTTGCAGCACCGCGACATGCAGTGGTCGGCCCGCTTCATCTACGATCGCAACCGGTCGATCGTGACGGCGCTCGACGTGCCGCCGTTCTTCTTCGGCGCCGATCTGCAAGGCACGGGGTCCATCTTCCAGGCCAAGGTTGGGGAGCGGCTGGGCACGTTCTACGGCCACCGCTTCATCACGAGCTGCGCCGAGCTGCCCGCGCCGTTCGCGGCCGATTGCGGTGGGGCAGGGTCGTCGTTCCAACAGAACAGCGAAGGATTCCTGGTATGGGTCGGGAAGGGCAACAACCCCGGCATGGGGATTACCGACAATCTCTGGGAGACGTCGATCTCCAATCCCACGAACGACCCGAACGTGACGCCGTGGGGCATTTCCGTGATCAATTGGGGTGCTCCGATCCTGCTGCGGAATAGCCAGCGTCAGGCGCTCAACGTGGCGCTGGGGAACGCGCTGCCCGACTTCCGCTTCGGCGTCACGCAGGACTTCCGCTACAAGCGGCTGAGCCTGTACGCGCTGGTCGATGCGGCGATCGGTCAAAAGGTCTGGGACCAGGGGTTTCACTGGGCGCACCTCGACTTCCTGTCGCATGACGTGGACCAAGCCGGCAAGACGGTCCAGGATGCGAAGCCGATTGGGTACTACTGGCGCACTTCGCCCGTGGACGGCTTTACCGGAATCGGCGGCTTCTACGATCAATTGGCGCCCAACAGTTACACGGTCGAAGATGGGAGTTACGCAAAGCTCCGCGAGTTGCTCGTCTCCTATCACGTCGGTCCGATTGCTCGGACGGGTGACTGGGACATCAGCCTCGTGGGCCGCAACCTGTTCACGATCACGGGCTATCGCGGGTTCGACCCAGAAGTCGGGTTGTCGGGAGGCACGCAGCTGAACGGGGCGGGCTCGGCGGCAATCAATGCCGTAGACGCGTTCACGTTCCCGAACCTCCGCACATTCACGGTTGGACTGAGCTCGACGTTCTAATCCGGTTCTCCCCGCCGTGCGCGTGAGTCGCACGGCGGGGAGGACGTGCCCCTTTTTCTGTGGAGGAGCAAACGATGTCCAAGTTTCGGTTTGTAGCGGGCACCTTCCTCGTGATCGGCCTCGTGGCGTGCAAGGATGCGCTCGTGGTCGAGAACGTCAACGACCCCGACCGCAACCGCGCGCTGTCGCGGCCGTCCGACATCGAGGCGTTCATCGGGTCGACCTATGCGCAGGTCCAGAACGCGACGCTCGGTGGCTCCAACGACGACCTGCAGACGCAGCTCCAGGTGATGGGAATGGAAAACACCTCGGCCCTGGCCAACTTCGCCATGGGCCCCCGCGGTGCCATTCCCCGCACGCCGATCGAGAACACCCGCAACAGCACCGGCGATGCCGGCAATTATCGCGATTTCGTGGTGCTGGAGCGCGCGGCCCGTATGGCGACGATCGGGATCGCGGCGATGAACAAGATCGGCACGCTGGGCAGCCCGGGTCAGGATGCGCGGGCTCGCTCCTTCGCGCGGTTTGTGCAGGGTGTGGCGTACGGCAACCTGGCGCTCGCGTACGACTCCGCCTCCCTGGTGAGCGAGACCGACGATCCGCAGGCCATTCAACCGCTATCGGACTACAAGGCCGTCATCGCGCAGGCCTACGTCATGCTCGACTCCGCGATCGTCATCGCGCGCGCCAATTCCGCCCTGTTCCCGCTCCCGTCAACCTGGATCAGCGGCCAGGCGCTCGACACGACGGCCTACTTCCGCTTCATCCATTCCTACAAGGCACGGTTCCGCGCGAGTGTCGCACGTACGCCGGCCGACCGCGCCGCAGCCGATTGGAATGCGATCATTGCCGATGCCAACGCCGGCATCACGGCGGACTTCAACATCGCGATGAACCCGACCGCAGGCTGGGACGTCATCTGGCCGGTGCAGGCCTATGCGACCGGCCCCGCCAACTGGCATCAGATGTCGCAGTTCTACATGGCCATGGCGGACAAGTCGGGTGGCTACGACGCGTGGCTCGCCTTGACGCCGGCGAACCGCGCGCCGTTCCTGGTGGTGACCGACGATAAGCGCTTCCCGCAGGGCGCGACGCGCGGTGCCCAGAATGCGGACACTTTGCGGCCCAATTACCGGACGTTTACGGGATTCCCGTACGTGCGGAATCGGCAGTCGGGCGAGGATCAGCCGGGCCAGCCGCTGCAGATCTCGATGTATGACTTCTACCGCTCGCGGGCGTTCTTCGTCGCCGGACGCATCGGCAATTATCCGATCATGACGCGAGCGGAAATCCGCCTGCTCGCCGCCGAGGGGTACATCCGCACGGGCAACTTCGCGGCGGCCACGGCGCGGATCGATAGTTCGCGTTTCACGAACGGCGGGCTGCCCCAGCTGGCTGGTGTCCTCACCGACACGATTGCACCTGTGCCGGGCGCGGGCGCGTGCGTTCCGCGCGTGCCGGATCCGGCGGCGGCTACGCCGTACCGCGCCTCCAAGTGCGGCAATCTGTGGGATGCAATGAAGTGGGAGTACCGGATGGAGACGATGTACACCGGCTATGGCATGTGGTATTTCGCCGGCCGCGGCTGGGGTGACTTACCAGAAGGCACGGCGCTCTACTGGCCGGTGCCGTATCAGGAGATGGACACCCGGCGGCAGTCGTTCTATTCCGCGGGTGGCGTCAACTCGACGGGGGGCGCACCCGCAGGCAACTACGGCCTATACGCGGGTGGCGTGTACTGACC
>DASZCG010000158.1:0-3743 GCA_035943355.1 Gemmatimonadales bacterium
TACGGCGTCAGCAAGAACACGGTCGACGCCGGTTCGATCGCGTCTGGCTCGTGGACAGGCAACTTCATTGCGAACGACCCGAACAATCCGATCGCGGCCTACTCGCAGTTTAATCCGGGCCCGCGCGTGTTCGCGGCGGTCACGTACAGCCGCGACTTTTTCAAGGTGGGACCGACGAGTTTGGGGCTGTACTGGGACGGCCGCAGCGCCGGCACCGACAGCTACATCTTCAGCAACGACATGAACGGCGATGGCGCCACCAACGACCTGATTTACATCCCGCGCAACACGGGCGAAATGAATTTTGCCACATTGACTGTGGGAACTGGTGTCAACACGCAAGTTTTCACACCGGCTCAGCAGGCGGCGGCGTGGGACGCATACATCCATCAAGACAGCTACCTCAGAGCGCATCGGGGTGAGTACGCGCAGCGCAACGCGATCGTCCGGCCCATCGTCTACCGCGCCGACCTCAGCTTTTCGCAGGACGTCGGCCGCGCGATCGCCGGCTCGCCGCACGCCCTGCAGATCCGGCTCGACATGCTCAACTTCACGAACTGGCTCAACCATGAGTGGGGCGTCTCGTCGATCGTGATTACGAACCGTCCGCTCTCCTCCGCGGGCGTGGACGCGAACGGGGCCTCGCTCTACCGGCTCGCCACGATTGGGAACGCGCCCAACGCGAAGCTCATCTCGAAGACGTTCCAAAAAGCCGTGACGACTGCCGATGTCTGGCGGATGCAGCTCGGCGTGCGCTACATGCTCAATTGGTAACGACGGGCGAGACGGGCGAGACGGGCGAGACGGGCAAGACGGGCAAGACGGACAAGACGGGCAACACCAGAGGGCGCGGGAGACCGCGCCCTCTGTGCGTTATTGGTGCGCGGAAATGGCCGGCGGGGGCGGCGCCGCCGACCGCTGCACGCTCCGCCAAATCATGTACGCCGGAATGCCGGTGAGAATGATGCCGATGTCGACGGCGAAGGCGCCGGTCTCCGACACGAGGTAGTTGCCGAGCAGAAAGAGCGCGCCCGCGAGAAACACAAGCGGCACAATCGGATAGCCCCACGTCTTGTAGGGGCGCTCGAGGCCCGGCCGCGTGCGCCGCAGCACGAAGACGCCGGCGACCGCGAGGGCGTAGAACGGCCAGATGCCGATGATGAACTGATCGGCGAGCGCAGTGAATGTGCGCACCAGGATGAAGATCATGCCCATGACGGTCATCAGCACGATGGCTCCCGTGGGCGCATGGGTGCGCGGATGGACGCGCGCGATCGCCGCGGGGAACTGCCGGTCCTCCGCGGCGGCGAAAAAGATACGCGGCGCCGTCATCATCGAGCCATTCAATGTGCCGAATGTACTCACGGCGATCGCTGCCGAGACGACCACTACACCGGCCGGCCCGATCACCAGCCGCGCCTCATCGGCCGCCACCAGCTCCGCGTGCTTCATTTGCTGAATCGGAATGAGATTTAGATACACGAGATTCGCCGCGAGGTACAACACGACGACGATTGAGGTCCCTATGAGCAACGCGCGCGGCAGCGTCTTTTGTGGATCCTTTACCTCGCCGCCGACGAATGCCAGGTCGGCCCATCCGTCGTAGGCCCAGAGGATCGCGACCATGGCGAGCAGGAACGGCGACAGGCCGACCGATGCCCGCTGCGCGAAGATGCCGCCCGGGATGGTCTCGGTCGGCTTCCCCAGCGCGAACCCCACCAGCACGAGCAGCGCGAGCGCGCCGACTTTGAAGACCGTGCTCAGATTCTGCAAAATCGCACCGCGGTGGATGCCGAAGTAATTGACCGTGCCGACCAGCAGGATAAAACCCGCGCCCAGCAGCTGCTCGGCGCGAATCTCGATCGGCCCGACCACCGCGGCAACGGCCGCGGGATCGATGCCGAGCGTGCGGAGCGTGTACGCCGATGCGGTGATGCCGATGGCACCGAAGGCGCCGGGCCGAATGATCCAGAGCTCGGCCCAGGCAAACAGAAACGCCGGCAGCGGGCCGAACGACTCGCGCACGAACACGTAGACCCCGCCCGAGCGCGGGAAGGCTGCCGCGAGCTCGGAATACGTGAGCGCGCCGCACAGGACCACGACAGCACCGACGACCCACGCCAGCACGAACAGCGGCACGTCGTCGATCTTTTGCGCGACGCTGGCCGGTGTGCGGAAGATGCCGCTGCCGATGGTGGAGCCGACGAGCACCGCCACCGCGCTCCACAGGCCGAGCCGCCGGACCAACCGCTCGCCCCACCGGTCGGCAGGCATCAAGGGTACGGACATGGGAACGCAATATACGACGCGCGATTAGATTTCGGCGCCTATGACGCGACGCTTTACCAGACTCGCATGGTCCGCAGCGCTCTGCACCTATCTCCTCATCATCCTCGGTGGCATCGTGCGCATCACCGGCTCCGGCCTGGGATGCGGCGATCACTGGCCGTTGTGCAACGGCCACCTGTTTCCACCGCTCGACGACATCGGGACTGTGATCGAATGGAGTCACCGGCTGGTGGCGGCGCTGGTCTCGGTGTTGGTGGTGGCGTTGGCGGCGTATGGTTGGTGGCTGGCGCGCGAGCGGCGGTTCGTCAACCCCGGGCTGTCGCCCGGGGTTAGAACACCTAAGGCACCGCTTGTCGCAGTGACGTTGCTCGTCCTGCAGATCCTGCTCGGTGCAATCACGGTGAAGCTCGAGCTGCCGGCATGGACCGTGATTCTGCATCTCGGCACGGCAATGCTGTTGCTCGCGACGCTCCTGGTGATCGCCGTCGGTGCAGCGCCGGTCCGCAGCCGCCAATCGGTATCGCTCCTCACACTCAGCTTGACGACCGTACTGCTCGGCGCACTCACCGCGAATCTCGGCGCCGCCGCCGCGTGCCACGGGTTCCCGCTGTGCAATGGCCAGATCTGGATCACGGCGGGCCCGCTGGCGGTGATCCAGTGGATCCACCGCTTGCTCGCGTACTCGCTCGCGATCGTCGCGGCAATGTGGGCATGGCGCACAGGCGGCCGCGCGGCCTTCATCGTGGTCGGATTGGTCGCTCTGCAAGTGAGCATCGGCGGGGGGATCGTGCTGCTCGGCCTGCCCACTGGCTTACAGGTCGCCCACGTGGCCGTGGGAACGGCGATCTGGGCGATGGTGGTCCTGGCGTTGTCATTGGATCAGCCTGCGCCGGCCGCGCGGAGCTCAGAAGTGCATCGCGTCTTCGACGGCCACAGGACCGAGTAGCAGATACCAGTCGGGACGGCTGCTCTCGAGGAGCTCGTCCGTCCAGATGAGCGCGTAGTTGCCGAAGCGCGTCAGATCGAGGAAGATGAACTTCCGCTGCTTCTTGTGCTCGTAGCGCCACACTTCATACGGATTGGTTGCGGCCGGCTGCGGCCGGCTCAGCACGGCATCTGGCGGTCCGTACGTGACGTAGATCCGACCGCGATCGGTGCGCCAGCCGGGGATCTCGGCCGCGCCGCCCTCACGGAACATGCGATTGACAACCACCACGCGGCTGTAGAAGCTCTCCATGGCCTCGTTGCGCGGCGTGTCGGTAGTCGGGTCCCGGCGCCTCCAGAACTGCCGCAGGAAGGCCCGCTTCCCTTCGACCGTGAGGCCACCGTAGCGGCCGCGCTCGTCGGCTTTCATCAGATAAACGAGCGGGCCGTACAAACTGTCGAGCTTGGCTTCGCTGGCGGTAGAGAACGTCGTGTCTTGCTGCGCACCGAGCACGGCGGGAACGAACGCG
>DASZCG010000159.1:0-4839 GCA_035943355.1 Gemmatimonadales bacterium
GGCTACTGGTCTCCGGCGGCTCGATGGCCAACCTGGTGGGCCTCGCGGTGGCGCGGAACGCGCGCGCGGGGTTCGATGTCCGCGAACGGGGCTTGCAGAACGGCGGAGCACCGCCGCTCGCGGTCTATGCCTCTACGGAAACCCATTCGTCGGTGCGGAAGGCGGTCGAGCTGCTCGGCCTCGGGCATGACGCGCTGCGCAGCATCCCGGTCTCTGCCGACTACACGATCGATTTGAAGGCGCTCCGCGAAACGCTCGCGGCCGACAAAGCCGAGGGGCGGCGGCCGATCTGCATCGTGGGCAACGCGGGGACCGTCAACACCGGTGCGACGGACGACTTACGCGCCCTGGCAAAGATCGCGCGCGATGAGGGACTGTGGTTCCACGTCGACGGCGCCTTTGGCGCGCTCGCGGCGCTGGCGCCCGATCTGCGCCCGCTCGTCGCCGGCCTCGAGCAGGCGGATTCCGTCGCGTTCGACCTGCACAAGTGGCTGTACATGCCGTATGAGGCCGGGTGCACGCTGGTGCGCGATCAAAAGGCGCATCGTGCCACGTTCAACGTGACGCCCGCCTACCTCGCGTCGTTCGATCGCGGCATCGCGGCGGGTGGGTTTCCCTTCGCCGAGCGCGGCGTACAGCTCTCGCGAGGCTTTCGCGCCTTGAAGGTCTGGATGTCGTTCAAGACGCACGGGCTAAACGCCTTCGCACAACTGATTCACCAGAACGTGCGCCAGGCACACTACCTGGCGGGGCTCGTGACCAAGCACCCGCGGCTCGAGCTCCTGGCGCCCGCGCCGCTCAACGTGGTCTGCTTCCGTTACACGGTGCCGGGCACGTCGGACGAGCGGCTCAACGAGATCAACCAGGAAATCCTGTTGCGCATCCAGGAGAGCGGGCTGGCGATTCCCTCACAGACGATGCTCAATGGCACGTTCGCCATTCGGGTCGCCATCACAAATCACCGCAGCCGGCGTGAAGACTTCGATCTCCTCGTAAACGCCGTGGTCGAGCACGGCACGGCGCTGCGCTAAGCCGACGGGTCGGGCGTGCCGACGATCTTTCCTTCGATCGGATTGCTGAACCCCCGAACGGTGTGGTAGGCGAGATCGATATCCTTGGAATTGCCGAACTCGGTCAGAATGTCGTCCCAAATGGCCGAGACCGTGCCGCGGCGCCGGCGCGGCTCGATCAAATAGCGAATCGTCATGAGAATGCCTGAGCCCGTGGTGTTGGTATACACGATCGGCGTCAGCTTCTTGTAATTGATGAGGAACTGCTGCGAGGCAGCCAGGAGGTCGCGTTCCGCCTCGGCCGTGAGGTGCTCGGCATGCTTGAATGCGATCGTCGTGAGAATTTCCTTCGCCCTCTTCCAGTTGCTCTCATACGTCACCAGTACCGGCACCTCATTCCAGATGTACTTGAAGCCCTTGTCGTAGTTCGCCACCGCTTCGGTGAAGACCTGCTGGTTGGGAACGTGGACGATACGACCGGTGCTTTGATCCGCATCGACCCACGCGCCGATCTCGTTCAACGTGAACATGAACAGATGCACGTCGATGACGTCGCCCTTGTGCTTGCCGATCTCGACGCGATCACCCACCTCGAACGGCCGGCTCCACACGATGAACGCCCAGCCCGCGAGATTCGCGAGGGGATCTTTGAGCGAGATCGCGATCCCGGCGGAGACGAGACCGAGGAATGTCGCGAGGGATTTGAAGCCTTCGAGCCATTCGCGACCGATGACCAACACGGCGATCGCGAGGAAGAGATAGGTGACGCTCTTGCGCCAGCGGTAGCGCGTCCAGGGGTCCGTGAACCGCCGGTACACGACGGCGAGCACGACCCGCTCCAGCACCCAGAGCCCCGCGATCACGATGATCGTGACCAGCAGGTGCGTCTGCATCGCGGGACTCAGGCCGACACGGTTCTGCAGCCAGTCGCGCACGGTGGCCAAAGCTACGGGTCCGTCTAGCTTTAGGCCACCATGGAACAGCTCCACATCCTGCGCGACCTCGCCGTCATCTTTTCCGGATCGCTGCTGGTGGTGCTGGTCTTCTATCGCTTCAAGCTTCCCGCGCTGCCCGGCTTCATCGTCGCCGGCATCCTGCTCGGCCCCAACGCGCTGGGCCTCGTCTCCGATCCGCACGACGTCGAAGGGCTCGCCGAAGTTGGCGTGATCCTGCTGCTCTTTACAATCGGCATCGAGTTCTCGCTCAGCCGTCTCAAGGAGATGGGGGGGCAGATCCTCGCGAGTGGTTTGTCGCAGATGGGCTTCACCGTCCTTGCGACGCTGGGCGCCGGCCTCGCCTTTCTGGGAAACTGGCGCGTCGCGCTCTTCCTCGGATTCCTGATTGCGCTGTCGAGCACGGCGATCGTCCTCAAGGTGCTGACAGACACGAGCGAGATCGACGCGCCGCACGGCCGCTTGGCGACGGCCGTGTTGATCTTTCAGGACCTGTGCGTCGTGCCCATCATGCTCGTGCTGCCGTTTCTGGCGGGGAAGGCGGAAGGCGGGGTGATGGGACTGCTCGTCGCACTCGGCAAGGCCGCGCTCGTGGTGGCAGGCGTGGTGCTCGCCGCCCGCACGATCGTGCCCCGCGCCCTATCCGCGATCCTCAAGACGCGCAGCCGCGAGCTGTTCCTCATCGCCGTCATTCTCATCGGAACATTGACGGCGCTGGGCACGGCGGCGGCCGGGGCGTCACTCGCGCTCGGCGCCTTCCTCGCCGGCCTGATCATCTCCGAATCCGACTACGGCAATCAAGCGCTCGCCGAATTGATGCCGTTCCGCGACATCTTCATCTCGTTGTTTTTCGTCGCCGTCGGCATGCTGGTCCAGCTCGATACGATCCGCTCCTACATCGGCACTACCCTGATCGCTGTCGCGGTGATCATGGGCGGCAAAACCCTGTCAGCCGCGGTCGGCCCCGCCCTGATGGGCTACTCCGGCCGTGTGGCGCTGCTGGCGGGCGTCGCGGTCTCTCAGATCGGTGAGTTCTCGTTCGTATTGGCGAAGGAAGGCCGCGTCGCGGGACTGCTCCCGGAGCTTCTGTACCAGCAATTCCTGGGTGTTGCGGTGATCACGATGCTGGTGACGCCGTTTCTGATGCATGGCGGGCCCGCGCTGTTCGATGCGCTCGAGAAGGTGGTGCCGCTCGATCGCCTCCTGCCGGGATTCCGGCCGCGCGGCTTCGCGCCGGTGCAGGATCCCGTCACCGATCATGTCGTCATTGCCGGGTACGGCCTGAACGGCCGCAACCTCGCTGCTGCGCTTCGATCAATCAACGCGCCGTACCTGATCGTCGAATTGAACGCGCAAACCGTGCGTAAGGCGCGCGCCGCCGGGGAGCTGGCATTCTACGGGGATGCGACCAGGGAAGAGATTCTGCGGCCGCTCGGGATCGAGCGCGCGCGTATGCTGGTGATCGCGATCTCCGATCCCGCCGCGACGCGACGCATGGTGCGCATCGCGCGTGAGCTGAACCCCAAGCTGTACATCATCACCCGCACCCGCTATGTGGTCGAGATCCCGGAGCTCACGCGACTGGGCGCCGACGTGGTCATCCCCGAGGAGTTCGAGACGTCGATCGAGATCTTTGCGCGGGTGCTGGCGCAGTACAACGTGCCGCGCGATGAGATCAGCAGACTGGTGAACGAAATCCGGGCGTCGCACTACCAGGCCTTGCGTCCACCGCCCGGCGAGCAGCCGCGTTTCACGCTGACCGGGACGTTCCGCGCGATCCCGCAAATGCAGGTCGAGCGGATCGTACTCGACGACAATTCACGCGCCGCGGGTCAGACGATCGCCGAGACGCAGCTGCGATCCAAGACGGGCGCGCTGATTCTCGCGGTGCGGCGCGGCGACAGCGATCTGGCCACGCCGGAGGCCGACTTCAAGCTCGAGGCGGGCGATGTGCTCGTTGTGGTCGGTCAGCCGCAGCAGATCACCAAGGCCGTTCAGGAGCTGACGGGGACCCGCAGCGCCGCCGTTTAAGCGACTCCACGCCGGTCCAGGCTGCGATACTGAATGGCCTCGCTCACATGCTTGGGCTCCAGCGACGAGGCTGCGTCGAGATCGGCGATCGTGCGGGCGATCTTGAGAATCCGATGGTAGGCGCGCGCCGACAATCCCAACCGGGTGATCGCCGTCTTGAGCAACGCATCAGCGCCGTCCGAGACGTGGCAATGCGCGCGAATGTCGCGCGGCGCCATGTGCGCGTTGGCATAGATCCCCGGCCGGTTGGCGAAGCGCTCGCGTTGCAATACCCGCGCGCGGTCCACACGCTCGCGCATCGCTTCACTCGATTCCCCACCGCTTTCGCTGGTGAGGGCCTTGTATTTCACCGCCGGCACATCCAGATGAATGTCGATGCGATCGAGCAGCGGCCCCGACACCCTCGCGAGGTAGCGCTGCACCACGAGTATCCCGCAGGCGCAGGTGTGGTGTGGATCGCCGAACCAGCCGCAGGGGCACGGGTTCATCGCCGCGGCCAGCATGAAGCGCGCCGGGTAGGACAGGCTCATCGCCGCCCGCGCGATCGTCACGACGCCATCTTCCATCGGCTGGCGCAGCACCTCGAGCACGTTCTTCCGGAATTCGGGGAGCTCGTCCAGAAAGAGTACACCACCATGCGCCAGGCTGACCTCGCCGGGCCGCGGGTAGGACCCACCGCCGATGAGTCCGGCATCCGAGATGGTGTGATGCGGCGCGCGAAATGGCCGCCGCGCAACGAGCGACTCTCCCAGCGGCAGCGTGCCGGCAACGGAATGAATCTTGGTGGTCTCGAGCGCCTCATCGAGGCTCATCCTCGGGAGGATCGTCGGCAGCCGGCGGGCGAG
>DASZCG010000160.1:0-3171 GCA_035943355.1 Gemmatimonadales bacterium
CCCCCCCCGGCCCGGCCGGCCCCACCCCCTGCGCCGGGTGCAATGGCTTCCGCCACCCCCAAGCCCGGCGCTGCCGCGTTCACGTATCGCGGCTTTACCCCTGGCATGCCGTACCGCGATTTCGCCACCAAAGCGCGGGCCATGGCAAGACCGAAAGAGATTCTCGGCTGCCAGACGATGAAGAACACCGCTCAGGTGATGGACTGTGGCGTACGCGTCCGCGATCCATCCGACAGCGTCGCGTTCTACCTCAGCGCCAATGTCATCGAGGGTCGGACGTCGGTGATTTCGTTCATCGATTCGGGCAAAGTGTCGCTGGTTAAGCAGAGACAGAACGAGATGCGCAAACAGCTCGGGAATCCGCAGCGTCGCGAGCGCAGCATGTGGGAGTGGACCAACGGCAGCCGCTTTATTCGCCTCAATTGGCGCGGGGGGCAGGATTGGCGCGTGGTGTCGATCACGCTCAACGACCGCGACGTGATGAACCGGATTGCGAGCTACGTTCCGACACCGAAATCGAAACCCCATAAGCCGTGACCCGTGCGCCGGACGACCCAAGCTCCGGCGCACCGCTTATGCTGCAGCCATCACGAGTTGTTCCGCCAGTTTCCCGATTCCCTGAGCTCCAACCAGCTGATCCATCCAGCGCGGCGGCAGCGCCGTCTCGCCGTAGCGCGCGCCCAGCAAGGCACCCGCGACGGCCGCATTGGTGTCGGTATCCCCACCCGCCTGCGCAAGGTCGATGAGCGATTCCTCGAGCGTGCGATCGTGGGCGACGAACCAGAAGGCGATCTCGACGCAGTGGACCACATACCCCGCCTCGCCCGCGCGCGCCATCGGAAGGTCGCTTTCGCCCTCCCGCGGTACGCGATGGATCGCGTCGCGCAGCACGCGAGGCACGCGATCACCGATCCGATGCAGTACTTCCTCGATGAAGTAGATGTTGCCGTGCAGCAGCTCGCGCGCGGCGAGGTTCACCGCCGCCGCCGCCCATGTGCATCGCTCGTCGGCATGGGTGATCGCCGCCTGCTGGGTCGAGACCCGAATCAGCCGATCGAGATCGTCGTGGTAGCGCAGTCCAACCGGGACGCAGCGCATCACACTGCCGTTCCCCGCCGAACGGCCCGGATTTTCCTGATTCGCCAGGCGACCGGCCTCGAACGGCTCCTTTCCCCGATCGATCAAGGTGAGCGCGCGCTTGGTCGTCGAGCCGATGCCCCTGCCATCCACCTTCATCCATTTCACCCAGCGGCGCGCCACGTCGGTCGCGTCGAACCCGTTGGCCGCGAGCAGCGATTCGCCGAGCAGCAGCGCCATTGCCGCGTCATCATCGTATGGAGAGTTCTTGGGTGGAGGTGCGAGGTCGTGGACGCCGTTCGGGAACGCCTTCCGGATCGCGTCCGGCGTCCCCATGTGCTCCGTCGGGACGCCCAGCTGATTGCCCGCGACCAGGCCCAGCAACGCGCCTCGGGCGCGGGAGACGAGCTGTGGGTCCATTGGCTCACAAATTAATGGGAATCGTGGCGGCCGTAGCCGGGATCTATCTCGTCGTACTGCTCGTGTTGTGGACGATGCAGGAGCGGATCACCTTTCCCGCGCCGAGAGCACCGTTACCGGATCCGGAACAGACGCTCGGTTACGGTGAGCGCATCGAGTTGAAGATGCAGGATGGGACGCGGCTCGTGGGCTGGTATCTGCCGCCGCTTGGCCGCCCCTCGCCGCCCATCGCCGCACTGCTGTGGTTTTACGGCAACGGCGAGACGATCGCCGCCATCTGGCCGATCATCCGCGACTTCCGACCGCCCCACGCAGCGCTGCTCGTTCTCGACTACCCCGGTTACGGCGGAAGCGGCGGCCGCGCCACAGAAGCGGGACTCTACGAGGCGGCAGACCTCGCCTATCAGGAGCTCATTCGCCGAAGCGAGATCGACCGCCATCGCATCTACGTGTATGGCCGCTCGCTGGGCAGCGCCGTCGCAACGCATGTCGCCGCCACGCACGCAGTGGCGGGCATGATTCTCGAGTCACCCTTCACCAGCGCGCCCGCGATGGCGGCGCGCCACTACAGCATCTTTCCCAAAGCATTGGTGCGCTTGCGGCTGGATAACCTCGGCAGGATCGTGAGCATCCACTGCCCTACGCTCATCTTCCACGGCACTGCAGACAGACTGGTGCCCATGGAAATGGGAAAGCAGCTGGCCGCCGCAGCCGCCGGCCCGGTCGAATTCGTAATGATCGGGGGATCAGGCCACAACGACACGTACGACCTGGGGGCAAGGGCTTACCGCGAGAAGATTGCCGCTTTCGTCAAATGACCACGACCGGTTGAAGCTGGTCTTTCTCCTCCTCGAACATCCGCTGCGCTGCATCGAGCGCCCGAGTGACGCCAGGCTCCTCGGGGTCGGGGAATTTGCTGCTCGCGGCAACCCGGCCCGTGAGTTTGCGCACGCCCACCAGCGCGCGGGTGACCTCACACCGCCCGAGATCGGGATCGGTATGTCCGGCGACCAGCAGCTCCTCATATAGAGGAAGAGCGGCCGGATCGCCCAACACGTACAGCGACTCGAGGATCTTGGGAGCGAGGAAGCGGCGTAGCATCTCGTCACCGCGAATCCGCTCAAACAGCGCGATGACGTACGGGGCCTGCCCCGGGTAGTAGCGCGCGGCTTCAACCGCCGCCGCAACGAACGCGTGGTGGGCGTGCGGCGTCTGCAGATAACGGGCGAACAGCGGCCACGCCTCCTTGGGGTGTCGCTCGGCGAGTGCGAGGAACGCAAAGTAGCGACGGCCCAGCGGGGCCTGCGTGTCCGCGATGACGGTGCGCAGACCCGCAACGCCCCACCGCGCACCGACGAGCGCAGCGGCGGCGGCATGCTGCCAGCGTTCCAGCTCCGGAATCCGGAAGGTCACGATGTGCGGATCTAGAAAGGCGCGGGATCGCTCCAGGACGGCGAGCAGCCGTCGGTCCAGCACTGCGAGTGCGGGCTCGAGCTTCTCCGTGTTGGCGCGCCGCGCCAGCGCGAGGGCTTCCCACCCCAGCTGGCCGAGATTCAACTCTTCCCAGAGTGCGTCCAGCTCGGTGGCATCGCGCGCGGTGAGCAGACGCTCGAGGGCCGCGGTGAATCCACACAGGCGCTGAATCACACTCATGCTGAAATGTGGAAAGCGCGT
>DASZCG010000161.1:0-51959 GCA_035943355.1 Gemmatimonadales bacterium
GCTGTGAGCGCCACCCATGCACTACGGCGCAGCGTCAATGCAGGCCCGCCGCAGCCGCGGGCGACGCGTCACCCGTCCCGATCCAATGCGCGAACCAGGTGCGAATGCGCTCGAGCCGATCCACGAGCAGCCACGGCGGGCCGGTGCGTGACAATCCGTGGTAGGAGCGTGGATAGCGGACGAACTCTGCGGGAATGCCGCGTTTGCGGAGCGACATGAACAACTGCTCACCATCGGTAATGGGCACGCGCTTGTCGTCTTCGGAATGCACGATCAGCATCGGCGTGCGCATGTTGTTCGCGTAGGTCATCGGCGAGAGCACACGGTAGAGCGAGTCGCTCTCCCACGGCGCGCCGTTGAATTCGTAGTCGGTCAGTCCCTGCGCATCCGAGGAACCGTACCAGGAATACCAGTCGAAGATCGAGCGGTCGGTCTGGGCGACGCGGAAGCGATTCGTATGTCCCACGATCCAGTTCGTCATGAAACCGCCGTAGGATCCGCCCAGTACCGCCATGCGTGTCGTGTCGACGCCGCCTTTCGCACGGGCGATCGCGACGTCCACGGCCTGCATCAGGTCCTGGTAATCCTCCATGCCCCAGCGGCCGCGCGTCGCGAAGGTGAAATCGTGGCCGTAGCCGCTCGAGCCGCGCGGATTGGTGAACAGCAGCCAGTACCCCTGACCGGCCAGCATCTGGAACTCGGGGAACAGCACGTTGCCGTAGTTCGAGTGGGGCCCGCCGTGAATCGAGAGTACCAGCGGATAGCGTTTGCCTGGTTGGTAGCCATAGGGCTTCATCAGCCAGCCTTCGATCTTCAATCCGCCGACGCCGGTGAACCAGAACGTATCGGCGGGGATGACGGCGACCTGCTTGAAGAGCGAATCATTGAATGACGTGAGCCGGCGCTCGGCGCCCTTACCCCCTGCCAGCGGAGCGACGTAGAGCTCTGTTCCGTGGGTGATGTCGCTCGCCGTGTACGCGAGTGACCGGCCGTCCGCGCTGATCGTGAAGCCCCGCAGCTGCCGCTCACCGGTCGTCACCTGGCGAACGGGACCGCCACTCGCGGCCACGGCAAACAGATGCACGTTGCCGCTCGTCTCTGTGTTGAAGTAGATCGTCTTTCCATCCGCCGACCAGGTCGGCGCACTCGGGTCGAGATTCCAGCCCGCAGTCAGATTGCGGGACGCCCCGCCGGCCGCCGGAATGACGCAGATGTCGTTCTTGAGTCCCCGGCCTTTGGAGCATCCGAATGTGATCGTTTTTCCGTCGGGTGACCACGCGGGATCCGAGCTTTCGGGGAAACCAGTCGGCAGCGGCCGAATCGCGCTGTCCGCGACGCTCAGCAAGTAGATGGAAGGCTCGCCTTCCTCGCGCACCTCAGATTTCTCCGTGGAGTCCTGCACGAACGCGATCGTGCGCCCATCGGGTGACCACGCCGCGGCGCTCTGACTCAGCTCGCCGCTCGTGAGCTGTCGCGGTGTGCCGCCGTCGCGTGACACGAGGTAGAGATGACTGGGACGGCGCGTCTCGCGCGGCGCGAGGTAGCCGCGCTCATCGGCAACGATCGGAAGCGACGTGTACACCCGGCCGTCAAAACGTTTGGGGTCCGCCCCCCGGGTAATGGCGGCCGGCGACACGCGGGTACGCCATGTCTCCTTCTTGGTGCTGTCGGGCTCCTCACCACGCCACTCATAGAGCAGCCACTTCCCATCGCGCGAGAACACAGGCAGCGCGTGCACTCCCTTGATCTGGAACGCCTCGCCGCCGGGCGCCGCGGTGCGCAGGAACCAGATGTCGTCGTCCGAGCCTTCGCGCCTGCTCGAGAAGGCGAGCAGCGAGCCGTCAGGCGACCAAGTGGGGCTCGAAGCTTCCGTGGACGGGCTGGTATAGCGCAACGGCGCCGCCGAGCCGTCGCTGGGTGAGAGCCAGATCTCAGTGTGCCGTCGGTCCTTCTCCTCGACCACGGTCGTCACGACGAATGCCACGCGGCGACCGTCGGGCGTGAGCTGTGGGTTGCTGACAACCGTCAGCCGATAGTAGTCGGTGGACTGCCAGGGACGAGCTTG
This sequence comes from Gemmatimonadales bacterium, assembly GCA_035943355.1. GTDB lineage: Bacteria > Gemmatimonadota > Gemmatimonadetes > Gemmatimonadales > GWC2-71-9 > 20CM-2-65-7. Next base: position 2,066 of record DASZCG010000161.1, read on the forward strand.
CTGTCCCTGGAGCAGCTGCGGTAACAGGAGGGCGCCGAGGAAAGGAGCGTGTTTCAAACGCATACATGTCTCGATCGGACGGGGGGCGAGAAAAAATACAAAGGGCCGGGACAATCCGCTTGTCCCGGCCCGCGCACCGTTTTCCCCTCCGTGTCTAGTTCAGCTTGTGCAGCTCGACGCGCCGGTTCTGGGCTCGTCCTTCCGGCGTGGTATTGGGGGCGATGAATCCTGAGGCGCCGTAACCCTGCGCCCGCATCCGATATGGGCTCACCCCTCGGCGTGCGAGGTACGCCCGCACCGCACCCGCGCGTGCCATGGACAAGCCCAGGTTCATGCGCGGGCTTCCGGTGGCATCGGTATAGCCGGCAATCTCGATGCGAATCTCGGGGTTCGCCACCAGCGACCCCGCCACCTGATCGAGGATGGCGTACGATGATGTCGTCAGCACGGAGCGCCCGGTCTCGAAATTGACGTCGTGGAGGATGAGCGTCGGACGCGCCGGGGTAGCCGCGGCAGCGCCGCCCACGGCGGGCGCCACCGTCTCGAACAGCAGCAGACAGCCGTGCTCGTCGACGCGTGATCCGTTGGGCGTATTGGGACAGCGGTCCTCGGGATCGATCACGCCGTCGCCGTCGCTGTCCTTGGCCATCGGGCAGCCGTTCGCATCCACCTGGGTTCCGGGCGGCGTGTTGGGGCACTTGTCGAAGCCGTCACCCACGCCGTCGTGGTCCGAGTCCGCCGGGCAGCCGTACGAGTCGACCGGGGTGTTGGGAGGCGTGTCCGGGCAGCGATCGATGCCATCGGGCACCCGGTCGCCGTCCGAGTCGACCGGGCAGCCAGTGGCGTCCACCACTGCGCCGGCCGGGGTATCGGGACACTTGTCGAGGCCGTCCCAGACGTTGTCGTGGTCGGAATCGATCGGGCATCCCGTCGCATCGACGGTGGCGCCGGCGGGTGTGTTCGGACACTTGTCCAGGCCGTCGTTCACGCCGTCGCCATCCGAATCCGGCGGGCAGCCCTTCGCGTCGACCGTTACCCCGGGCGGCGTGTCAGGGCACTGATCGATGCCGTCGAACACCTTGTCGCCGTCGGAATCGTGCGGGCAGCCTTTCGCATCGACCGTCGCTCCGACGGGTGTGCCGGGGCAGGCGTCGATACCGTTCACGACGCCGTCTTTGTCGTCGTCGACCGGGCAGCCTTTGCTATCGACCTTCGCGCCCGGGGGTGTGCCCGGGCAGGCGTCTTTCTTGTCAGAAACGCCGTCATGGTCTTCGTCCCCAGACGGAGCACCGCCGCCCGACTGGAAGAACGCCAATCCCGCCGATCCGACGATGTGCGTAACGCTGCCGCTGGCAAACGAGCTCTTTGTTTGTGGCGTGAAGATGCCGCGTCCTTCAAACCGCAGGGCCATGCGCGAGCTGATGAAGAATTTGGCACCCGCTCCTCCATGGAAACCGCCATCCGTGAAGTCGTAGGGGGCCGCGTTGCCGAAATCGAGGCGTGAGTAACCGCCCAGGACGTAGAGCGACAAGCGGTCTTTGTTGAACGGATACGCGATGAGACTCGCCGCCCCGATGACCGGCGAGAGCTCGCCGGATGTCAGGCCCGTCACCGGTTGCTGGAACAGCGCTTCGACTTCGAGAGTCAGCTTCGAGCTCACGGCAAATGCGAACCGCGCGCCGCCACCGGGCTCGCTGCCCAGGCCGCTGAATGTCTTGTCGTATTTCGTATACGACCCGAACAACCCCACCTCGTAGCGGCGCGGGTTCTGCGCCGCTACGGGTGAGATGGCCGAGCACGCCAGGGCGACTATCAGGAATACGGCCGCACGTTGCCTCACGAATATCTCCTCAGCTCAATTGAGCTTCCGCAGCTCGACGCGGCGGTTCAGCGCACGGCCGTCCGCAGTCGTGTTGGGCGCGACCGGCTGCGTTGGGCCGTAGCCCTTCGCAACCATGCGATCGGGCGCCACACCCTTGCTCGCCAAATAGGTGCGCACTGCATCGGCCCGTGCCTGGGACAGGCGCGTGTTGGTAGCGGCCGATCCCGTGTTATCCGTGTGACCGGCGATCTCGATCCTGATGTCGGGGTTCCCGACCAGCGACGTCGCGACCAGATCGAGAATCGTGTAGGAATCCGGTTTGAGTGTGGAGCGGCCCGGCTCGAACGTCACGCCGCGCAGCACCAGCAACGTCTTCGCCTCAGGGAACAGGATCGGGCAGCCGGCTGAATCCACATGCGTACCGACCGCCGTGCCCGGGCACTTGTCCTTCCTGTCGTCGACGCCGTCGCCGTCGCTGTCGATGACGCGTTGGCAACCGACCGTATCGACTTCGGTGCCGGCGGGCGTGTTCGGACACTTATCGAGGCCATCCGGGACGCCATCGTGATCGCTGTCGATCGGGCAGCCCGTCGCATCGACGTGAACCCCGCCGGCCGTCGAGGTGCCGGGGCACTTGTCGATCCCATCGTAGACGCCATCGCCATCGGTGTCCTTCGGGCATCCGCGGGCATCAACTTCCGCGCCTTCGATAGTATTCGGGCAGGTATCGATGCCGTTATAGACGCCGTCTTTATCGGAGTCGCTCGGGCATCCCTTCGCATCGACCGTGGCACCTGCCGGCGTATTGGGGCAGGTATCCTTCTTGTCGGCGACTCCATCGCCATCCGCGTCGTGGAACGCGCTGGGCCCGGTGAAAATCGCGAGGCCCGCGGAAGCAACGACGTGACCGGCCCAGCCCCCGCCCGTGTGATTGGTATTGGGGGAATAGAGGGCGCGCCCTTCGAGGCGCAGAGCCGTCCGCTCGTTTAAGAAGATCCTGTCGCCGAGGCCGCCATGCACCGCGTTGTCATCGAACGTGTACGCGGCGAGGTCGGTGAAGCTGAGACGCGAGTAGCCACCCAGGACGTAGAAGAGGTTCTTGCTGCTGCCGAAGTTGAAAACGACACTCGCGCCGCCCAGGCTCAGCGTCGCGGGGCCACCACCGGCTGTGGGGGAGGGTTGCTGGTATCCGACGTCGAACTCAAAGCCCACCGTCGGGTTGAAGAAGTAGCCGAGCCGGCCGCCGCCACCGATCTGGTTGTCCAGCAGGAACGCCCGATCGTAGCGCGTGAACGATCCAAATGCTCCGAACTCGAATTGATGTGCGTGCTGGGCCCTGCAGAGCGCTGGAAGGACAAGGAGGCAGAGCACCAGCAGAATCGGTCGTGGGCGCATATCTCTCCCTGGTTAGGGGCCATCCACTTTAATAATCGGCGTCTCGTTCAGAAACCCCATGCGCAGCTGCGGCGCGTCTGAGTGGTCAAATCGAACCCGCCGACCACCAGCCCGCGGGCGGTTCCGTCCGTCTCCCGCCAACTGATTCCTGCCGGACCGATCAACGTGCCCGCGGTTACCGACAGGCACGTCAGACCGGCGATCCGATTTCTGCCTACCGGGCCCGCGAACGGACCCAGCGCCGCATCGGTGACCGTCGCCGCGATCGTCTCGGCAGCATTGCTCGATGCGCCGGCGTACATCCCACCGACTGCCAGGGCCGTAGGGCCAAGGTCGAGTAACGCAAACTGAGAGCGGCCGTCGGGCAGGAGGTTGCCGGCGGTCCCCCAAGCACCCGTGAAGAATCCGGATAGCGGGCTCACCGCCGCTGTATCCCCCGTCACAAGTCGAGATATTCCAGCATCCGTGCCCCCTCCCAGGGGCACGCTGTCGGCGACACCCCCCAACGCCGCCACCCAGCCATCCCGGGCCACCCCCCCGCCGAAGGCCCGTGCCCCGGGCAACGACGGCGCCACGTACCAGCCGTCGATGTGCCCGTCCGGACCGATCCGGCCCACGAAGGCACTGGTTTGCGGAATCCCCGCCGCATCGGTCCCGCCGATGACGTAGATCCGGCCGCGGCGGACGACCGCGATCGCGCCGGCGCGAGGAGCGGGCAACGGCTCGAGAAATACGAACCGCGCGCTCACACTGTCGGGGGTCACACTGGCCCCTAAAACGGACGCCTGCGCGATGCCGGACCGGTCGATACCACCGATCACGTACATCGCGACGCCGGGAAACCGCGAGTTGTTCGGCGTGGCGACGGTTGCCGCGGCGAACGCGCGGGGGGCGGGAAGCACGCGGCTGCGCGTCTGATCGGATGTGTCGCGCTGGCGAATCCACGGTTCGATCGCGCCCGCGCCGCCGTCGACGACCCCCGCGAGATAGACACCGGAATCGGGCGTCATCACCGGCGGCTCGGCGCCGCCCGCTGCGTACAGTGTGGTGCGCACACCGCTGCCGCTCGGGAACGTCGCGGCAGTCAACGCGACGCCGGATGGTGCACCCGGGTAGGTCCCGCGCGCGACCCACGTCAGTGTGTCGGGGTTGAACGATGGACGGGGCAGGATGTGAAGTGTGGCGATGACCTCTGTTCCCGTCGCGGTAATGACGTCGAGTGCCTCGCGCCCGAGCGCCGCGGAGTCTGGAACCACGGTGGTGATGGTGAATGGTGTCCACTCGGAATCGGCGACGACGCCTGCGACAAACCCACCGCCGGTGCGCGTGAACCGGATTGTGCCGCGGTCGGTGCCGAAGCCAAATCCTTCGATCGCGATCCGCTCGCCGCGAGAGGCGAACGGCTCGATGGCGCCGGCGACATAGTCGATCTGCGTCGACGGGGAGCCGCTCGACGTGTCGTTCCCGCAACCGGTGCCCGTCACGACGCCGACGACCACAGCCGCGAGCCCCAGCTTACGGATGACCGTTGCCCCCGCGAATGAACCGGACCGCTTGCGACAGCTGCTCGGCAAGTGCGGACAGCTGGGTGGCGCCGTGGGCGAGATCTTGGATCGCGCGGAGCTGCTCGGCAGCCGCTGCCGCGACCGCTTCGGTTTCCTGCGTGGATGTCTGTGCGCCGCCACGAGCCCGCTCGAGCGTTTCGGTGATTTTGGTCGCGAGCTCGGCGCTGTGACGTCCGACCTCGGCGACCTGCTTGCCGGCGCGCGCCGTTTCCAGCGCCGCGGCGGCGATGCGGTCGAGGTCTTGTACCCACGCGGCGGAGTTCTGGACGACTTGGCCGAGGTCGCTGCGGATACGCTCGATGAGCTGGGCGGCGCGGTCCAGCGCGCGGCGCGTGTCGTGTACCGCTTTGCCCACGTTGCGTGCTTCGCGGCCGCTCGCTTCGGCGAGCTTGTGAACTTCATCCGCCACCACGGCGAAGCCACGCCCGTGAACGCCGGCGCGCGCGGCTTCAATCGTGGCGTTGAGGGCCAGGAGGTTCGTCTGATTCGCCACGAAGCCGATCGTCTCTGAGAACTTCTCGACCTGTGCCGCGACTTCACGCAGGCGGCTCACCTCGACAGCGCTTTCCTCTGTAGTAGCGCCGAGATCGGTCAGCTGGCGCACGGCATCCTGTGTGCCCGTGCGGACGCGAGCCGCGATTTTTTCCATTTGCGCGCCCGCTTCGCGGGTGTGATCGCCCGCGGCAGCCAGCTGTGCCGCGCTGTCCTTGAGCTGTCCCGCCTCGCGCGCCGCGCTGCTCACGAGCGAAGCCGCCTGCCCCGCGCCTTGACTGGCTCGCTGAGCGGAGGCCGCGACCTCCTGGCTCGACGCGTGGATCTCCTCGGCGGTCGCCGTGAGCGTCTGGACGTACTGCGTCGTTTGATCGGAGGCGCCCGTCACCGGCCGCAGCGAGCCGTCGATCGCGACCATGAGCGCGAGCTGAGGCGCGAGCAGTTCCAGCAGATCGCCATCCGACTGGCGGTACATGGCAGGATCCGAGTGCCGCACACTCCACAAGCCGACCAGGCTGCCGCCGTGATAGAGCGGCACGAGCATTTCCGATCCCGGTGTTTCCGTGCCGGGCACCACGACCTGGTCTGTCGCCAGGCCATGCGCCACGACGGGCCGTCGCAGGCGCACCGCCTCCCCCGTGAGGCCGGCGTCGGAATCGAAGCGGAACGCCGTGCCCTTTTGGGCGGCGGTGTCGGCGACGAGCTCCATCTCACGGGTCCGCGGATCGTAGCGGGCAAAACCCATGTGCTCCCAGGGCACGAGCTGGCGCGTGAGCTCTTGGACGCGCTCAAAGCTGCGGGTCAGCGTCAGCTCCGCCGCGATCACCTGGGCGAGCCGCTGGATCAGATTCAGCTCATCTGCGCGCACGCCAAGGCGCAGCACGTACAGGCTGCCAGCGGTCGTAAGCGCGAGCGACGCGGCGAGAAACAGGCGCGGGCCAATCGGTATGGTCGCGTGCATTAGTCCGAGCCACGCGATGGCGAGGGCGGCGGACACCAGATAGACGATTGACTCCCAGCGCATCGTGAGCCGCGCATCGACCCACGCGATGGTCTGCCCCAACGCGAGCTCGAGATAGAAGGTCCCATTGATGATCATGGGCAGCAGCACGAGGGTGAGCGCCAGCGGGTAGAGGTTGTCGACTGCGAGCGCGTCCGCACCCGTCGTGCCGCCGGTGCGGGCGTACATCAGCCCGACCAGCGTCGCGCCAGCCGTTAGATGCGCGGCGTTGCCGAGCCCAGCGCGTAGCGGCAGCCGGCGGAGCAGAACGTCTCCAACGAGCATCGCGAACGGCGCCACGATCGCGGCAAACGCCCAGCCCCGGTCGAGGAGGGCGAACAACATCACGCCGATGACGTAGGAGGAGAAGCCATTGCCGGGCAACGCGATGCCGTAGCGTCGCGACATCGCCGCCACGAGGATGAGCAGCGCTCCCGCGAGCGGCAGGTTCGGGCTGGCCGGCACTCTGCCACTGGTGTACGCGATGATCCCGGCACCGACACTGGCGAGCGCGGCGAGAGAAACGGCGAAGCGGACGATCAGCGCTGGCCGCATGAGCGTGTGGCGCAAGGTCGGCGCCGTGGCGCGGTGTGTCAAGCGCGACTATCGTTCACGCCATGACCGTGACTATTGAATTCTGCGTCATCTGAAACTACGAGCCACGGGCCACCGGTCTGGCGGCCGAGATTCGCAAAACGTACCCCCACGCTGAGATTCGCCTGGTTCAATCCTCCGGCGGTGTGTTCGAAGTGGATCTCGACGGTCAGCGGGTGTTCTCCAAGAAATCCGCCAAACGCCACGCCGAACCCGGCGAGGTGATGCGCCTGATCCGCGAGGCATTCTCCGGCAAGCAGTGAGGATCGCCATCTCCACCGGGGGCGGCGACGCTCCCGGCCTCAACGCCGTCATTCGTGCCGCCGTGCTCACGGCCGTGCACCGGGGCTGGGAGTGCTTCGGGGTCCGGCGGGGGTTCGGCAGCCTGCTCGGGGAGTCCGAGCTCATGACGCTCGGTCCCAATGAAGTCCGCGGCATCACCCATCTCGGCGGCACCATCCTCGGAACATCGAGCCGCGGGAATCCCCTCAAATGGCGGGTTCAACGGCCCGACGGGTCGTGGGAGGAGCGCGATCGCACCCAGGAGCTGGTCGAGTCGTTTCGCGGCAATCGGCTCGACGCGCTGATCGCAATCGGAGGCGAGGGCACACTGGGGATCGCCTTCGACCTCTGGAAGAAGGGTCTTCCTATCGTCGGTGTCCCGAAGACGATCGACAACGACGTAGGCGGCACGGTCGCGACCTTCGGATTCGATACCGCGGTTGCGACCGCCACCGACGCGATCGATAAACTGCACTCGACCGCCGAGAGCCACGAACGGGTCATGGTCGTCGAGGTGATGGGCCGCAACGCCGGATTCATCGCGCTGAACGCCGGTGTCGCCGGATCGGCCGACGTGATTCTGATTCCCGAGATTCCCTTCGACATCAATAAGGTCTGCGACAAGATCCGGCGCCGTGAAGCGGAAGGACGGCACTTCAGCATCGTGGTCGTGGCCGAGGGCGCGGTTCCCAAAGGTGGCTCGGTTTCGCTCATCGACCCGGCGCACGAGCGCCTGGGCGGCATCGCCGACAAGGTGGCGCACTCGATCGAGCAGATGACGGGCAAGGAGACGCGCTCGCTGGTGCTGGGTCACCTCCAACGAGGCGGCGGTCCCACGACATTCGATCGGGTGCTGGCGTTGCGCTTCGGCGCCGCGGCAGTCCGGCTGGTGGCGGAAGGGAAATTCGGGACGATGGTTGCGCTACAGCCACCGCGCATCGTTCCAGTTCCCATCGCCGACGCGATCGCCACGCCGCGACAGGTGCCGCTCGACTCCGATACGATCATGACTGCGCGAGATCTGGGAACCAGTTTCGGAGATTGAACGGACAGCTGTACCTGCCAGCGGACATTCCCCTCCCCCGCACCAGATCCGTATCTCATTGTTTACAAACTGCTTATGACGCCCGGGGACGTGGCATGCGTCTTCCTAGAGGTCGAGACGTCTTTCACGGAGACAACCATGAAACGCTTACTGATTATCGTCGGATTGCTATTCGGGCTGGCGACCGGTGTCGCTCAGGCCCAGACCCGTGTGGGAGTCTCTTTGAGTTTCGGAGATCCCTACGTCGCTGGTCAGGTTGTAATCGGTCGTCCGTACTACCGTCCTTACTACTACCGATACCATCGCTACTACCACAGGGAGCTTCGCGTGGTCGTGGTGCGGCCGCATCGGTACCATGGCCGCCGTTATCATCGTCACTGGTAGGCTGGTCGCCTGAGGCGACATCGCCGGCTCGTTGCGACGGGGCTCGTTCTGGTCCTGACGGGATGCATCCCGCCCCGCAACGGGCCGGCGGCTTTTTTACCAACGTCATGACGCCACGGAGCGACCTGTAGCGCCTGTTATCTTGCGGTGTGCGAATCTCTCGTGACCATTTTCTTCCTCCTGATCCGAAGGCTTTCCTCGCAGCTGAACCCGCCACGGGGCGAGTCATTGTCATCGCCCCAACGCGCGCCGCCTGCGAGACGATCGAGCTAGCCCTCGGGCTCAAGCTCGAGACACTGCTCGAGCGAGAACACGGCGACGACATTCGCCGCCTGGCCGGGTCGGGCCAGGGCTTTGGAGTCGTGGCGGGCACCGGCACCGGCAAGACGCTGGCCGTTCGCAGCATGGCGGAGACGATTCTCAAGGCGCCACTCAAGGTGGGCGTCGTGAATCGCGAGCGAGAAGCGACGCCAGAGACTCCCACGTGGAACGTCGTCATCGTGACCACCGGGATCGCGCGCCGCTGGTTCCAGGACGGGCTCATCACTGAGCACGACACGCTGGTGGTCGACGAAATCCATCAAACATCGGCGGAAATGGAGCTCTGTCTCGCCCTCGGCAAACGCACGCGGTGCCACTTTATCTGGCTCTCGGCGACCGTCGATCCGACGTTCTACGCGAGATATCTCGGTTCCGCCGAGGTGCTCGAGACGCGGGCATTCGATCCTGCACGGGCTGCCCGCGTCAACGTCCTGGCGGAGCAGCCGCTCGAGTTTTTGAACGATCGTTTCATAAAAACCGTCATGCGGGAGCGGCGCGGGGTGGCGGTATTCGTTCCCACCCGCGCTGAAGTGGAGCAGATCGCCAGTGAGCTGGGGGATCGTTGGCACAGCCTGGCAACAGCCTTCTATCACGGCGGCGAGCCCATTCGCGTAATCCGGCCGTTTCTTGACGGTTTGGTCAAACGTCCGTTCCTGCTCGCCATGACCGCGGCTGGTCAATCGGCGCTCAACATTCGCGGTCTCGATACGGTGGTCATTTACGACGCCCGCTACACGAACGTGGTGGAGCGCGGCAAGAACGTGCTCACCCGGTCCTACCTCGGCGCCAATGAGATCCTGCAGATGGCTGGCCGGGTGCACGGCCGTGTGGAGCAGGGCGAGGTCTACATCCTGAGCGACCGTGACCTCGCGTTCGAGGATCTGCGTCCCACTGCACCCGAATTTCAACTGGCGGGAGACGCTGAGCGCGTAGCGATCACCTGCGCGGCGATCGGTGTTGACGCAACCGAGCTGGATTTGCCCGTGCCCCTCGACCGTCGAGCCTACCGAGACAGCGTCGAGTTACTCACCGAACGAGGCCTCATAGAGCACGGCAGGCTAACGAGTTACGGGCGTGAGGTCGAGGCGATGCCGGTCGAGCGTCCCTGGGGTGAGTTGCTCTACCACGCCGACCAAGCGCTCGTCCCACTCGTCGCCGTCGCCGCAAACATCGATTCACTGCATCGCATGACCCGGGAGGAGCGGCAGCTGGGAGGGTTGATCGTGCCGGGTTCCGACCACATTACCGCGTACAACGTCTACGCCGAGGCCGTGAACAAGCACGGCTACCTCGGTGAAGTGTACGGACTGCCGCGTCACCTGTTCCGCGAAGCAGACATCGAGCGTTGGGCCGAGGAACGCGGCGTCCTCGTCAAGGCAATCGAGGACATCGCGCTCGGTACCGCGTCGGTGTATCGCCAGCTCGAGCTGCCTTTGCCGGCGAAGCTGCCATATGGCGATCGCAAGACACTCGATCTTTTTGCTGACCTTTTGGCCAAAATCATGCCTTTTGATCTGGTGATCGATGAGCAGACGGCGGACGGCCGGGAGGCGCGGGTGAGCCGCAGTTCCGTGTGCGGCAACTGGGGCGCCATTGCGGGTACGTTGCGCTATTTCGCCGATCGGTTCGGTGTGCCGCGCGCTAGTATCGAAGGAACACAGATCCCTGAGCGGGCGATTCGCCGCAACGCGCGCCGTGGGCGTCCAGAGGTTGTGTTCGAGCGGCAACGCCGCCGCGAGGGGTTGATGGTGGTTCGCACAGGCGAGTACTTCGGCTTCACGCTCGACCGGGACGTCGAGCCCCTACCGAGCCCATTCCCTCCGGAGCTTGCCGACGCCGCGCGACGAGCGCTGGTTCAGGCGCTACTGGCGGGCGAGACCCCCCATCCCGATCAGGGGAAAGTGCGCCGGGCCTTGGAGCGCTTTGGGCACTATTGGCGCCGCTCGGGTGGCTCACTCGATCAGGCTCACGACGACAACCTGGCTGAGCAGCTCGCTGCTCAGCTCGCGCACGTGAATTCGTGGGACGAATTAATCGCCACCCGAATCATACTCGATCCGGATGCGGCGATTCCCGAGGGAGAGCGTCATCGCCTCGATGCCCTACCCTCCTCGGTGTTCCTCTATGGTGATCGCGTCCCGATGGACTACGACGTGGAACAGGGTGTCGGCGGTGTGGTCCGGCTGCGCCTCAAAGAGGGCCAGGCGAGGCGCCTGAATCCCCGGGATCTGCCGCGCTTCGATCGGCCCGTGCGTTTTACGGTGACGCGAGGAAAGCACGAAGCGGTGCGGGCGAACTCACTCGACGAGCTGACGAAGGGCTTGCGAACTCTCGGAGCTAGTCAACGGGCCCGGGTGAGGCGTGGGGGCCGCCGCCCGCGGCGGCGCTAGAGCTGCCTTCGGTCACCTCGAGAAGCGCGAGCCAGAGGGCGTCGTAGGCGTCGCGCACGTCCGCCAGGGGCACTCCGGAGGCAAGCGCCGCGGCACACCCGTCGATCAGCGCGTCCCGGGCCGCTTCCTCGAATCCGCCGTTATTGGCCGATCGGTCAATAAGCCCAGCCGCGCACAGACTCAACCAGGCGCGCGCGGTTCCGTCCTCTGCCTGCCGCCGCAGCTCTTCCCAACAGGCATCGAGGGCAGCTGTACCGGAAGCGGTGCTTAACACGCGCGCGATTGCCGCAGTCCGACTCTCGGCGATCTGGGATGCGGCGGCCCCCAGCAACCGGCCGCGTGATGCGTAGTGATAGAGGATGAGGCCCTTCACCACGCCTGCTCGCTGTGCCACCGCCTCCAGGGTGAAAGCTTCGACCCCCCCGTGTTGCAGGGTCTCGACGGCTGCGGCGAGGATGCCCGAACGGGTGGAACTGGAGTCTTTCGGCATTCGTGTGGTGTAGGTCAATAATGGGACCCCTGCTGGTGGGCGCAAGCCGAAACAGGCCAGCAACCTTTTCCCTTATGACCGAGTCTCATCTTGGCACGACGCTAACCGCCGTCCGTGACGCTGCATGAAACATTGCCCGTGTATGCTTTGTATGAGGGTAATCAACCAATGATCGACAAACTGGTCAGTCCTACGGGCGCCCCGCCCGCCACCTTTTCACCACTCGTGCGCGCCGTCATCGATTCGGTAAGCGAAGGCATCGTCGTTTTCGATGCGCAGGGCCGCGTGCTCTACGCGAATGCACCGGCACGACGCGTCATCGACGGACAAAACGGAGATGTCCGCAACCGACTGCAGACGCTCGGCGCGCGGTTCTCCTCTCTCAAGAATGGCGCGCAGACGCTCGGAGAAGCCGCCATACTTCCCGCCTCCGGACCTCTCACTCTCGCCGAACGCGAACGCCAGGCAATCACCGACACACTGCAGGGCACGAGCGGCAAGCTCGCCGAGACCGCTCGCCGGCTTGGCATCAGTCGCACGACACTGTGGCGACGGCTCAAGTCCTACGGCGTGGACGGCTTTCGCGTCCATCCGTAGAGGTCTAGCTTCACCGGCGGATGGCGTCACCGCCGGTACCATTCGTCATTGAAGAGTATGTCCGCTGGTCCGACGTGGACTTTGCGGGGATCATTTTTTACGGCTCGTATGTGCGGCTGTTCGAGATCGCCGAGACCGAGATGTTCCGCCACTGTGGTCTTGCATACAATCGCATGTTCGACGAGTACGACATCTTTCTGCCCCGCAAGGCCGTCCACAGCGAATTCTACTGGCCCGCGCGACTAGACGACCGGCTGCGCATCGCTGCGTACGTCGGGAAGGTCGGAACGAAATCGTTGACCCTCCATTTCGACGTGCTGCGCCTCGACGCGCCGGCACTCGGCGCCGCGGGCTGGATGGTGCTGGTCTGCGTCGATCGGCAAAAACTGAAGCCGCGTCCCTTGCCGGCGGGACTGATTCAGGCGTTGGCGCCTCACACACTGAGTCCCGAGTCCGCGCGCGGCGCGCTGGGAGTCGCGCCATCAGCGCGCTGAAACACTTCCCCGTCCCTGCTCTGCTGCTGCTCGCGTGTTGTGGACCACGCGATGGCGAGCCGCTGCGTCTGCAGGCAACCGTGGCATTTCCACCGCGCGACACGATCCGCTTCGCGTTGCCCGCGACCACGCGCCGCTGCGCCGATCGCCGCTCGGTCTTGCTCGAAGCGGCCAGCCCGCAGGGTAATGGGGTGCTCATGCAGCTGCACTTCGGCGACAGTCTGGTCGCGGGCTCTTATCTGATTACGGCGCCGGGCGACAGCGTCACCGTGCCCGGTGCGGCGGTCGCGGTCCGCTACCTGGTGCGGGACGTGGCGCGCGGCTTTGCGATCGATAGCGGATCGGTGCGTGTCCAACACGATGACGGCGCGATCAGCGCGCACGTCGAAGGATCGGGACTCGAGAACGCGATTCGTACGCCCGCATGGATCGACTTCCGCGATGTGCCGCTCAGCTCTCCCTCGGACACCGTCGCGTGCAGGTACCAGCCGTGATCGAGCAGGCAACGGTTCGCGTCGGTTTCATCGGCTCCGGCTTCGCGCGTCGAGTACAGCTGCCGGCCCTTGCGTTCGTCCCCGGCACCAAAGCCGTCGCGATCGCGAGCGGGCACCGCGCCAATGCCGAAGCGGTCGCGCGCGAGTTCGGCATCGCGCGAGTCTACGATGACGGCGCGGAGCTGGCGCGGTCGGACGACGTGGATCTCGTCGTGGTTTCGTCGACGCCGGACACGCACGCGCGCTACAGTATCGCGGCACTCGAGGCAGGGAAGCATGTCCTGTGCGAAAAGCCGATGGCGATCGACGCGTACGAGGCTGCTCAGATGGTGGCAGCATCCCAACAGCGTCCCGACAGCATAGCGTGGATCGACCACGAATTGCGCTATGAGCCGAACCGGCGCCGCGCCCGCGAGTTGATCCGTTCCGACGCGATCGGCGAGCTGCGCCACATCGAATTGTCGTTGAAGCCGTATCTCCGCGGCGACGGCCGGGCTCAGACATTCGACGCTCCCTGGAACTGGTGGTTCGACGCGGCGCGCGGCGGCGGGATCCTCGGCGCCGTGGGCTCGCATCTCATCGATTTATGCCGGTTCTGGACCGGGGGCGAAATCACCTACGTGGCGGGTCTGACGGAGACGTTCGTCAAGCAGCGCACCGATGAAACCGGCACGCCGCGACCCGTCACTGCCGACGACTTCACCAGCTGCGTTCTGCGTACGGCGAGCGGCGCGGTCGCAACCATCACACTGAGCACCGTCGCGCATCACGGCGGCGGCCACGTGGGGCAGGTGACCGGCAGCGCAGGGACTTTGCTCCTCACCGGTGAGACGAAGCTCGAGCTCGGGAAAGCGGGTGGGCCGCTCGAGGACATATCGGCCCCGGACGATCTCTCGGAAAAGATGCGACCGAACAACATGTGGGCGCGGTCGTTCGTGCGGCTGCTGCGCGACATGATCCGCGTGATCCAGGGAGACCATCCGCAGGGCGAGCCAGCGACGTTCCGCGATGGCTGGCAGGTCCAGCGCGTGCTGGATGCGGTCCGCGGGGGTCGCGGTGTGCAGTTAGATTGACCTGGTGGAACAGACTTACTTTCGCAAAGGCTTTGGACTCAAGGGCGCGATCGAAGGCGCTCTCGCCGCCGACTATCACAGTCGCGTAGTCGATGCGATCCGCGCGTCGGGCTATGCGTTGGAGGTGGGAGATCTGACGTTCCGCCTGGCCGGCGAATTCGGGTTTTGCTACGGTGTCGACCGGGCTGTGGAATACGCCTACGAAACACGCACCAAGTTTCCCGGCAAGCGCACGTTCCTCGTCGGTGAAATCATTCACAATCCCCACGTCAATCAGAAGCTCCAGGCGATGGGCGTGGCATTCCTCCATCGTCCCGAGGGTCGCGACGGCGAGTTCGACTTCAGCGCCGTCACCGCGGACGACGTGGTGATTCTGCCAGCCTTCGGCGTCACGGTCCGCGATTTCGAGCGGCTGCGCGCGATCGGATGCGTACTGGTCGATACGACGTGCGGCTCGGTGCTCAACGTATGGAAGCGCGTGGAGTCCTACGCGCGCGACGGCTTCACCGCGCTGATCCACGGGAAGAACTACCACGAAGAGACCAAAGCGACATCCAGCCAGGTCAACAAGTACCCGGGCGGGAAATACCTCGTCGTGCGCGACATGGCCGAGGCGAAGCTGGTCTGCGACTACATCGAGGGGGTGGGGAAGGAGAGCAGGGAACAGTTCCTGAAGCACTTCAAAGGCAAGATGTCGCCCGGCTTCGACCCCGACCGCGATCTCCAGCACGTCGGTGTGGCAAATCAGACCACCATGCTATCGGGCGAGTCGCTGGCGATTGCGGGGGAAGTTCGCAACAGCATGGCCCGCCGCTGGGGCGAGACTGCCGTCAACGAGCACTTCCGCACCTTCGATACGATTTGCTCAGCGACGCAAGAGCGACAGGATGCCGTCCTGAAGCTGATCAGCGGGCCGCTCGATCTGATGGTAGTGATCGGTGGATACAACTCGAGTAACACGACACATCTCGCTGCCATCTGCCACGACAAGGTCACGACCTACCATATCGAGGATGCAGCCTGCATTGATATCGAGAATGGGGGCATCCGGCACCGGCCCGTGGGGACACTGAGTGCGGAAGCGCGGCGCGAAAACTGGCTGCCGGCCGGTCCTCTGACCATCGGTGTTACGGCCGGTGCATCCACCCCGAACAACAAGATCGGCGAAACCATCGAGCGCATCGCGGCGCTGCGCGGCTTATCTCTGACCCCTCTCGCAAAAGCCTCTCGTAACTCGCAGTGAGTCCCGTTCGCCATATCCCCTCGGCGCGGCCGATCGACCTCACGAGGCCGGACGAGCGCCCGTCGGGAGTGTGGCGGTACTCATCCCATCTCGCGCTCGTATTGGGCGGCGGCGGCGCGCGGGGCGCCTATCAGGTCGGCGTACTCGCGGGGCTCGCGGAGCGCCTGCCCGGTCTCGCGTTCCCGATCATCGCCGGAACGTCGGTGGGCGCGATCAACAGCGTCTTCCTGGCGGCAGATCTTGGTGCCCTCGGCGAAGCCGTGGCTGGTCTGCGCACAGCATGGGCGGGGCTCACAAGTGAGGGCGTCTTCCAACTACGGCTTTTTAGTCTGATCACCTCGCTGGCGCGTAAGGGACTGCAGAGTGTCACGGGTTTGGGGGGTGGGGGGGGGCCGGCAGGCATGCGCGGGTTGGCGGACACCAAGCCGCTCCGGGAGTTTCTAGCGCGCGGCGCCGACCTGCGCGGGATCACTGCGAACATCGCCAACCAACGGCTGCGGGCCGTTGCGATCAACGCGACGTCGTACACGTCGGGCCGGGCGGTGTCGTTCGTGCAAGCGGCACCGGAGATCCAGATGTGGGAGCGCGTGCAGCGCCTGGCCGTGCGCACGCAGCTCACGCTCGATCACATCATGGCATCCGCCGCATTGCCGCTGGTGTTTCCGGCGGTCCGGATCGGGGACGAATTCTACGGCGATGGGAGCGTGCGCCAGATGGCTCCCTTCGCGCCCGCGCTCCATCTCGGTGCCCGCGCGATTCTGGCGATCGGGCTACGGGTTCCTCGCGCGGCGCGCCTGGTCACACAGGAAATGGTTTCCCCGAGCGCCGCCGAAGCAATGGGTCTGCTGTTCGACGCCATCTTCCTCGACGCCATGGAGGCTGATGCCGAGCGGTTGGATCGCATCAACAACATCCTGGCGGCGTTCCCGGAAGGTCAGCCGCGTCCCACGGGCTTGCAACCGATCGAGCTGCTGATGCTCCATCCCACGCGCGACCTGGCGGCGCTCGCGGCGGGCAAGACCCACCTGCTGCCGTCGAGCGTGCGGCACGCCGTTCGCGCGATCGGCGGGCACAAGGCCGGGGCAGCGGAAATGCTGGGCTTCCTGTTGTTTCATCCGGAGCACACGTCACTCCTGGTCGAAGCGGGTTACGAGGACATCGGCGCGCAGTGGCCCGCCATCGAAAAATTCTTCGAGAAGCTGGCGCGAAGTCCGGATAAGACCGTTCTCTAAACACGCCCCTTCGGGTATACTTCGGGCCTTATGTCGCTGTCCCGCTTTCATCCTGCCATCGAGAACTGGTTCTCCAACCGCTTCGAGCAGCCCACCGAGCCGCAGCAGCGGGCGTGGCCTGTCATTCAGGGTGGCAGCGATGCGCTGATCGCGGCGCCGACCGGGTCGGGCAAAACGTTTGCGGCATTTCTGTCGGCAATCGATTCACTCGTGCGGCAGGGACTCAACGGAGAGCTGAAGGACGGGACGCAGGTGGTCTACGTCTCCCCGCTCAAGGCGCTCTCGAACGACGTTCAGAAAAACCTGGCGGAGCCGCTCGCCGAAATCCGCGCCGCGCTGGAGGCGCAGGGCCTGCCCGATGTCGAGGTGCGGACCCTGGTCCGCACGGGCGACACGCCGCAGTCCGAGCGGCAGGCGATGCTCAGTCGACCACCCCACATTCTCGTCACCACGCCCGAATCGCTCTACCTCATTCTCACGTCCGAGCGCGCCCGCG
Source organism: Gemmatimonadales bacterium (assembly GCA_035943355.1). GTDB lineage: Bacteria > Gemmatimonadota > Gemmatimonadetes > Gemmatimonadales > GWC2-71-9 > 20CM-2-65-7. Next base: position 19,475 of record DASZCG010000161.1, read on the forward strand.
AGATGCTGCGGCCGGTGCGCACGGTCATCGTCGACGAGATTCACGCGGTCGCGCGGGACAAGCGGGGCAGCCACCTGGCGCTCTCCCTCGCGCGCCTCGATGCGCTCACCGGCAAGCGTGCGCAGCGGATCGGCCTGTCCGCCACACAACGGCCTATAGAAGAAATCGCCCAATTCCTCGTGGGCACCGATCAACCGCTTCCCACGATCGTCGACGCCGGGCATATCCGAACGCTGGATCTCGCGCTCGAGATCCCCTCGTCGCCGTTCGAAGCGGTGATGGCGGCGGAGGTGTGGGAAGAGGTGAACACCCGCATCGCCGAGCTCATCACGCAGCATCGCACCACCCTCGTCTTCGTCAACACGCGGCGCCTGTGCGAGCGGCTCACCATGCATCTGTCCGAGCGGCTCGGGGCCGATCGGGTCACGAGCCATCACGGCAGCCTGTCGCGCGAGAAGCGGCTCGAGGCTGAAGAGCGCCTCAAGAAGGGCGAGCTGCAGGCGTTGGTCGCGACCGCGTCGCTCGAGCTGGGGATCGACATCGGCAGCGTGGATCTCGTCATCCAGGTCGGGTCGACGCGGTCGATCGCCACGTTGCTGCAGCGCGTCGGCAGGGCGGGGCACCGGCTCGGCGCAATTCCCAAGGGCCGCCTGTTCCCTCTGTCGCGTGACGAGCTGATCGAATGTGCCGCGATGTTCCGGGCGACGCGCGAAGGGCGACTCGACCGGTTGATCATTCCCGAGAAGCCGCTCGACATCCTGGCGCAACAGATCGTCGCGGCGACAGCCGGTGAGGAGTGGGACGAGAACGCGCTGTATGAGCGCATGCGCTCGGCGTACCCGTACCGCAATCTCACGCGCAAGGAATTCGACGATGTGGTCCAGATGCTGGCCGAAGGGTTCACCACCAGACGCGGCCGGCGCAGCGCGCATGTCCATTACGACGGGATCAACAAACGGGTCAAGGGCCGCCGCGGAGCGCGGATCGCGGCCATTACGTCCGGCGGGGCGATTCCCGATCTGGGCGATTACCGGGTCATTCTCGAGCCGACCGAGACGTTTGTCGGCACGTTGAACGAAGACTTTGCGATCGAGAGTCAGCCCGGCGACATCTTCCAGCTGGGCAATACGTCCTATCAGATCGTCAGGGTCGAATCCGGCCAGGTCCGCGTCGCTGATGCGAAGGGACAGCCGCCGACGTTGCCGTTCTGGCTCGGCGAAGCTCCCGCACGCACCAACGAGCTGTCCGAAGAAGTGTCGCGGCTGCGCCAGGATGTGGCGGATCGTCTCGACGATCCCGAAGGCGCAATCAAGTGGCTCGTCGAGACGCTCTGGATCAACGAGGCCGGTGCGCGCCAGATCGTGGAGTACCTCGCGGCCGCGCGCCAGATCCTCGGCACCATCCCCACCCAGCAGTGTCTCGTGCTCGAGCGCTTCTTTGACGAAGCGGGGGGGATGCAGCTCGTGCTGCACGCGCCGTTCGGCAGCCGCATCAATCGCGCCTGGGGTCTTGCACTGCGCAAGCGATTCTGCCGCAGCTTCAATTTTGAGCTACAGGCCGCGGCGACCGAAGATGCCATCATCCTCTCGCTCGGCCCGCAACACAGCTTCCCGCTGGAGGATGTCTTCCAGTATCTGAAACCCGCGACCGCGGAACACCTGCTGGTGCAGGCGATGCTCGATGCGCCGGTCTTCGGAACCCGCTGGCGCTGGAATGCGACGCGCGCGCTCGCGGTGCTGCGCTTCCGTGGCGGCCGCAAGGTCCCGACGCCGCTGCAGCGCATGGATGCCGAGGACCTGGTCGCCGCTGTTTTCCCCGACCAGCTCGCGTGTCCTGAAAACCTGGTAGGCGACCGGGAAATCCCCGACCATCCGCTCGTGAATCAGACGATCGCCGACTGTCTGCTCGAGGCGATGGACTTCCCGGGCTTACAGCGGGTGCTGGAAGGGATGGAAGCGGGCCAGTTCACATTGATTGCGCGCGACACGAGTGAGCCGTCGCCCCTGTGTCACGAAGTCCTGAATGCCCGGCCCTACGCGTTCCTCGACGATGCGCCCCTCGAGGAGCGGCGGACTCAGGCGGTGATTACGCGCCGCGGGCTCGACGTGAAGACGGCCGAGGAGTTCGGCAAGCTCGACCAGTCCGCGATCGACCTGGTGAAGGAGCAGGCTTGGCCCGATCCAGACAACGCGGACGAGCTGCACGATGCGCTGTTGGTAATGGGGGCGATCCCGGATGCGGAGGTGGCGGCGCGCAATCCGGCGTGGAGGACGGAGCTCGAGAAGCTCGTCGGCGCAGGGCGCGCCACCCTAATGGAGGGCCGGCTCTGGATCGCGACCGAGCGTGTCCCGATGGTGAGTGCGGCATTCCCTGGTGCTTCGCTCGCCCCGCCGGTCACACCACCCGAGCGAGAGGCCGCGAAGGCCTGGAGCAAGGAAGACGCCATTCGGGAGCTCGTGCGCGGGCGGCTCGAAGTCATTGGTCCTACCACCTCCGCCGATATCGGGGCCGCGCTCGGTCTCGAGCCGGGAGACGTCGACTTCGCGCTGGCTGCGCTCGAGCACGAGGGATTCGCCTTGCGCGGCCGTTTCACGCCCGGCGTTGCGGGCATCGAGTGGTCCGAGCGACGCCTGCTGGCGCGCATCCATCGCTACACGCTTGATCGGCTCCGCAAGGAGATCGAGCCGGTCTCGTCGTCCGACTTCCTGCGGTTCCTGTTCACGTGGCAGCGACTTGCTCCGGGCTCGCGCGCTGAGGGGCCTGAAGGATTGGCCGCGGTGCTCGATCTGCTCGACGGCTACGAGGTGGCGGCCGGGGCGTGGGAATCGGAGGTGCTGCCCTCGCGACTGATGGACTACGATCCGCTCTGGCTCGACGGGCTGTGTCTGTCCGGCGAGATCGCGTGGGGGCGGCTCACGGCAATTCGGAATGTGGAAGTCGGAGCGCGGAACAGGAAGGCCGGCCCCGTGCGCAGCACCCCGATCGCATTGTTCCGGCGCGATCGCGGTGAGATCTGGCGAGCCGGAACGCCTGACGTCGACTCTGTGGAACTGCCGCTGTCGTCGACCGGGAGAGCGTTGCTCAAGGCGTTCGATCAGCGTGGCGCATCGTTCTTCGGAGACCTCGTCAACGGCACGGGGCTGTTGCGTACGGAAGTCGAGAAGGGGCTCGGCGAGCTCGTTGCCTGGGGCCTCGTGTCGTCGGACAGCTTTGCGGGGCTGCGGGCGCTCCTGGTGCCGTCCGACCGGCGTCGACCGATCGGCGGCGGGTACCGGCGTCGCGGTCGCATCGCGCCATTCGGAGTGGAGACCGCGGGTCGTTGGTCGAAGACTCATGGACGGCCGCTGATTCCCGACGAGCAAGTCGCCGAGGCGATCGCCCGGCAGCTGCTGCGCCGCTACGGCGTCGTGTTCCGCCGGCTGGTGCAGCGCGAGACGTTGCTCGCCCCCTGGCGCGACATTCTGCGCGTGTATCGCCGGCTCGAAGCGCGGGGCGAAATCAGAGGCGGCCGGTTCGTGGGTGGATTCTCGGGCGAGCAGTATGCCCTTCCCGAAGCCATCGGACTGCTGCGGACGACTCGCCGGGAGCGGGGAGCAGGGGAACTGGTCGCGGTAAGCGGCGCGGATCCGCTGAACCTGGTCGGGATTCTCACCCCGGGAGAAGCGGTTGCGGCGATCACGAGCAACCGCGTGCTGTTTCGCGACGGCGTGCCGGTCGTCGTGAGAGAAGGCGAGGGAAAGGGCGAGCGATTCCTCATGGACGTCCCGGCGGAAGAGCGGGACGTGCTGCGCGCGGCGCTGATGCGGCGCCGGCCGGTTCCCCTCGTTCGGGCGTACATGGGGAAGAGCAGGGCGGCCGGCTAACTCGCTCGGGCGTCAATAGGCGGCAAACGTGAGAGGCTGACGAATGGTCGCCCGGGCGGGCCGGCCATGGATCTGTGCCGGCCGATACAGGGCCGCGAGGACAACGCGCTTCGCCTCCGCGTCGAATACCGGGTTGGGGCTCTGGACGATTTTCACGCTCGCCGGCAGAACACGACCCGTCGTATCAAGTGTTGCCTCGACGACCACCGTGCCGCCGATGCGTAACGCCTGCATCTCCGGTGCGTAGCGAATCGCTGGATGCGAGACCAGCACCGGCGGTTCATCCACGGTCCCAACGACGGTGAGTCCCGCAAATGGCGAGGCGGCGTGCGCGCCCCGGCGGGCGATGCGAATCGAGTCGGCCAGCCGTTTGAGGAACGGCGCCAGATCCACGCCGCGCGCCGTGAGGTCGCGATACCCTTGCAGTCCCGCGTCGATCGATCGCGTCGCCAGGCTGTCCTTTCCCTTTTCGCTCCAGGCCATCCCTTGCACGAGCAGCGCGTAGACCCGTTCACCTTCCGAGGGTTGATTCGCGCTATCGAGCGCCTGTGCGACCAGCGTGAGCGCGCTATCGGCATGGCGGGCGCGCAGCTGTTCGCGCGCCACGCCAAGGAGGCGCGTCGGATTTTCCGGTGCCGGTGGATTCAGGTTGAAGCCGAGGTCTACCTCGCTCCGCACCGAGTGCCCCTTCAGGCGGCCCGGCGTGAAGGCGGACGCGAGCATCATGCTCCGTAACGGCGCGTTGAATGCGGAGTCGGGCGCCTCGAGCACCTCGAGACTCTGCTCTTCCACGCGGCCAGTGGTATCGACAATCGCGCGCACAAGCGCATGCCCCGCGACCTGCCGGTGCCGCAGCACGGCCGGATAGGCGACGCCCGGGCCGGACCGCCAGGCGGCGGGCTGATCGAGTTGGCTCGCGCTGTACACGCGGAACGCTCTGGCTTCCTGCTCGAAGATCTCAGCGAGGCCGGGCGAGATCTGATCGAGGCCACTCACGCCGATGACCTGCCGCAGCTTGAGCGCGCTGCGGAAGTTCACGCGGGCGAGGCTGTCGCTGCCGCGCATGTGTTCGAGGATGCCGCGCCAGACGAACACGTTCACGCTGTCCATCACGTAGGCCCCGGACGCGAACGCCCGCGACAGGGCGGTGTCTGCTCTGTCGAACTTGCCGGAAGCGATGTAGGAGCGCGCGTCCGCGATGAACCGCTCGCTGACGCTCTGCGCGACGGCGGGGGCGGGGGGGAGGGCGAGAAGCAGCGTGACTGCGAGCAGCCGACTGCGCGACACTAGTGGACCGCCAGATACCTCAGGACCACCTGATTGTAATAGGCGGGATTGCCTGTGTGTACCGGGTGGCCGCTGCCCGGGATGATCACGGTCGTATCGCTTTGCATACAGCGCGCCAGCTCGTCGTCGATCAGCTGAAACGCCCGCGGGCTGCGATCCCCGCGGAGCAGCAGGGTCGGCGTCGCCACGTGCCCGAGCTCGGCGCACGAAATGGTGGGCAGGTACTGCTCGCGGTTTGCCAGCATCTCGCGGCGGAACTCGAAGGCGTGTGCCAGCAGGTTCGCTCGCGCCGCCCCCGGCAGATGATCGAACCGCCCGAACCCACCGCTCAGCCCGTCGTAGAACACGCGGATCCCCGCGACAGAATCCCCGTGGGCCAGGGCCCGGCGCGCAGGGTCGAGGGCATTTGTGTAGAAGTTGCGTCGTACCGAATCACCCAGCTCGGAGCCGGAGAGCGGCGGGAACAGCGGCGGCTCGGCGAGCACCAGCGAGCGAACCAGCTCGGGATGCTCGCGTGCCAACGCCAGCGCCACATACGCGCCGTAGGACGACCCGATGATGTGGGCCGGCGCGACGTCCAGCGTCAGCAGCAGCGCGGCCAGGTCCTCGGCGTGCAGTTTGGGCGAGTACGTCTCTTTGTCTTCGACCGGCGGATTGGGTGGATGATAGCGGCGGCTATAGACCAGCACGCGATAGCGCTGTGCGAAGAGCGCTTCCTGCCCGCCCCACACGTTGAGATCGCCAAAAGTCCCGTGAATGAAGACAACCGTCGCGCCCGAGTCGCCGTTGATGCGATACGCCAGGTGCGTGCCGTTCACGCTCAGCCCATGGAGCGTGCGGTCGAGTGGTCGCAGGGCAGGAGCGCCCGCGGCTGGGCCTGCCGGAGCGGTTTTCTCCGGCGCCGGTTTGCCACCGCACGCTGTCAGCAGGAGGAGGCAGGCCAAGCGTCGCATGGCTACAGGATGTGATTTTGTGGTCCGAAATGCCATTAACCAGCCAAAACCAGCCACGCCGCCGCCGCCGCGACCTTCTGCTCGGCCCGCCACGGGGTGATGTCCGCTCCCAGGTCCGAGACCTGAGTCTTTACCGTGACCAGCGGCAGCCGGAGCCGCTTGGCAAGGGCTTCGTAGATATCGCGCTCCAGGACGATCCGTGGCTTCACGCCACAACGCTCGAGACCGTCGGCCGTCACGGTACGGAACAGCCGACCTTCCGAAGCGTGGGCGCGCATGTGCTGGTTCGCGATCGTCGCAGGGTCGGTGAGCGACGAAACGACGACGCCTGCGTCACGGAGTCGATGCTCGTCGCGCGTCGCTTCGACCAGCGCGGCAATCGTCCCGCGCGAAAATCGCTCGATACTGCTGATCAACCGCGCGACCGCTCGCTTGTCCGTTTGGGCAGTTGCGAAAGCGGCGTGATAGGGCTGACGGGAGTGGCGGACAGCGGGATCGCTCAGTGCGACAATGCGACTGTCCACGACGCGCGGTGCCTTCCTGGAACCGCCAAGCAACACAACGGCAGCCCAGCCGGATTTCACGCGAAAGCCCAGGACGCAGGGAAGCGTGGTCATCCCCAGTCTTTCGAATCGGGCGCGACTCGACGCATGGCGCGGAGAAACGAGAATACGTGTGGCAGGGGGCGTGCGGCGTCGGCCCTGGGGATGTCGCTCTGCAGTCCCTCAACCTTCTCTGCGAGCACATTCACGGTCCCGTCGTCCTTTGCCAACTTCCCCGTGATCAAGACGAACGGCTCCCCGCGCACAGCTGCGCGGTATTGGTCGTAGACATCGGGTCGGACAATCACGTTCGTCATTCCGGTCTCATCCTCAACAAGCAAGAAGACTATCCCCTTGGCGGTTTCCGGCCGTTGCCGAGCAACCACAAGGCCAGCCACCTGACATTTCACGCCGGCTTTCAAGGCGTCCAGATCGCGGTTGAGCGTGAGTCCGGGTGGCAACGCATTGCGCACCAGGGACAACGGATGTCCGCTCGCCGAGAAGCCGAGCGTGGCGTACTCGGCCAGCAGGCGCTCGTGGGCGGCCAGACCGTCGAATGGCAGCTGCTCGTGGGGGTGGTTCAGGGCGAGCTCGAGCTGGCGCCGGCCGCGGCCATCGCCCGATTGGGAGGCTTGGGGCGGCAGCCAGAGGCCGACCTGCCACAGCAGCTCCCGACGCGTCAGTCCAAAGCCATCGCCGCCACCGACCCACATGAGCGCTTCGATGGCAGTGCGTTTGAGCTTGGGCGGGGCGCGACGGATGACGTCTCCCACGCTCTTGAACGGACCATTCTTCTCGCGCTCTGCGACGGTGGCAGTCGCGGTCTCCTCGCTCCAGTTGCGCACAAATCCCAAACCGATCCGCACCGCTCCATGCTCCGTGCTCCCTGCTCCTTCGACCGTGCACCAGACATCGCTGACGTTCACATCCGGCAGTCGCAGCTCGATGCCGTTGCGCATCGCGTCGCGGCCCAGCGCATCGATAGAATAGAACCCCATCGGCTGATTGTTGAAGAGCGCGACGTAATACTCGACGGGGTGATAGTGTCTGAGCCAGGCCGATTGATAGGCGAGCAGGCCGAACGCGGCGGCGTGTGACTTGGGAAAGCCGAATTCGCTGAACGCGGTCACCTGACCGAAGACTTTCTCGGCGGTTGCCTCGGGGACACCATGGGCCAGCGCGCCCTGCCGGAATTCCTCCCAGAAGCCGGCGATCAGATCATGCGAGCGGCGGCGGCTCATCGCACGGCGCAGTGCTTCCGATTGTCCGGTGGTGAATCCCGCGAGTGCCTGGCACACCTGCAGCACCTGATCCTGATAGAGAATCACGCCGAGCGTTTCGCCGAGGCATTCGCGCAGCAGCGGATGATCGACGGGAGGCTCGTACGGCTGGCCCGCGGCGTGCGCGCGGCGCTGCGCTTCGCGCCGGCGCACGTAGGGGTTCACCGCGCCCCCGACGATCGGTCCCGGCCGGACGATCGCGACTTCGACCGCGAGGTCTTCAAGATTGCGCGGCCGGCTGCGGCGAATCATCTGGATCTGCGCGCGGCTCTCGATTTGAAAGAGCCCGATCGTGTCGCCGGCGCAGATGCGATCGTAGATGACCGGATCCTCGAAATCGATGCGCGAGAGGTCTGGTGGTGTGCCTGTCCGGCGCGCGATCAGCTCGACGCATTCCTCCACGAGCGACAGCATGCCGAGCGCGAGAAAGTCGATCTTGATGAAGCGCGCGTCGTCGCAGGAGTCCTTGTCCCACTGGCAGACGACACGGTCTTCCATCGCGGCGCGCTCGAGCGGCACGAGCTCGATGAGGGGGCGGGACGAGATAATCATGCCGCCCGGGTGCTGCGAGACATGACGTGGCAGCCCGCGGATTTCGTTTGCCAGCTCACACAGCGACTTCCATAACGGCGAGTTCTTCCGATCCGTGAATCCTGGGAGGTGATCCATCTCATTCGCCAGCCCGTCCGCACGCCCGTCCGCCAGTTTCGCGACCAATTCAATTTCCCCGAGTGGCAAGTCGAGCGCCTTGCCGATTTCCCGAACCGCCGAGCGCAACCGGTAGGTGGGAAACGAGCAGACGAGACCCACATGCTCGGCGCCGTAGCGCGTGTAGACGCGCCGGATCAGCTCCTCGCGGATCTCGCGCGGAAAATCGAGGTCGATGTCCGGAACCGAGGCGAGTGTCTCGTTCAAAAAACGGCCGAGGAAGAGCTTGTTGGCGATCGGATCGATGTGCGACAGGCCGAGCAGGTAGCAGACGATCGATGAGACGGACGAGCCACGGCCCCGGCCGGGGAGCAGATTGCCGCTCGCGCGGCGCGACCCGCGCCGGACATCGATCGCGACTTCGCGCGCGAGGTCGAACAGGTCGTGGTAGACGAGAAAGAAGCCGCTGAGCTGGTGCAGCTCGATGAGCTTCAGTTCTTCAGCGAGCCGGCGGATGGCCTGAGCGCGATAGACGGACTCTCCAGGGTAGCGATCGTCCAGCTTGGCGCGGCACAGCTCGGCGAGCGCCTGCGGTGCGGGGGCGCGATCAGCCCCGCGAAAGTCGGGAAAGGTGTAGCCAAGGTCGCGAGTCAAATCGAACGCCTTACAGCGCTCGGCAATGGCCAATGTCGAGGCGACAGCATCCGGACAGTCAGCGAACAGCGACACGACTTCGTCCAGTGGCCGCAAGTAAAATTCGCTGTTCGGATTTCGGACCCGATGCGATCCGTCGAGCGTCGTCCGGTGGCGGATCGCGACCATGACGTCGTGCAGCCTGTGGAGTTCACGGCTGTGGTAAAACACGTTGCCGGTCGCTACGACGCTGAGGCGTACGTCGTCCGCGATGCCTGTGAGCGCACTCGTCAGCGCCACGTCGCCGCGCACGCGGTTCTGCTGCAGCTCGACGAAAAATCGATCGGCGCCGAAGACGGCTTTGCACCGATCGGCGAGCTTTCGGGCGGCGCCGATCCCCATTCCTTCCAGCGTCCGTGGCAACAGCCCATCACGACGGGAACCCGACAGTATGATCAGCCCCTCGTGACGCGCCTCGATCGCGGAGAGCGGCAGCCGCGGCTCGAGTCGCTCGGCGCCGAGGTGCGTCTCCGTCACCAGGCGGCAGAGGTTTGCGTACCCCTGCGGCGTTTCCGCGAGCAGGACCAGCTGCGAGCCGTCTGTGAGCGTGACTTCGGCGCCGGTGATGGCCTGGATGCCAAGAGGTTGCGCCGCGTGCGCGAACGCGAGCGAGCCATAGATCCCGTTGCGATCGGTGAGCGCAATGGCGGGATATCCCAGCCGGTGTGCCTCCGCGAGGATTGCATCGGGCGGCGAGGCGCCGTCGAGAAATGAATACGCGGAGTGGCAGTGCAGCTCGGCGTACATCAGGGCATCTGCGCGAACCATTCGCCGCTGACGATGTCTTCGAACAGCACGACGCGTTTGCCCCCATCCAGCAAGACGGCGTGATAGCAGCGCGCGATCGGTTGACGCCACCACTCGTCATCGATGCGCCAGCTTTCGATGATGGTCTCAATCGTCACACCGCCGAGCGTGATCGGTCGATGCTGTTCATCGCACTCGACCGTTGCGGGCTGAGGCTCGTTTACGGCTCGTAGTCGATCAGTGCGTAGCGTCGCTCGGGAAGGCGCGACCATGGTTGGACCTCGATGATGTGATACAGCACGGCGCGCTTGACGCGCATGCGGATTTCACGAGCGGCGCTCTGCAGGGCGCGCTGCTGCCCGGCGCGGGCGGCAGCCTGCGCGTCGCGCGCGAACAGCTGCAGCTCGGCCGTGCCGGGAGCGAACGCGGTGAACTCGAGGACGAGGCGTTCGACGCCGCCGGTCGGTGGTGACTGCTCGAGACGCACCCTGAGCGGAGCGGCAATGCGGTCGCCGTCGGCGGTCGGATCCTTGAGCAGATGGGTAATGAGCCACGATCCGCCGCCTTCCATGTCGGCGCGCACGCGCACTGCCTGCACGCGCCAGCCGATGCGGCGCGGATGTTTGAGCGCGCGCGCGATCAGCTGATCGAGCGAGTGGGCGAGCAGCTCGCGCTCACCGACCGGTGTGAAAAAGGTGAGCGCGGCGACGATGGGCTCGGGCGCGACCCGTCCTGCGACAGGCTCCGCGATTCGGCCGGCTGCCAGCCGCCACAAACGTCGTCCCACTGCCCCGAACTGGGCCGTGACCGCCGCTTCGGGAAGTGCCGCGAGCGCGCCCAGACTGCGGATGCCGAGCTGGCGCAGGCGACGATGTGTATCGGTAGCGAGTGGCAGGACTGCGATGGGCTGGGAAGCGAGAAACTTCTCTTCTTCGCCCGGCGGCACGATGACCGCTTCACCCGGCTTCGCGCGACTTGCGGCTACCCAGGATGCAAACTTGCCGAGGCTCAATCCTATTCTCGCATTCGGTGCGCAGCCAAGAATTGCGTTGACAATTTTTTCCGTCGAGCCAAAAATTCCCTTCAGACCATCAGTCCCCACGTACACGAGGCCATGTTCCGACGGCTCTACGACTGGACTAACCTCACCCAGTGCAGCGAGCAAAGCGGCAAACTGATCGTCGTAATGGACGGGATCAGGCTCGATGAGCCGCAGCGTGGGGCAAAGACCAATCGCCTGGCTGACGGTCATCCCCGGTTTGACTCCCGCATGACGGGCGAGCGAGGAAACCTGCCAGAGATTGCGCGAGGTGTCGGGAGCGAGCAGGGCAGCGGGAAGAGCGGATAGCCCTTCATTACGCTCCTCTTCACAGCGAAGCGGGAAGAGAGGGATCCAGACGCAGGCGGCGGACAAGCTCGTTGGATGCTGAGTCATTGACAAAGTCACCAAGGGGACCCGAATATATCCCGAAACTTCTCCAACCCGCAAGCGCGTCGGGGAGATTAAACTTTGAGAATGACTCAAGCGGATCTCTTTGGGCCTGAAGCACTTCCGGCTCCGAACCCGGAGGCAGTCCAGCTCGCCCAGCGGATCCCGCCCGCCATCCGGTTCGGGACGTCCACCTGGACCTATGACGGCTGGTTCGGCGACGTCTACCACCGTCGCTACCGCGGGCCGCAGCCGGCGAGCCGGCTCGAGGAGTACGCGCGCTATCCGCTGTTTCGGACCGTCGGGATCGACAGCGCGTTCTACGATCCGCCCTCAGAAGAGGAGCTGAAGTCGTACGCGAGGGCGCTGCCGCCCGGATTCCCCTGCGTCAGCAAGGTATGGGACCGGATCACCGCCAAGCGGCTCGGCCAGGACGCGCCGCAGCCCGGACTCGCCGGGATTCGCAATCCCGATTTCCTGAACGCCGCACTGTTCAACGACAGCGTGCTCGGCCCTTACAACCGGGTGTTCCGCGATCACGCCGGCTCATTTGTGTTCGAGTTTCAATCGATGCGCGGCAAGGACTTGCCCGATCCACTGCAGTGGGCCGATCAGCTCGATGACTTCTTCAAGGAGTTGCCGCGGGACTTTCGCTACGCCGTCGAGCTGCGCAATCCCGAGCTGCTCACGGGGGTCCACGGTGAGGTGCTCAAGCGCCACGGTGTCGCACATGTTTTCAACTCGTGGACGGAGATGCCGTCGATCGGCGAGCAAATCGATCTGGGTTGGACTTTCCCGGCGGCATTCACCGTGGCGCGGGCGCTGTTGAAACCGGGCCGTCGCTACGGCGACGCGGTGAAGCAGTTTCAGCCGTACGACAGGGTGCAGGAGCCGGTGCCGAGCCTGCGGAACGATCTGGTGCGACTCGTCAGTGAGGCGCACCGGCGCCGTGTCGAGGCGTTCATCCTGGCGAACAACAGGGCCGAGGGGAATGCGCCGGGGACAATCCGAGCGGTGGCGCGAATGTTGATGGAAGGGGAGGTCGAGCGGGCATCATAGGGGACGTCGTCCACCTACGACATGCGCGCGTAGCACGGTGGAGTGTGCGTCGACGTACCGGCCGAGGTCCGCGATTGCCGGTAGTGTCGCGTGCACACGACACTTGCGGCTTCCGTGCAACGAGCCAACGTGTGAATTCCAGGGTAACAAGGCGAGACATGGAGGCACTCCTCGACGGGCTCGAATGGGCTCGCCCGCGCACTGATGTGAATTGCGGGCTGCGACGGGGAGCGTGGTATCGAGTCATCCGCCGCACGGACGAGGCCGTCATCCTCGATGTGAACCGCACACCCGTATCCGTGCGTCCGACCATCATGGAAATCGTCAGAGGTCTACCGCGACGGTGGTCGGTCGTTGCGCGCCCGCTCGATGCCACCAGATTGCCAAGCGAGTGGGGGGATCACTATGCGACTTGTCCCGGCTGTCGCAACCGGGCGCGTATTAGGGGGCACCCGGTCACCATGCGCTGCCCGCGCTGTGCGGGTGTGTTCTCTGTGGGATGGGACGAAATCAATCCGAGCGTCGCACCGTAGCTCAGCCCCCATCATGATCGACCGCGAGGTCGGGACGGGGAGCCAGGCACGATCAGAGCGGTCGTAAAGATGCGGGAGGAAGGTGACGCGGCGGATGGTCGCTAGGGTAGAGTCGTATATGCGCTCTGCCTTGTTGGCTTCGGTTTGCGTGTTCCTCGCTGCTTGCGGATCGGACCTCACGGTCTCGCCATCGACTGTGGAATGGATGGAATGGCCGGCCGAGGTGCCGGTCGCGACGCCGTTCAAGGTCCGGATGCTCGTCTCACGTCCCGGCTGCTATCAGGGTATGTACAGGCCCGGGGTCACGGCCGATCAATCCGCCGTCACATTCGCGCCGTACTTCCTCGTGAAGGACAAGACACCCATCTGCCTTCCCGAAGCGCAGCAGCTCGACATCTACTATGCGGATCTCGATACGATTGGCATGGCGCCTGGGCTCCCGGCGGATTTTGCGCGCACATTCGAGATGCGCGCACCCTCGAGCGTGTACGCCCCGTCTGCGCCGGGAGTGAATGACCTGCCGATCCGCACGTACGGCGACGTGACGGTCCAACTGAGTAATCCAAACGTATCCCGTCGCAACACCGGCGGGTTTGCGACCATAGTCGTACTGAACGGCTGCCTGCGCGTGCTGCCGGTCGGCAGCCCCGGTCTGAGTTACGTCATGGAGGATCAAGCCGACACAACGACGTTCAGTTACGCATTCATTCGGGGCTATATCCAGGAAGTCGCTACGCCGGTGTGCGGCGAGACGACGGTCTTCGAGCTCCTCTCTCGTAACTAGGGCATGCTGCCGCGCAGCTCCAGCTCGCCTTGCACCGGCACCTTTGTCGGCCGGTAGCGGTCGAACATGGCGCTCTGGTTCGCGAACCCGTGCTTCTTGCGCAGCTTCTCGATGCGCCGCGACAGCGCCCTCGCATAGTCGCGTGGCGCGTACCCATGTCCCGCGTACGCGCGGCTGTACTTCGGCAGCAGCTCGGGGAAATGCTCTCCCAGGACGGGAAGGAAGCGATCCCGGATCGCGGGGTAGAGGCGGAGCGGCCCCGCGTGAATGAACCGCGCCCCGGCGTCACGCGCGGCGGCGAACAGCACGTCCAGATGAGCGATGTCGTCGGTGATTCCGGGAAGCACCGGCGCGATGATCAGGCCCGCATTCACTCCCGCGTCCACCAGCTTGCGCAGCGCCCGCAGCCGCACCGCGGGCAGCGGCGACCGGGCTTCGAGCTTGCGCGCGAGCAGCGCGTCAGCCGTAATGAGCGATACGTGGACCTGTAGCTCGTTGCGCTCCTGCAGCCGCGCCAGGAGGTCGCCGTCACGCGTGATCAACGAGCTCTTGGTGATGATCCCGAACGACAGGCCCTCGCAACGCGTGAGACGCTGCAGGACGGCGCGCGTCACTCGGAAACGCCGCTCGGCAGGCTGATACGGATCGGTCGCGGTGCCGATGACGATGCACTCGCCCATCGGCACGCGTTTCAGGTCTGCGTCGAGCGCGCCGACGACTTGCTCCTTCACGAAGATCCGCTTCTCGAACGCCTCCCAGCCGTGCGCGCCGCGATAATCAGCGAACTCCGCATCGGTGAGCTTGCCCGCGTCGTGCGCGCGCTCGACGACGTAGCGGTGGGTGTAGCGGGCATAGCAGTAGCTGCAGCCGAACTCGCAACCGACATATGGATTGAGCGACCAGTAGTCCATGCCGGTGGCGCTGGGTGGGTTGAGGACGCGCTGGGGAGTGAGGGCGACGAACCTGGTGCCGCGGAGCCGTTCGTCGAGGATGGCGGGCGGCCGGGCAGGTGGGCCGGCGGACCGCAACAACGGGAGCTGCCCGCCTTTCCGCTCAGCCACAGCGGGCCCAGCCACAATGCAGGCAGACTGCGCATCCAGACTGGTTCGCGATCTTGCCACCGCAGTCGGGACAGATTGCTGATTTTGGTGGTTTTCGAGGGGGTTTGGTGCGTACAGCCATACCCCGAAGATAACCCGAAGCTTGCTACGAGGCTACTCGCTTTCGCCAGCCGAAATACACCGGTACGCCGATCAGCACGAGTAGTAGCCCGAGCATCGAATACGTCTGCGTGGCTTTTTGAATCAGCAAATCGACCGCGATCAATCCTGTCAGCGCGACGTATAGTGCCGGCAGGATGGGATATCCCGGCGCGCGCACCGGCCGTGGCAGCTCGGGATGTTTCTTCCGCAAGCGGAACAGACCGATTGCGGTGACGGCATAGAACACGACTGCCGCGAAGATGACGAAGTTCAGCAGCTGACCGTACGTACCCGAGAGGCACAACACGCACGTCCACACCGCCTGCACGATGAGCGCGAGCGCCGGGGTCTTGTACGTGGGATGCAGATTCCCCGCCGATTTGAAGAAGAGATTGTCACGCGCCATCGCGTAGTAGACACGCGCACCCGACAGAATCAGGCCGTTGTTGCACCCGAACGTCGAAATCATGATCGCGACGGCCATCATGTAGAGACCCGCGGGTCCGAACATGGCCTGCATCGCGGCCGTGCCGACGCGGTCCTGCGCCGCATGCGCGATCGCGTCGGCCGGGAGCACGTTCAGGTACGCCACGTTCGCGAGGACATAGAGCGTTGTCACGGTCAGCACACCCGCCGCCATCGCGAACGGCAAGTCCTTTTCAGGATTCTTGAGCTCGCCGGCCGCGAACCCGACGTTGTTCCACGCATCCATCGAAAACAGCGAGCCGACCATGGCCGCCCCGATCACCGGCAGGATGGCGAGGCTCAGGCCCCCTCCGGCCCAGAAATTCGCACCGAAGTTGGCCGCAATGGCTTGGGCGTTTCGGCCAATAGTTAGTCCCAGGAGGATCAGCGCTGCGAGCGCCGCCGTCTTGATAGCCGTCAGAGAAGTCTGGATGAATGCGGCCGTCCGTACGCCTCGGAGGTTTATCCAGGTCAACAAGACGATTGACGCGATCGCGAAGATCCGCTGGCGCGACAATCCGACAATGATATCGCCGATTGGTTGTGGGAGGTGCACCGTCGTGCCGAGCGTCACGTCGGGCGTGAGCCAGGGCCAGAGCACGGAGGTAAACCGCGCGAATGCTACGGCCACCGCCGCGATCGTGCCTGTCTGGATGACGACGAACAACGTCCAGCCGTAGAGATAACCCAATAGGGGGGAAATCCCCTCGCGCAAGTAGACGTAGTTGCCACCCGCTTTGGGGAACATCGCGGCCAGCTCGCCGTAGGTCAGCGCGCCGAGCAGAGTTATGACACCCGAGACAATCCACACACTGAGGAGCAAGCCGGGCGAATGGACCTGTCGCAGGATGTCGGCCGACACTATGAAGATACCGGAGCCGATCATCGATCCCGCGACCAGAGCGGTAGCGTCGAGCCGCGAGATTGCGCGGACGAATTCGACCGGCTGGCGCTGCATCGGGGTGGTAGTCATGCCGCTAACCTAGTGACCATTGAAGGTGGCCGCTATCTTTTGCGGCCAACTCTCTGAGGGGATACCGTGCGTCTCCTGCCGCGCGAAGAGGAGTTTTTCGATCTCTTCACCGAAGTCGCCAACCGGAATAAGGAAGCCGCCGAGATTCTGCGGAAGCTGTTCGAAGCGCCGGCGGATCGCCGCACCCCGCACGTCGAGGCGCTCAAGCGCCTGGAGCATGAGGCCGACCAGGTCACCCACGAAGTCGTGAATCGGCTCGACCGCACGTTCATCACACCACTCGATCGGGAAGACATTCATCAACTCTCCTCGGATCTGGATGACGTGATGGACGCGATGGATGGTACGGCCCGTCGCGCGCAGATCTTCCGCCTGGGGGCATCGCCGCAAGGTGTACTCCGCATTGTCGAAGTCCTGCAACGCATGGTGGGCGTGCTGGCGGAGGCGGTGAGCCGACTGAAGAAGGGCGACGACGTCATCAAGTACTGCATCGAGGCCAAGCAGCTCGAGGAGGAAGGCGACGCGATCTACCACGAATCGCTTGGCCTGCTCTTCGAGAAAGAGCGGGACGCGATCGAGCTGATCAAATGGAAGGAGATTTACGACAATCTGGAGCGCACGCTCGACCAGGCCGAAGACGTCGCCAACGTGGTCGAGTCCATTACGATCAAACACGCCTGATGGCGGGCTCCGTCTGGTTCGTCCTGGCGATTCTGCTGGTCGCCCTCTTTTTCGATTTCGTCAACGGCTTTCACGACGCCGCCAATTCCATTGCCACCGTCGTGTCCACCCGCGTGCTCTCACCGAGCGCCGCCGTGGTCTGGGCGGCGTTCTGGAACTTCGTCGCTGCGTTTGTCTTCGGCACCGCGATCGCCAAGACGGTGGGGAAAGGGCTGATCGACCTCAACGTCGTCGATTCGACAGTGGTGCTCGGAGGGCTGCTCGGGGCAATCATCTGGGACCTGGTGACCTGGTGGCTCGGCCTCCCCACGTCGTCATCCCACGCGCTGATCGGGGGCTATGCGGGCGCGGCGGTCGCGAAGGCGGGATTCTCGGCGATCATCGCCAGCGGCTGGACCAAGACCCTCGTGTTCATCGTGGTCGCGCCGGTCATGGGCTTCGTGCTGGCGCTGCTCCTGACGGTCGGGCTGTCATGGTGGCTGCGGCGGTCCCTGCCGCGGCGCGTGGACAAGCGCTTCCGCGTGTTGCAACTCGTTTCGGCAGCCGCGTACTCCCTTGGCCATGGAACGAACGACGCGCAGAAGACGATGGGGATCATCGTGGCGCTGCTCGTCACGAGTCAAGCGTTGTTCGTGAACTTTCCGATCCGGGCTTTCCATCTCACCGATCCCAACGTCATTCCGATTTGGGTGATTCTCGCGGCGCACGCGGCAATCGGCCTCGGCACCATGGCGGGCGGGTGGCGGATCGTGAAAACGATGGGACAGCGCATCACCAAGCTCACACCGTTTGGCGGGTTCTGCGCGGAGACCGCCGGCGCGATCACGCTGTTCGTGTCGTCGCACTACGGCATTCCGGTGAGCACCACGCACACGATCACAGGCGCGATCACGGGCGTGGGGGCCGTGCAGCGGTTCTCGGCGGTGCGTTGGGGCGTGGCGGGACGAATCGTGTGGGCCTGGGTCGCGACCATCCCGGCCGCCGCCGGCATTGGCGGACTCAGCTACCTCCTGTTGCGGGCGATCGTCTAGCGATCAGTCGAGCTTCAGCGTCAGCACGCGACGCTCGGTCATCTCCTCGATCGCATACCGCACACCCTCGCGGCCGAGCCCCGATGCCTTGGCCCCGCCGTAGGGCAGCCGATCGATCCGGAAGCCGGGAATATCGTTGCCGTTCACCGCGCCGACGTCGAGCTCGGCGTGGAGTCGGAACATGGTCTGCAGGTTCGTGGTGAAGACGCCCGCCTGGAGGCCATAGGGTGATGCGTTCGCGGCGTCAATGGCCTCCGTCAGCTCGCGATAGGGCGTGACCGTCACCAGCGGCGCGAACACTTCCTCGCAATTCACCTTCATCTCGGGCCTGGTATGCAGGAGTACGGTGGGCTCGAGGAAGACGCCCTTGCGCTGGCCGCCGAGCGCGATCTGCGCGC
Organism: Gemmatimonadales bacterium; assembly: GCA_035943355.1. GTDB lineage: Bacteria > Gemmatimonadota > Gemmatimonadetes > Gemmatimonadales > GWC2-71-9 > 20CM-2-65-7. The sequence continues at coordinate 38,043 of DASZCG010000161.1, forward strand.
CGGTCGTGACGGCCTCGCTGATCCAGCGCTCGACGCGGTCGGCGGCCTCCGCTGAGATCATCGGCCCGACGTCAGTATGGTCGTCGAGCACGTCGCCGACCTTCAGCTCGCGCACCCGCTGCAGCAGCAGCTCGAGGAACGCCTCGTAGACACCCTCCTGCACAAAAACGCGCTGCGTCGAAATACACGATTGGCCGGCGTAGGTGAAGCCACCGATCGCACAGCGCGCCGCAGCCCATTTCAGATCGGCGTCCGCCTCGATGATGACGGCTGCGTTGCCGCCCAGCTCGAGCAATACCCGCTTGCTGCCCGCCTTCGACCGGATGGCCCAGCCGGCTTTGCCGCTGCCCGTGAACGTAATGAGACGGACGCGCGGATCCTCGATGAGGATCTGGGCGACCTCGACGTGACAGGGAACGATGTTGACCCCTCCCTCGGGATACCCGGACGCCTTGATGAGCTCACCGAGGCGCAGTGTGGTGAGCGGATCCTGCGGCGGCGGCTTCAGCGTAATGGCGGCGCCGCACGCCATTGCCGGCGCGATTTTGTGCGCGGCAAGGAGCACGGGGAAGTTGAACGGCGTGATCGCGGCAATCGGGGACAGTGGGAACCGCCGCGTGATCGCGATGCGGCCCTTTCCCGCCGGCACGGTGTCGGCAGGCAACACCTCGCCGCCAATGCGGGTGGCTTCCTCCGCTGCATCCTGGAATACGAAGATCGCGCGGTCCAGCTCGAGCCTCGCCTGGGCGATGGGTTTCCCCGCTTCGAGCGCTAGGGTGCGAGCGAAATCGGCTCGAGCCGCTTCCAGGCTATCGGCGACCTTGCGCAACACCGCCGCGCGCGTGAACGCGGGCATCTCGCGACAGGCGCGCGCGGCGCGAACATTCGCGTCGATCGCCGCGCGCACGTCCTCGGGACCGGCAAGCGCGGCCACGCCAACCTCGCTGCCGTCCTGCGGCGAGCGAATGACCGCTGTTTCGCGTTCTCTCTGCTGTTGTCGTGTCGTCATAGGTCGAGGCCCTCAGTCGCTGAACAGACGACGCAGCCCGCGCTCCGTTTCGGCGAGCGCTTCCTGGAAATGCTGCAGCTCGCCGCCGTAGCCAAAGCGCAGGAAGCCCGGCATTCCGAAGTGCTCGCCGGGGCAGAGCAGGACGGAATGCTGCGCCCGCAGCTTTTCGACGATCTCGGTCGCCGGGATGGCGCCACGATAGCGCGCCCAGCAGATCGCGCCTGCGTGCGGCGCGTGCCAGGTGAACAGGTCGCCGAACGCCTTGAGCCACGTTTCCATGACGGGATAGTTCGCATGCAGGATGCGCCGCGTGCGGTCGATGATTTTCTCACGCACCAGCGGATCGAGCGCGACGGACGCGAGGTGATCGGACGCGCCCGACGGACCGATGGTCGTGTAATCGTGCCGGGCCCACGCTTCCTGGCCGAACGCGGGCTGCGACACGATCCAGCCGATCCGCAGTCCGGGGAGACCGTAGGCCTTCGAGAGGCCGTTAACGACGATCACCTTGTCGTAGCTGCTGCCCCAAAACGATTGTGTCGTCTTGCCGTCGCGCTCGGCGCCCTGGTACACCTCGTCCGCCAGCAGCCAGGCGCCGACCTCCTGGGCGCGCTCGAGAATCACCTTGCGCAGCTCGGCCGAGAGCACGTGGCCGGTCGGGTTATGCGGATTGGTGACGACGACGAGTTTGGTGCCTGGGGCGATCGCGGTGCGGACTTCCTCGGCGTACGGCTCCCACCCTTCCTTCTCCTGCAGCTGGAACGGCCGCACCTGAGCTCCGAAATTCTGCGTGAGGCCCGACGTCTGCATGTAGTTCGGCATCATCACGGCGACCTTGTCGCCGGGCTCGAGCAGGCGCCAGCACACGCAGAAGTTCGCCTCCGCGCTGCCGGTCGTGACGAGCACCTGGTCGGGTGATGCGCCGGAATAGAGTGCGGCGATGCGTTCACGCAACAGATCGGTGCCGTTCGACTGGCTGTACCCGAGGCGGACGTCGAGGAGCGGCAATGCCGACGCGCCGGCAAGGCCGAGCAGCTCCTGGATGCTGAGAGGATGCACGCCGGATTCAGAGAGGTTGTAGCGGACCCGGTTTTCCCAGGTGCTCTGCCAGCGCTCGAGCTCGAAGGGGACGAAGCGTGTCATGAGGCGTAAAGCTGGCGCAGGTCCGCCGGTTTCTCCAGCCAGTAATCGGGCGCCAGGTCTGCGAGGTGAGCCCGGTCGAACGGGCCCCACAGCACCGCGGCTGTCTTGACCCCGGCGGCGCGACCTGATTCCATGTCGTGCCGCGAGTCTCCCACGAACGCCGTTTCGGGGTGCTGTACGCCGAGCGCCGCGACGGCTTTGAGCACCGGCTCGGGATGGGGCTTGGAGTTGGTGACATCGTCGCATCCAATGACGATGTCGAAGACGTCGTCCAGCTCGGAGATGCGCAGGCCGCGCATCGCCCCGTCGCGCAGCTTGCTCGTGACGACGCCGAGCCGCATTCCCGCGTCTTTCAAGCGACGTATCTCGTCGACGACACCTTCGTACGGTTTCACCAGCGCATCGTGATGCGTGAGGTTGTAGGTGCGGTAGGTCTGCACCATCGCCTCGATCTCCTCTTTGTCCTCCGTGATCTGCCCGAACTGTGCCCACAGCGGCGTGCCGAGGCCGTTGATCCACATCTCGTCGGGCGGCATGGGCTCGTCGCCGCGGTGCAGCTGCATGGTGTGGCGGTAGGATCGGAGGATCAGCTCGATGGAGTCGATGATGGTGCCATCGAGGTCGAAGAGGACGGTGGTGAGGGGCACCCGCTCAAGCTAACGCGCTTGCCAATGCGGCGACCAGCTCCACGCCGTCCGCAGTCTCCTCGCACTCGGCTACTGGCAAGCGCATGTGCCACGCCAGCAGGTCGCTCACCGTCAACGGTTGGCGTTGCGACAGCACGTCATCGAGCAGGAACTCTTCACCGGCCGTCATTCCCAACGACAGGCGAGAGACGAGCGTGTCGAGCGCGCGCAGCTGCTCGCCGTCTCCGCGGCGAGCCGCGCGCCGTGCCGCCGAGAGCACCCACGGAATCAGGCGTCGCGCGAAGCGGTCCCGATCTCCGGCGCGCCAGCGCGCGTCTTGAATTGCCGCCAGCCTGGCCCGTATGAGTGGTGCCGCCAGCTCGATCGCCTGTTGCAGCACCGAGCGATCGAGCGCAGCCGGCGGCGCAGTAACCGCCTCCGCGAGCAGTTGTGTCGCCGCGGACGGGTTGGTCCGCGCGACTCCATCTTCGACGACGATCGCGTCAACCAGTCTCGCGATCCGCACGATGAGCACCACCGAGGTGTGGCTTCCCCGGACGGCGGCGCATAACCCGCGCGCCGCCACCGCGCCCGCGGCCGCCAATCCGGCCAACTGGTCGCACCAGTCCAGCCGCCCATTGGAGCCGGCGACATGCTGCGCGCTGACTTTGGCAGCGAGGCGCTCCTCGATCGCCAACGCTTCGGCCAGCGGTTTGGGCGGCAGGAACGTGATCATGGAGATCGCGCTGTGTGATGAGCCGAGGCGATCGATCCGCCCTTCACGTTGCGCGAGCCGGGCGGGACTCCACGGCAGGTCGTAATGGATCACGCGCTCGGCGTCCTGCAGGTTCAGCCCCTCACTCAGCAAGTCGGTCGCGATGAGCACGTCCGTGGCGAGCGCCGCCGGCGGTGCCGCGACACCCTGCGCGCTGGGCGCAAACGCCTGCAGTATCTGCCGGCGCGAAGCATCGCCCGCGGCGAAGCGGCCCGTCTGCCCGAAGACCGCGGCGATGCGGCGATGGCGCAGCCGGTGCATCAAATAGCGCACTGTCGGCTGCGCGTCGGTGAACACGATGGTCTTGCAGGGTCGAGCGTCGAGCACCTGCTCGAGCGCGTCAGCCTTGGGGTCGCTGACCAGAAGCCGTGAGACCGTGGCTCGGAGACGGGTCACGATCTCGCGGTCCCGCCCGAACGGCGGCTTGGCCTCCCCCCCGGCCGGCTGCTCCAGCAGCAGCGGAAAGAGAATGAGCTGGACGTCCGTCTCGGCGGCGCGTGGGAAGCAGCGCTGGAACTCTCGCGCCGTGAGTGTGCGCCCTTCGGCCGTCGCTCGCGTCGCGAGATCGAGGTAGGCGTCGTATCGCAGCAGCGCCGCACGGAATGCGGGAACGCTCGATCCCAGTCGTCTGAGCAGCATCAGCCGCAACAGTGGCGCAGCGGATCCGCCGGCGCGCAGCCGCGAGACGCCGCTGATCAGGTCGATCAGAACGGCATCGCTCGTCGTGCCGACCCGCACGGTCTCACCACTCGATCGCGGAAACGACAATGTCACCGGTCCGCCGTTGTACCCGCTCTGCACGCGCGCACGCGAGCGCGCGACGATCAGCCGCGCCACAGCAGCGTTCGCCAGCGACGTGTCGTCGTCGCGCTGAGCGGCGGCCCGCAGGGAAGGGAGGCCCAGGCCTGCGAGCGCATGATCGCGCAGGAACAGCCGGAGAAGATGCAGCAGATCAGCGATGCGGTTGTGAATGGGTGTGGCCGTAACCAGCAAGACCTGCCGACCGACTACCATCTGGGCGAGAGCGCGGTAGCGGTTCGTTTCGGGATTGCGGAAGCGATGGGCCTCGTCGACAACAATGAAACCGACGGGCGGGACGGGAGAGACGGGCGAGACGGGTCTGATGCTCAAAGACTCGTGAGTGATGATCGGCGTGTCGTGAATGCCGAAGCGGCCGAGCAGGCCTCGCCATTGCGGCAACAAGACGGCTGGAACGACGAGCGCGAATGGCTCCTGGCGCGCCAGAGCGACGGCCAGCGCGATGAACGACTTCCCGAGGCCCACTTCGTCAGCGAGCACCGCGCCCCCGTGGCGCGCGATGATGCCGGTCAGCCGGTCCGCGGCGGGCACTTGGTGCGGCGCGAGCCAGGAGGGCCACGTGACCGGCTGCACCGGAGTGCCGTCGAGCAACGCGCGCGCCGCGGCCGCGACGACCGCACGCGGCAGCGCTTCTCCCCCCGGCTCGAGCGCCACGGCGAGCGGCTCGGCGACGGGGACGAGGTGCTCAGAGAGGATCCGCGGCCAGCGCGCGCCGGTCGGCGAGATCGAGCTCAAAGACATCGGCGATGACGTCGTCAGCGGGAGGAGGCTCACCGCGGCTGCCGAGCTGAGCGAGCTGCTCCCAAACCGGTGAGCCGGCGGGTGGAATCGGCAGGCCGCGGACGACGCGCGCGTTGAAGCGGCGAAACCCGCCGCGGGCGGGATCAGCGACGAGCCGGGCGAGCGCGGTGAGCCACCGTGTATTGAACAGCGCCGCCAACGCCACCGCGTCGCGGGACTGTCGCGTCGCGATTCCGTACACGGTATTGAGCGGCACCATATTGCGATCGGGGACTGCGGCGGCGAGCCGCCTGCCCAGGTCGGGCCACACCACTCGATATGGCGCGACTCCCAGACTCGTCCGAAACAACTGCCAGGCGGCGCCACCGCGATAGTCCGCGCGGCGCCGCAAGCGCCCAGCGTGCGGCTCGAGCAAATCCCGCAGTGCTTCGGGAAGGCGCGGCAGCGGCTTGCCGTCCGCGCCGTGCGTCCAGATCACAAAGCGACGGGGCTCGCAGTGCCAGGGACGAATGTCGCGACCGCGAATGGCGGGCCGGACACCAGCACAATCGCGGTCCAGCAAGAACACGTCGTCGGCTCCCGTTTTGACGCCGAGCTGCGGAGTCCAACGGTCGCCGACCGTAGGGAAACGGGCCCGCAGCCGCCGTGCGATGCTGTCCACGCGGGGGGCGAGGATCCACGGGCCGGCGTTCTGGAGCTGCCTCTGAGGCAGGACGGCGGCAACAGGCTTCGGCCCGAGCGCGATCGCGGTGACCTGACTCTCGAGCGGATCGGCCCGGGTCGCGATCAGGGCCATGGGATAGACCGCCGCACCGAACGCCTGAGCAGCCGGCTCGGGCAGTGGGGACGCGCGCTCGAGTCGTGTGCTGTGCGCGAGGTGTCGACGGAGCGGCTCGGCATAGCCACTGCTCGCCAGCTTTGCCGGAACGAGCAGCGCGACCGTTCCGCCTGGCTTGGCCAGCTCGAACGCGCGCTCGGTGAATGCAACCGCCAGATCGGGGAGATGCGCGAAGCCTTTTTCCCCGTTCGATCGCCAGCAGGAGTACCGAGCGGTCAGGGTTTCCCGCACCCGCGGGGGGAGCCGCTCGGCGCGCACCCACGGTGGATTGCCCGTGACGAGATCGAACCCGCCACGACTGACGACGTCGCCAAAGTGCGATTCAAACGCAAAGAACGGCGCCGCACCATCGTGTCGCAGCTTGCGGCGCGCGTGTCGCAGATCCCGGAGGCTATGCCGCAGATTTCTCAGGCGCGCGCGTTGCTCGGTGGAGAGACCGCGCCGCCGGCCGAACAAATCGCGATCACGGCCCATGCTCAACAGCTCCCGGATCGCCAGCTCGAGCATCTCGCTGCCTTCACTAAGAAGCCGCTGGGCCAAGGACGCCTCGGCACGATGCAAATCTGCCTGCGCGCGTCGTTTTTCCGGTCCGGCGAGCTGGAACAGCCGCTGCCGGGCAGCGGCGAGCGGTCGACTCTCGCTCGCACCCGCGCGGATTGCGTGGCCGCCCAACGAAGCCGCCAGGGTCAGCGGATCGAGCAGCGCATCTCCCTGCTGCACGTGCCCGTCCAGATTCGGCAACGGCGCGATGGACTGGAAGTCGACCGTGTCATCGTCGGCCACGAGCGCGAGCCAGAGCCGTAGCTCCGTGAGCCGGACAGCGGTGAGCGTCAGATCGACGCCGAAGAGCGAATGCGCGAGGACGTCTCGCTTCACCATGAGCGGGGGTCCGTCGCCGGCGGCGCGTCGCAGGGCCACCAGCTCGTCGAGGGCGCCGAGGAGGAACGCGCCCGAGCCGGCCGCCGGATCGAGTACCGTGAGGTCGCGCAGCTGCGGCGCCGGCTGGGGGGCCACGCCGTCGTGGACCCATCGCGCTGCCGCAGCCGCGGTCAGACCGAATCGGGCGGTGAGCGCGGCCTCGAGCCCGGCGCGTACGATTTCGCGCACCAGCGATGCCGGCGTGTAGTAGCTACCGCTGGCGCGTCGTTCGCCGGATTCCATGACCCCCTCAAAGACGCGGCCGAGCATGTCGGGTGCGATGAACTCCCCCGCGTCCTCCTCGCGGACGGAGAAGTGAAAACGCTCGAAGAGATCATCGAATGCGCGGCGCCAATCGGCGTTGCTCCAGACCGCCGGTCCATGCTGTCGCTCGAGCCAGGTCGGCTCGAACAGACCGCCGTTCAGGAAGGGGACCTTGCCGAGGGCGCGAGCGGCGGAGCTGCGTTGGCCGGGCGGACGATTGAGCGCGCCAAAGCACAAGGCGTGCAGGAAGGAACGGTGAAAGTGATGCCGGCCAGACACGGCCCGATCGAAGAGGCGCGGGACATAGCGCGTGTCCCCGTCGAGCCAGCCCTTGGACTGCACGAAATAGAGGAACAGCACGCGGGTGAGCGCCGTGAGCGCCAGCGTGTGACGTGCGGTGCGGGAACGCGGCGTCGCCAGGTGATCGGTCAGCCGCTCGAGCGTATTGCGGAATGCCCGGAAGAAGCGTGGCGTGACGCCTTCGCTCGCGAGCACCTCGGCCAGGCGCAGCGAGAGTGCCAGCGCGGACTCGGCGGCGCCGGGGGATAACCGCTCGAGCGTCGCGAGACTCGCGCCGGAAGGGTGGGGCAGATCGACCGTCGCGAGACGCAGGCCGCCCCCCACCGGTCCCGCCGCGCAGACGAGCCGGCGTGGGTTACTGCCCAGCGAGCAGATCAGGCCGCGCTCCGCGCCAGCCGCAAGCCGTTTCGCCGCGGCGCGTGCGGCCAGCTCGGGATCCGTCGCGTCCAGCGCGAACACCCGGAACGCGCCGTGTCGCGCGATCAGTGCGGCGCGCCCGACCCCGGCGTGGCGAGCATTCGCTTCGCCCAGCCAGGGCTCGGGTGGCACGGCTTCCCACGCCGCCGAGTAGCCGAGTGCCACAAACATCTCGCGGATGTCCTCGAGCTTCGTTGTGCGGGCAAGAATGTCCCGCAGCACGAACACCCCTCGAAAAAGAGGAGTGAAGGTGTGGCTGGATGCCTATGGATTACGTACCGAACGACGGCGAGGTGGTGCGAAAAGCTACGGATGGGTTCGGCTAACCCCGGGGCGCCGCCCCGGGGTTAGCAGCGCTCACCGCTCACGTGCTTTTCTTCAGCCGGATCTCTCCGTTCACGGTAGTCAGATTCAGCGTCCGCCCTCCCGCACCGATCGTCCCACGCAACCGCCGCGGCCCGAACCTGCCGGAGATCATGAGCGGATAGTCGGTCTCGATGTCACCGTTCACGGTCGAGGCACGAATCTCCGTGTCGAGCTTGCCAGGCAGGATCAGGGTGATCCCGCCATTCACCGTGCTGAATTCCAGCTCGTCATTCCAATTGGCGCGGCCCATCTCGGCATAGACCGATCCGTTTACCGTCGATGCCTCGGCGAGGCCGGTCGTGCTGACGCGCACGCTACCGTTGACGGTGCTGGCCTTCACGTCACCCTTCAGCCCTTCCGCCGACATCTCGCCGTTGACCGTCTGGCCGTTGAACTCGACGCCTGCGGGTACCTGCACCTCGAAGTCGACCGTTACGTCATTGTTGTCGGTGCTCGAGTGCCAGTGGTCGCCAGCCTCGCAGCTGTTCTCCTCGCGGGCGCGGGGCGGCGTGGGGTAGACGGCGCAGATGGTGATCCCATCATCACTTTCGACGACGTCGATCTTCACTTCATCGGGATCGGAGCGGCGCCCGTGCTTGCGGGCATTCACGACCGCTTCGGCGCCGCTCGCCAGGACCGCCCGGACGTCGCCGCTCACACCTTTCACTTCGAGGCGCTTCCCGGCCGCAATCCGACCATGCCAGTAGAAGTCCTGCGCAGCCGCCGTGGCGAGCGCCGTCAGACACAGCGCTGCCGCGGTTACCAGGGTTCGCATTGTGATCCTCCGCTCAGTACGAGGTCGTATCGGTGTGCACGGAGCGATACGCGCGGCTGTACGCGCGGGCATACGTGCGCGCATAGACGGGAGCGTACGCCTTCGCGTACTTCGGGGCGTATGCCTCGGCATAGCGCGCCGCGTACCGCACCACATTGTTCACGTCGAAGTGAACGCTGAAGCTGGTATCCCTGTCTTTGTCATTGTCATTGTCGTTGTCGTTGTCGTTGTCGTTTTCGTCGTGCTTATGCTTTTTGCGATCGATGCGGTCCTGCATCTCTTGCGGGCGACGCATCGCGATGTCTCCCTGGAACGACTCGAGCTCCATGCGTGCGCTGCCCGAGCCGATCTTGAACGTCTTGCGATGCTTGCCTGCCGGACCGGGCTGCATGGGCAGCGGGAAGCTCGCATCGATGTCGCCATTGGCGGTCGCGGCCGTGATGGTGACGTTGGCGCGCTCGGGGATGGAAACGACGATGTCGCCGTTGTGTGACCCCAAGCTGTAGGAGCCGCCGTCCGTGACCGTGCCTTCGTAGAGCACGTCGCCATTGATCGTCCCGGCATCGACGCTTGACGATGAGATGCCCGTGAGCGTCAGCTCGCCGTTCGTCGTTTCGACCTTGATTTCGCCGCTCACGTTCGTCAGCTCGACATCTTCGTTGACGGAGTTCACCTCGATACGGCCCGAGGCGTCGGCGAGTGTCACACTGCCCTGGATCGAGTGCAGCGTGATGTTGCCCTTCCCGCCGCGCACGTTGACCTCGCCGTTGACCGTCTCGGCGCTGATCGGACCCTGGACCCCATCCACCGTGATATCGGCGTAGGTACCGGTGAGGGTGAGCGCCATCGATTTTGGGACGCTGATATCGAGATCGATCACCGAGGGCGCGCCTTCGCGGCTGCCGGTCTTGATGACCACCGTGTTCCCGACCAGCGAGACTTCGACGCGTCCACGCCGACCGGTTTCCCCGTGTACCTTGACGCGGTTTTCAGCCCACCCGTGGACGGTGATCCCGCCCCCGAAATTGTTGACCGAAAGACTGGCGCCGGCCGGCACGGCGATCGTTGTATCCATTTGCCTTTGCGGTGCCAGCGTCACCAGCATCGCAGCGGCCAGCGTTGCAAACATGTCCGTCTCCTCTTTAGGACCGTGCCGCGGCCATGTCGTTGACACGTCGCAGCAGTTCCACCTTACGCCGCATCGTTTCGGCGAGGTGGAGGTTCAGGTACGCGTTGCCGGGATCCTTTTGAAGCGCGATTCGCGCGTCGGCGATTGCGCGATCGATGAGAGCCAGGTTCTGCCGCACGATTCGCACGGTCGCGGTGTCGAGGCGGCTTTCATTCTGGGCCAGCACAGTCTGCAGGTCGGCGATCGCCGCGTCGGTGCGTCCGGTCCACGTGGCCGCCTGCGTGATCCGGGTCCGCGGCGCGGATTCCGCCCGCGTATCGGCAATGGTCTGCCGCGATTGGAGCGCCAGCCATGCGCCACCACCGGACATGAGCATCAACGCAATGCTCGCGGCGAGCAGCTGCGGGACGGAAAAGCTGAACCGGCGGCGGACGAGGCGGTCGGGGCGGTCAACGGCGGATTCGCGACGAATCTGCTGCGCGATGCCCCGCCACAGATCGGTGGCCGGCACCGTGTCCTGCAGCGCTTGCGCGCGCGCGAGCACCTGGCGCAGCTCGCCGAGTGTCGCGTAGCACTCCCCGCAGCTGGCGAGGTGCGCCTCGAGTGCGGCGCGCTCGGTGCTGTCGAGCTCGCCGTCGATGTACTCCGAAAGCCGGTTGTTCCAGATGTCGTTCATCGATCCAAGTGCCTCCGCAGCGCCATCCGCGCATGATGCAGCTGCGATTTCGACGTGCCCGGCACGACGCCGAGCATGCGCGCAATCTCTTCGTGGCGATACCCTTCCACGTCGTGTAAGACGAACACCTGCCGTGCTCCTTCCGGAAGCCGGGCCAGCGCCTCCTCGAAATCCATTGACAGCTCCGGCGTCACACGGTTGCCGGACACATCATCAAGCGGCTTATCGTCTGCGATGAACCGGCCGCGTTCGACTCCGACACTCTTGCGCCGCGCGAGCACCACGTTCACCGCCAACCGGTGCAGCCACGTTCCGAACGCCGACTCGCCACGAAACGTCGACAGCTTTTGCCAGGCTCGAATGAAGACATCCTGTGTCACGTCGTCGGCCTCATCGGCGTCCAGCATGCGCCGCACCAGCGTATGGACCCGCGCTACGTGGGTCCGGTACAGGCGCTCGAACGCACTCGCGTCCCCGCTTGCAGCGAGAGCCGTGTCGGCCGCTATGGAATCAGCAGTCAGAGTGTCCTCGAGCACCTGTCGGGGCATGCACGGAGTTGGATATGCAGATACGGCATATGGTTGTAATCCGCTAACCGACAAAGAGCCTAAGGCCTGAGTCCCTGCGACGTTTTTATGCCTATCCTCTTGAGACTGCCCAAGTTATCGGCGAACCGCGACCGGCGCATAACGGGCGTGGATCTGATGCAGCAGCCGCGACGTGGGGTCCATTCGCTCAGTACATTGGTACGCCAATGCTCACAGTGCCAGTGAACAGCATCCCGATGATCGTCGCCGTCGGCGGCCTGCTCGGTGTGCGCCATGCGTTCGAGCCTGACCACCTCGCGGCGGTCTCGACGCTCGCGACCCGCCCCGCGGCACGTCTCTGGGGCGCCGCGCGGCTCGGATTGGTATGGGGGATCGGGCATACGGTGACGGTGGGGGCGGTCGCGCTCCTGATCATCGCGCTCGGTGTGCAGCTGCCCGACCGCCTCTGGCCCGCGGCCGAGCTGCTGGTCGCTGCCTTGCTCGTGCTGCTCGGTGGGCTGGTGGTGTGGCGTTATGCGCGCGGGCGCTGGCATATCCACGCGCACGCCCACACCGCGGCGCTGCCGCATTTCCATCTCCACAGTCACGCGACGAACCCGACGCACAGCCATTCGCATGCCACGGTCGATGCCCGTCGGTCACTCGGCTTCGGCGTGGCGCACGGGTTGGCGGGGAGCGGCGCAATCGTCGCGCTGCTGGTCGCGGCCGCGCCCGATGCGGCGTCGCGACTGGTGTACTTCGCGTCGTTCGGCGCCGGGACGATCGCCGGCATGCTGGGCGTGTCGTTGACGCTGTCGGTGCTGGTGCGTCTTGCCGCCGAGCGAGGCGCGCGTTGGGCGACGATGCTGCACGTCGGCGCGGCGGTGGGGAGCGTGGTCGCCGGTGTGGTACTCGGGCAGCGGGTGATCATGCGCTCATAGGGATTATGACGCTCTGCTGACTGTGCGGCTGTATTTCTAGAATCAAGGCGGCGCCGAGTAGGTGCGCCCACGCCATTCGATGCGTCGCCCGCGCCACGCGGACCGCAGCATGATGAACGCGACGATCGCCGCACCGAGGGGATAGAGCGCCGCGAACCATAGCGGCGCTCGCTCACTCGCGTATATGGCGATCCACGTGAGCAACGAAATGAGTGTCGCGACTGCCGCGGCCTGCCACCCGGTGGCCAGCCACACGATGGGCGGCGCAAGCCAGAAGAGCGACGGAATCCACATGACGTAGGGAACCAGCGCGCGAATCCAGCGAATGGGGGGAGCCATGAAGGGAACGCCCGATGCGAGGTTCTTGGACCAACCGGCAATGATTTCGCGGAGCGACGCATACATGCGCGTCGCCATGAACTCGATCGCGTAGACGAGAAAGATGTCCTTGGCGGCGCGCACGTAGACCTGCGCGAGCCGGAGATCGTCGGCCACCGTGTCTTTCACCGCCGCATGCGTCCCGACGCTCTCGTACGCGGATCGCGGCGTCAGGATGAACTGCCCGTTGGCGATGGCGCGCCACTCTGTCCGCGTGCGGTTCACGAACCGCAGGTCGCCCACTCCCGTCTCGAGCGCCAGAAAGACGTGTGGCTGAATCACCCGTTCCCAGAAGCTCTTCATTTCCTGGCGGGGCAACACGGTGAAGAGATCGACGCGTTCGGTTTGCAGGCCCCGCACGGCGCGGGGAATCAGCTCGGGCTCGTGCCTGGTGTCCGCGTCGGCAAACAGCAGCAGGTCGCCACGCGCCACCCGATAGCCCTGGACGATCGCCCATTGTTTACCGAACCATCCCGGCGGCAGCTCGGTGCCGCGCACCAGTCGCAGCCGGCCGCCGGTGGCCGGCTCGACGATCTCGGCAGTGCCGTCGGTGGAGCGATCATCGACGACGATCACCTCGATCGGACTGTACGCCGTCGCGAGAATGGAGCGGACGCAGCGCTCGATGTTGCGCGCTTCGTTGCGTGCGGGAATGATGACGGAGACGAGCGGTCCGGTCAGCTGCGGCTCGTAATCGTGCAGCCTGGGCCGGCGCGTTGCGATGCGGTACAGCAGCAACAGCAGCACCAGAGCCCACGGCGCTGCCAACAGCCAGCTCATGGTGCCCGTTCGCGCGGAGCCACGACGACGGCCGTGGCGAGATGTCCGGTCACGTTCGTCATCGTGCGAAACATGTCGGCGATGCGATCCGGTCCCATCATCCACAAGTGGCTTCTCATTGGATGGGCGCTATTATACCGCCATGCCAGACACTACACACGCGCAGCTGAAGACTCCGAAATGGGCGCTCATTCTCGGGGCCTCGAGTGGATTCGGCGAGGGCGCGGCACGGGCCCTCGCGCAGGCGGGCTATGATATCGTGGGCGTGCACCTGGACCGCAAAGCGGGACTCGAGCACGTCGCCGAAATCCGCCGCGACATCGAGAAACTCGGCCGCAAGACACAGTACTTCAACATCAACGCCGCCGACGAAGAGCAGCGCAACAAAGTCCTGGCGGAGCTCGCGCAGCAGCAGCTGAACGTGGCCGTGCTGCTCCACTCACTCGCGTTCGGGACGCTGAAGCCCTATATCGGCGCCGATGTGTTGTCGAAGGC
>DASZCG010000162.1:0-4223 GCA_035943355.1 Gemmatimonadales bacterium
GCCGCTGCATCTCGGCAACCGGCGAGGCCCGGCCAAATGACGAACGGCAGGATCGCCAGGGGCCAATACAGTCGACGACGACTCACGACACCTCCGTGTGTGGCGTGCGGTCAGGTTGTACGATGGTAGCGGCCTCGTGATGCTGCTTCATGGCGGCCCCGATCTGGCCGGCGCGCTCGAGCGCGCGCGCGTCACGCTGCAGCGCGCTACCAGGCGACGGCATAGTTGGTGAGTTGCGGGACCTGACCGCTGACTTGCTGGGATGAGTCGACCTGGGTCGACGGGAGGTAGTACAGGATCGTGTAGGCGTCGTCGACGACCGCGATCTGTGGCGACTCCGTGTCCTCCACCTCACAATTCGAATAGCTCATCGACAGCGAGGCAGACGTTTCGAAGACCAGCCCTTTGGGCTTGAATTCGACGACATTGACCGATTCACCGGGCCTGATCCGGGCGCTGATCGTGACGGCACGCGTCAGCGCCCCAGGCGGCACCGTCAGCGTGTACGGACCGACTTCAATGCTGCCCCCGTCAGGCCCGATCCGCTGGTGCTCGTTCTGCGGCTTTTGCGCCCGGCACCGCACCAGGCCCGGAGGCACATGATGTTTGTGATGGTCATGATGAGGATCGCCCCCGGTCACCGACGCTTGCATCGCCGCCGGGCCGGGTCCGGTCGTTGTACGATCGCCGCAGGCACTCGTCGAAAGCGCGACGCTCGCGCACAGCACGGCCACCAGTTGATAACTCGGCTTCATGAGCGAAAACTCCATGGGACCATGGTCCGCTTACCAGGAGACTGCGTAGCTAGAGAAGTGGCTGAGCCTGCCCGTGACTTTTTTCCCCCAGACATCGTCGCGCGACGGCACGTACGAGAGGATGAGCAGCCCGTCGGTCGTGTAGGCGATGCCCTTGGTGACGTCGTATTGAGCGCAGTTCTGGTAACTCATCGTGAGCGCAACGGGGGTGTCGAAGGTCAACCCCTCGGGGCGCAGCTCAACGCGGTTCACGGAGTCCGTTGGCGCGACGGCCGTAATGTCGATTGGGCGGCTCAAGGCGTGGGGGGGAATGACCAGGCCGTACTTGCCCACGCGGATCGTGCCGCCCCCGGGACCGACCCGCACCGTCGTCGAGTCGTAGGGGAGCGGACGGCAGGGGAGCAAGCCGTGCGATCCTCCCGTAGCGGCGGCTTCCATAGCGATCCCGGCCTCTGGTGCCACGGGCCCGCGATCGCGACAGCCGATGAATGCGAGAGCCGTGCAACAGACCAGCGCTCGAAGGGCTAAGCGTACCTGCGTCATCACGAATCAGCTCCCGGGATTGGAATGGCACGCGGACCAGCAGACGCGGTGCCTCCAAGGCACAAACCGTTCCTTGGGCGCTTTCCGTGGTGGTCGTTGATTTGTCGAGACTTGCGAGTCGGTGGGGTCGACGACGAACTACGCGACGAGGGCGTTTCGGATCAGCGCTGGGGCGATTTGACCCTGCTAACCCTCAGCTGACAACACGTCCTCCTCGAGGTCCGGGGCGTCGCTCAACAGACGCCGCAGCCGCTTGGGCGAAGCTCAGCCTGCGGCTATTAGCTCGAAGAACTTAGAGAGGTCGATGTTGCCGCCGGACACAATCGCGACCACCGGCCCCTTACCCGCCTTGCCGGTGAGCGCAGCCGCTAGGCCGAGCGCACCAGCTCCCTCGGCAATGACGCGGGCCTTTTCCGCCATGAGCCGCATGGCGCGCTTCACTTCGTCCAGGCTCACCACGATGCACCCGTCCACGACCGGCTGCATGCGCTGCCACATCCGGGGAAAGACGCTCTTGCCGCCGGCACCGTCGACGAACGTGGCTTTCCATTCCGGGAACTCCTGCGCGGAGCCTTTGGAGAACGAGAGCGCGGCGGGCGCGGCGGTCTCCGGCTCGGCGCCCCACACGCGAATACCCGGCTTGAGCGCTTTCACGGCGCTGGCGATGCCCGTGATCAGGCCGCCCCCGCCGATCGCGGCGATGATGGCGGCCGCGTCCGGAGCATCCTCGAGAATCTCGAGGCCCATCGTCGCATGACCGGTGATGAAATTGTGATCGTCGAATGGATGGATGAACGTCCCGGTGACTCCCGGATACGATCGGTCCTCGAGCGCCTGCCAGGCGCGTGCGTAGGGCACGAGCACGAGCGTCGCGCCCAACGCGCGCATCCGGTCGAGCTTCGCGGCGGGCGCCGTCTCGATCGCGACGACGGTGCAGGACACGCCCGCGGCCCGCGCCGCGTAGGCGACACCCTGACCCGCATTGCCTGCGCTGATCGTCCAGACGCCGCGCCGGCGCTCGGCATCGGACAAGAGCGCGACGGCGTTGGCGGCGCCGCGCAGTTTGTAAGCGTTGATCGGCTGCAGGTTCTCGAGCTTGAGCCGCACGTCGGGGAATCCGGGCCCGAGGTCGAAACGGATCAGCGGCGTGCGAACGATGGTTCCGGTGATGCGCGTCCGCGCGTCCCGGATCTCACTCAACGCGATGGGACGGACCGATTCAAGCATCATCGCGCCCCATGTTGTAGCACCAGCGCCGCGGCCGCCACGTCTTCGACTGCGACACCCACCGACTTGAAGAGTGTGATCTCTTGCTCGTTGCGCCGGCCGGGAGCGACTCCGGCCACGACAGCGCCGATCTCCGTCACCTCGCTCCGCGCGGCGATGACATCGCCCGATTCGCGCAGCGCGGCTTCGCGCGAGTCGACAAAGACGCGGGCGGTGGTGACGAGATCGTCGTCCAGCTCACGCCAGTCGGGGCGGGTCGCGCCGATCGCATTGACGTGGGTCCCGGGCGAGAGCCAGCGTCCTTGCAGCACCGGCGTCGTCGCATTCACGGTGACCACCACCACGTCGGCGCCGCGCACGGCATCCGCCGCCGTTGCCGCGGCCTTCACGCCGTGCCGTTGCGCGAACGCCGGCGCGTTGCGGGGACTCCACACGCGTACGTCCTTGAAGGAACGGACGTGGCGCAGCGCGGCGAGATGGCTTTTTGCCTGCACGCCGGATCCGAGAATGCCGAGCACCGCCGCGTCCGCTCGGGACAGCCGCTGGGTGGCCACGGCGGACGCCGCGGCGGTCCGCATCTCGGTGATGAGCCGGCCGTCCATAACGGCGAGCGGCTCGCCGGTCTCGGGCTTGAACATCACGATGACGGCGTGGTGCGTGTGGGTCCCGACGTTCTGCGGATAGAAGGTGACGAGCTTGGCGCCGAGGGCGCCCCCGTTCGCGTAGGCGGGCATGACGGCGAAGAAGCCGCGATGCGGCGCGATGGGAAGCACCGCGCGCACCGGTTGCACGACCTTGCCCGCGGACAGCGCCGCGAGCGCATCCGCGATGGCGGGAATGAGGTCCTGGTAGCGGAGCCGCTGCTGGACGGTCGGCTCGTCGAGAACGACGATGTGCGTCATATCAAATATGGAACTACGTCCCGACGGCGCTCTCCACAAGCAGCGAGGCCTCAACTAGACTGCCATCGTCACCTGTAACGGCGTGGCGTGGCGGGCGGTCTGCGTATCGCCGGGGATGTCCGTGGGATAGTCGCCCGAGAAGCAGGCATGGCAGAACTCGCTCGGCTCGCCGCCCATCGCGCGCAGCATCCCGTTCAGCGACAAATAACCGAGGGTGTCCACAGCCAAGTGCTGGCGGATCTGTTCCAGCGAATGACTGGACGCGATGAGCTCTGACTTGGTCGGCGTGTCGATGCCGTAGTAGCACGGCCCGGTGATGGGCGCCGAGGCGACGCGGAAGTGGACCTCTGTGGCGCCGGCCTGCCGGATCATCTGCACCAGCTCCCGGCTCGTCGTGCCGCGCACCAGGGAATCATCGACGACCACGACCTTCTTGCCCTGCAGCACTTCGCGCACCGGGTTGAACTTGATTTTGACCTTGGCGTTGCGCGACGCCTGCGTCGGATTGATGAACGTGCGGCCGACGTAGTGGTTGCGAATCAGCGCGTGCTCGAGCTTCAGCCCCGCCTGCTCGGCGAAACCGAGCGCCATCGCGTTGGACGAGTCGGGAACGGAGAAGACGCAGTCCGTCCCGGCCGCAGGGTGCTCACGCGCCAGCTCGCGGCCCAGTGCGCGGCGCACGCGGTCCACCGACCGGCCGAAAATGGTGCTGTCGGGGCGGCTGAAGTAGACCAGCTCGAAGATGCAGCGGCGGTGCGGCTTGGCCGGCAGCGCCGGCAGGCGATCGATCTCGGGT